>DASQNU010000252.1:0-2803 GCA_035644815.1 Bathyarchaeia archaeon | reverse complement strand
TGGCTTGCTGCCAGGTTTCCTTTCTTTTACCATGCCAATTAACTTCCAGGTACCCACGGCAATACAGAACAAACTGATGACAAGCAGGACCGGCCCCATTTTTCATCCCCCTTCCCCTTCCTAATACCTATATGGGAAGAGGCTTGGAAAAATCCCTGCTACATTGTGGCGAGGAACATCATGGCAGGTGAAGCCTTGTATTTTAGCGATCCTATTCCCCTTTTCTTTTCTTGATCGGTATCCATATCTCGCTGCGAAACGTCGGTGAGGTTACATCCTTATGCTCATTCCACAGCATTTCAGGCCCTTCCGCTTGTTCGTAGAGGGACGAAGGAAACCATTCCGCATAAATGCGCCCCCATACTTGCTGGAGCGTGTCTGGGAACGGCCCGACTGCTTCGAATACTGCCCAGGCAGAGGCAGGCACTTCAAGCATGCTCAGATGATCAGGGCATTCCTTTGTCGTTGCCGCGCCGATATAATGGTCCAGCTCTCCGTATTCCTGGCGCCCCTCGGAAAAATTCGTGGATGCGCTGAGCAAGCCGATCGGTTCGACGTTTGACAGCTGCTTGAGCTGCGTAATCGTCTCCATTGTCAGCTGCTGCCACATCGAAGCAATCTCCGGATTCACTCCATGGTAGATCAGCGGAACCCGTTTCTTGATACCAACGACACGGAAAGCATCTTTTTCCACCAGGCGATAGTTCATTTCACTGCCTCCTCTAATGGTCAACTGGAAGGTCATCCGGGGATATGCTTTTAATGCTTGGCCTTTGGTTCTCGCTTCGGACGGTGTGATCCCATGCAAGCTGTGAAAGGCTCTCGCGAACGTATCGGCCGAGCTGTATCCATACTTCACGGCAACATCAATGATACGCAGATCGGAATTGGCAAGCTCAAACGCCGCAAGCGTAAGGCGTCTGCGACGGATGTACTCGGACAGCGGAATGCCCGCGAGAAAAGAGAACATTCTTTTGTAATGGTATTCCGAGCACAGGGCGAGCTTTGCGGCTTCTTTCACATCGATGTCTTGCGTGAGATTTTGTTCAATGTAAGTCATCGAGTCATTCAGCTTTGACAGCATATCCACAGAAACAACCTCCCTTTCCCCAAAAGAATAACAGGAGTTTTATTGCTCGATCCGACTTTTCGTGAACCACAAATGCCAAGAACCGCCTCCTGGCATGGAGACGGTCCACGGATGCTTCCCTTATTCTTGGTTCTCCTTTTTTCCTTTCCCCAAGCGCGACAAGACTTCTTTGCCCCGCGCGCGTACCGATTCATCCTTTACTTGCAGCTGATTCCGCTTTAGCAGCCCGTTTTTGGAAGTATCTGGCCGTGGGGCCGGTTTTTCGTTCTTCAACTGTACTTTCCTCCGCCTTTTTTATCAAAATCATCCAACAGCTCGGCGAAGCTCTTGTTCTTTTCCCGCTCTTCCTGCTCACGGCGGCGGCGCTCCTGCTCCTCTTGCTCGAGGCGGGCTTTTTCTTCTTTCATGTCCCGCTCCAGCGCTTTCAGCTTGGACAGCGCATCGTCACCGAGCATCTCCTTGAGGCTCAGTCCGGATTTTTCCTCGGTGGCTGCTGCGTTCTGAGATTGACGCGAGGATTGTGTGTATGTGTTTGGCTTGGATCGTTTTTTCGCCATCTATGGTCACCTGCTTTTCCGTCATTATCATTACATTGTACCTCTTTTGGTCATACTACAAGCATCTTTGGCAGGAGGAGGGAGATCAGATGCGCAATAAAGCAAAGGATTTCGGAAAAACCGCCGACATACAAGGCCCCAAATCGCAATCAGAGGCCGTACGTTCCAACGGTTCTATTAATAGTGAACCACAAGAACGCATGAAAGAAAACCGTTAGTTCAAACGCATAAGTGGCTACGCCAGACTTTTGGCGTGGCCTTATTTTTGGTTTGTGCAAACATTGTGGTGGGTGAAGGGAAGGCCGGGCGGGGCTCCGAAGTTGCCACACCCGCGCGGAAGCAGAGAAAGTCCGGTTCCGCTCGCAAAAACGGGACGTCGCGCAAAAGGGTTCGATGAAGCGGATTCACCCGTGGAGATTGCGCGACATGCATGTCCCGTTTTCGCAAGCTCCACCTCGGTCGGTGTGGCAAAAAACTCCGCCCGTCCCGGCCTTCCCTTCCTCACGCAGCATGTTCCGAAACGGAGCGCCTGCGAAGCCCGCCCCAGCGGAGCAGTGAATCACGGGAAAAAGGGGGGGCAAACCCGGCTAAGCTGCGAAGCGACGCCACTTTTTGCACACCCCCGCGATTTGCTGCGGAGCGGACAGTCCTTACCTACAGCGGGGCGTAGAATGAAGCGGAGTTGCGGAATATGATCACCCCACCACGGTAGCGGAAGCACCCCCCTTTATGACCGAATGATGCCTGAGCCTTGTTTTTTGCTTTCTTGCACGCCAGGCGCTTCCTGCTGCATAAGAATAATTTTGTCGGCAACTTCATAATGATAACCCGCGTGCAGGAGTCTGCGCCCCATATCGCGTTCGATCTGGCGCAGTGTCAGCCTGCCCTTGCGAAACATCCCGATCTGGGCAAAAGCCTTGCGCTCTATGGATGCCTGCTCCGTGCGAAAGAGTGACCACAGATAGGGGTAATGTTCTAACTGATGCCCATAGCGGTTGAGGATAGCTTCCCGCTTTGCATCGAGGGGCCGTTCCAAACCGATGACCGGCAATATGCCCGAGGCAATCAAATGATCGGTAAGCAGCGGTACAATCTCCGAGGACGTATGCGGTCTTTTGATCTGGGGATACTGCTCCAGCCAGCTCTGGCACTCCTG
>DASQNU010000251.1:0-47913 GCA_035644815.1 Bathyarchaeia archaeon | reverse complement strand
AGCAGGCGATATCCCTGATGAAGAATTGCGCAAACAGGCGCTGGCCAGTATGGATACAAAGAAATTCCATTTGCAAGGCGGAGTGGTGTATGCGGCACAGGAGCTTGCCCATGCAAAGGATCTGGTGCCATTGATCGTGGCCTATCAGACGATCAGTGACTATTTGGATAACCTTTGCGATCGCAGCACATCGCTAGATCCCGAGGATTTTCGCCAACTGCACCGTTCGATGCAGGACGCATTGACTCCGGACGCACCTGTGCGTGATTATTATCTATATCGAACCGAAAAAAATGACGGCGGCTACCTGAAAGAGCTGGTGACAACCTGTCAGCACTATATTAAGAAGCTGCCCTCGTATGCGAAGATACAGGAACGAGTCCTGGAATTTTCTAACCTATACAGCGATCTGCAAGTGTACAAGCATATCGCTAAGGCCGATCGAGAACCTCATCTCATGGCCTGGTGGAACCAGTATCGCGAACGGTATCCGGAGATTTATTGGCAGGAGTTTTCAGCGGTGACCGGTTCAACGATTGGCATCTTTGCCCTGTTTACCATGGCCACTGCAGAGCATCTGTCAGAGGATCAGGTGCAAAAGGTGTGCAATGCTTATTTTCCTTGGGTATGTGGATTGCATATCTTATTGGATTATCTGATTGACTTGGAAGAGGATCGGCTCGGGGGAGATTTAAATTTCGTCAGCTATTATACCTCGTCCGATGAAGCGATCACCCGACTGCAATACTTTGTCGCGCAAGCAAAATCTCATGCGGCCAAACTGCCAAATGCATCCTTTCATCGGATGATCGTCGATGGACTCGTTGCTTTGTATTTGGCGGATCGAAAGGTGAATCGCAAGCAAACCGATATCTATACGGTTGCAAGGGAACTGCTCCGTCAGGCACGCAGCGTGCCTGCCCTTTTGTTTTATGTCAGCAGCCTGCTTGTCCGCCGTTCATTATGAATGTTTCTTTTTGTAGCGGAACCCGGCACCAAAAAAGAAAATGGTTCCAATGATGGACGCTATGACGCCGATTACGCTTTTTTCAGCAATGAAAATACCGATCGCGACAACACAGGCAGCCACAGCGATCGCGAGGGCAAGGGTAACCCACTGGTACGTAGACATACGGTTGTTCAACCTCCTCTTAAGCAGTGAGTCTATTATACCTTATTTTGCAGCAGTGTAGTTTGGATTCCCTGAATTGGTGGAATAGCATGGTACAGTCATCCTAGTGTGTTAGAGAATTTCATGCGGGGGAAGAAACATGGAGAGCATATTACAAGTAAAGCGCGGAAAAAAAATGTACGAGGGAAAAGTCACTTATGAGGAAGGGGATCTGCTCGAGGTCGTTTTTGAAGAGGAGATCGATTTTTCTGTCGGGGACCCGATCCCGTGCATGATTACACGAAATTACGAGCAAATGAATAATTTCGAAGGGGTCATTTTGGCGAGAGATACGCATCGGTTAATCATCTTTCATTCGCCCACCGCTGTCGAATTCAAAGAACAACGAAGACGCTATCCACGTTTTGACGTATCGATCGAAGGCTGGATACGTCTTCCGGAAGCGTCTGCCACGAAGCAACCCTTGATCGATCCGATGGTGGAAGTCATTAATGTCAGTCTGGGTGGATTGGCTTTCCGCTTCGACCAGCAGCTGAAAGTGAAGACACAGTTGCCGATCTATATCGAGCTCTATGGGAAAAACCGTGAAGATGGAGCCGTGCATGCCCGACTGGAAGTCCTTCATACCAAAGAAGAGGGCGGCAGCTATCTTTACGGCTGTAAGATTACGGAAATCAATTCGAAAAACTTGCTAGTCTTGCGAAAATATTTACTTCAGCGACAGCTGGAGGAACTATATAAACGTGCAGCCCATGAAAAAACATAAACCACACCTGGAGAGGTGTGGTTTTCCTTTGACGATCTGGGAGAAAATGAATGTGATAGAAAGGTGTGAAGGATGAATATGCAACGGCTGACCACTCTGGCAGTTACATTGTTTTTTCTGATTATGGGAATTGGCTGTGAAGCGGCTTCTCCGAAAGAAGCGAATCCATCACCGGAGCCTGTTAGCCAGATTCAGGTTCCCCAATCGCGGGCAGTGGATCCCGTACATTTGCGCGAGGCCGAGATCCCATACCAACCCCAAGTGGTGGCTTCTGGCCTGCAAGTCCCATGGTCTTTGGCCATCACTCCTGATCAGCGCTTTTTCTTTACAGAACGACCGGGGACTGTGCGTGTCATCGTAGAAGGCAAGCTGCTGCCTGAACCGGTTATCACCTTCCCAGCTCCCTTCATCAGCGAGGGGGAGGGAGGGCTCTTGGGTATTGCGGCAGATCCGTTATTTGCCCAAAATCATTATCTGTATGTGTACCATACGTATCAGTCGGGAGAACAAATATTCAATCGAGTGCTGCGACTCCGCGAGCAAAACAACAAGGCACAGATTGACAAGGTATTGATCGACCGAATTCCTGGCCATACGATCCATAATGGCGGGCGAATCAAGATCGGCCCGGACGGCCACCTGTATATCACTGCGGGAGATGCAGGCAACCGTCAGCTAGCTCAAGATCTGTCCAGCTTGGCTGGAAAAATCTTGCGGATTACCACCGATGGAAAAATCCCTGCAGATAATCCTTTTCCCGGCTCTCCGATCTATAGCTATGGCCACCGCAATCCACAGGGACTCGCCTGGAATCCGCGCGATCAGAAGCTGTACAGCTCCGAGCATGGCCAATCTGCACATGACGAGATCAACGTCATCGCGCCTGGCGCCAACTACGGATGGCCAACCTTGCAGGGAGATGAACAAGAAACAGGAAAAACGCCCCCGCTTGCTCACAGTGGAGAGAATACGTGGGCGCCATCAGGTATGACGTTTCTTACAAAAGGACCATGGGCAGGACGCCTTCTTGTAGCCAACCTGGCAGGTCAGCAGGTTCTGTCGCTGGAGCTCTCAACGCAAGAAAATGAAGTGCCAAGGGTGGCAGCTTTTTACCACGATCGATATGGCCGTATACGTGATGTCATAGAGGGGCCAGATGGTTCGATCTATCTCTTGACGAATAATCGTGATGGAAGAGGCAATGTGCGTGAAGGCGACGATAAAATCATCAGGCTGATACCCCGGAATCCATAGATTCTGGGGTTTTTTCGCGTTTTCCCCAGATGACGGTCTGGAAAGTGACACCCGCAAACCCGATTAAGGTAATGACAGCGCCAATCATGACAAAGGTGCTGCTCACACCAATCATCGTGATGAGCCCTCCACCCAGCAGCGGTGCAACCATAAAGACAAAGCTGCTCAGCGACTCGATAATGCCCGTGACACGCCCCATTGCTTCCTTTGGGGTTTCTTTCTGCCGCACATAATTGCTGCAGACAAAGGTGAGCCCCGTGCCAATTCCACCGATGAAAGATCCTATGAGAAGCAAGGAGCGGCCCCATTGCGGCTGGTACAAGCCGAAAGAACTAAACAACAATCCGATCAAAAAGATGCCACCGCCCAACATCCAGCCGTAAGCGCTCATTTCTTTTCGCTTCGTCATCACGAGCATCGGCAGCATGGCACCGGTGCCAATCGCACTCACGACCCAGCCGACCAGCTCGGGATGTCCAGGAGCCTTTTCGCGTAAGATGGTGGCAAACTGGGCGTCGATCAGCTGAATGGAAAACAGAGCGATTAAGGAAAACAACGTGCTGGAGAAGAGGACGCGACTGTTAAGCATGATCTGCCAGCCTTCTTTCCACGCTTCGCGAAAGCTCGGCTTTACTTCTCTTTCGCTTTGTCCGTCCGAGCCCTCTTGGATTTTCCCGATCGACAGCAGGAATGCGGCAGAAGCGAGCATGGTGGCCGCATTAATTGCCAGACAGATCATCGGGGAAAAAGCAGAGGCAATCGTTCCACCCAAGAGCGGCCCGAAAATTTTTCCTGCCTGAAAAACGGTGCCATTCCATGAGACGGCTTGCAGCAATTGATCCGCGGGAACTACATGGCGGGTCATCGCTTGGTGGGCTGGCGTATGAAAAACGGTGGCACACGCACGCAGGAAAATGAAAGCATACAGGGTAACCGGGTCATCAGCCATGATCATCAGAACGGTTAAGACACTGCGTATGAGATCGGTTACGATCATCAACTGCAGCTTGTTCCACCGATCAGCGTAAATCCCGGCGATTTGCGCCAAAAAGATGGCGGGTGCAAAGTAGACCAAGGGGAGAAACGCGATGGTCATGGCATCGGCTTGCCATACGTACCCCAATAGTATGGAGACAGCAATAAAATCAAACCACGAACCAAGCGTGGAGAGGCCATAAGCGGCAAACATGCGGGTAAAAACGCGATTTTTCAATAACACGGGTAGCTCCTCCTTATTTGATGCTTATGACTCATCCTAAAGGAGAAATATCAGAACAATATCAGAGGTGTGCTTGCAATATCGGTGTAATTTTTTGCTCCAGCTCCTGCAGACGGTATTTTTCCTGAAGGCTGCGCCACAGCTTTTCATAGGTGCGCAACGCTTCTTGATCATCGTTGTATTTGCGCAAGTGGTGCAGAATGTGATGAACGCCGCTGATGATATGGGGGGCGAATTGCGTTTGCTGCAATATCTGTACGCCTTCTTCCAATAGTTTCCTCGGGGCGGAAACCTCACCCAACCGATATTGCCAAAGTCCTTTGGCAATCGTGAACAAGCCCATTTCCCGCTGAATCGGATATTCGCGCAATAATTGCTCGGCTGACTCGTTTGTAGTCTCAGCAAGCTCCTGATCATGGGTGTGGATAGCCAGGTACAATCGATTGACAAGCCAGATCAGCTGGAAGCTGGGTGAATTCATCTCGAGAACAATCTTACGTACCGCTTCCAGTACGGCACGGCCTTCGGCAGCCCGATTCGTCTCGAAATATAAGCAGACCATGTTTAGCTCCACTTCTTTTTGCCACTCGGCTGGCATCAGGTGCTTGTTTTTTGCCGCCTTCTGAAAGAAGCGGAGCGCTTGCTCGGCGTCAAACTGGATTTCCGCGTATAAATTAAGCAGGTAATTGGATTTTTCCCAAAACGTCAAAGCATCAGTTTCGACAATCCAGTGGAAATCCCCACTGACAAAGCGGGTGTACACCGTGTAAAAAGGGGGGATTTCCAGCCCGAGAACCGCTTGATTATCCGCCAACGTTTGCAGTGCTGCGCCCATTCCGTATCCGTGATATTTGTTTATGAGCTTTTCCATGTATGCGTTTGCCTCAGGATCATGGAGGAGCGGGGCTACAGGGGGTGGTGGCTCTTGTACAAACAGCTTATACCCGTATCCCCGTATCGTATCGATCCGCAGCCACTTTTTCCACGGCAGCAGCTTTTTGCGCAACCGATAAATATGATCGTCTACGGTGCGATCAGTCGGTTCTTCCATGCTCCAGACTTGATCCAGCAGCTGTACGCGGGAAAACGTCTGGTTGGCATGGGTGTACAAAAATTCAATTAAGGCATATTCCTTGGGCAGGAGTGTCACCGATTCCCCATTACATTGAACGGTGAACTCCGCCGGATGGAAACGAAGCTGTTCCAAATAAGAACGTCCCTTATCTTTCATCCTCAATCCCATACTTTCTCATTTTGTTGTAAAGCGTGCCGCGTGAGATACCTAGTAAATCCGCAGCCGCTTTTTTATTTCCATACGTACGCTCGAGCGCAGCCAGGATTCGTTCCTTTTCATTCATTTTACTTTCTTCCATACGAGGTGGAATCAGGCGTGGGGCGGATAACGGGAGCTGTGTGATTAGCTCGTGCACCCGTTCGGTTCGCTCCGCGCGGATGGATGCAGGCAAGTGTTCAAGCAAAATCATCCCGCCCTCCTGCAAAATCGACAGACGCTCCATCACATTGCGCAGTTGGCGGATGTTTCCCGGCCAGGCATAGTCGTAGAGCATTTGCATGACCTCCGGAGAGATGCGGGGAACAGGCTGCTCATGAGTAATGGAGTACTCGTGGATGAAGATTTGGACAAGCTCCAGAATGTCTTCTTTGCGTTCACGAAGCGGAGGAATCTCCAACGAAAACACATTCAGGCGGTAAAACAGGTCCTCGCGAAAGCGCCCCTGCGCGACCATCTCTTCCAGATCCCGATTCGTCGCGGCCACGATTCGTGTATTGACCGTAATCGGTTCGGTTCCACCCACCCGATAAAATTTTCGTTCTTGCAAGGCACGCAGCAGCTTGACCTGCAGCTCCAGCGGCAGCTCACCGATTTCATCGAGGAAAAGCGTACCGCCATGAGCCAACTCCAGCTTCCCGGGCTTTCCTTTTTTCTCGGCACCGGTAAAGGAGCCTCCTTGATAACCAAACAGCTCGCTTTCAAACAAGGCGGCAGGAATAGCCGCACAGTTGATGGCAATAAAAGGCTGATCACGGCGGCGACTGGCTTGATGGATGGCCTGGGCGAACAGCTCTTTTCCTACGCCGCTCTCCCCGAAGAGGAGTACGGTGGCATCCGTCTGAGCGACTTTTTTTGCAGTCTGAATCGCGGTCTGGATAGCTGCAGAGTGCCCTTTAATCGTAAAGAAAGGATCGTCGCCGGCTTGAAAACGGCTCATTTCTTGTTTCAATGTTTGCAGATGAGCGGTGGTGTCTGCCAGCTCCTGATTCAGGCGGACCAACTCGGTAATATCCTGTTCGATCGAGAGGGCACCGATAATCTCCCCATTTTTTTTGACGGGGGCGGTGTTGATCAGGACGTGATGATCGGGTCTGGGGACATGATAGACACGCTGGAGGATCGTCCCCTCCGACAATGCCTCTTTCAGGCGGATCGAGTCACTCGCGAAGTGGGTCTCCAGCGATACGCCGACCACATCCTCGCGCGATATTTCATAGATCTTTTCAGCGGATTGATTCCAATAAAGGACGGTATTCTGTTTATCTACGATTGTGGTAGCCTCACTCATGGTGGTAAGCAGTGTATCCAGCAAAACCGCCTGATTACTGTACACTTCGGTCACGATTCCAAGCAGTGTGGACAGCGAGACTATACCTTGGGGCTGGTTCGATTCATCTACTGTCACGAGATAATAATAGTCCGGATGAGCGAGAGCGAGGTGAACAGCATCGGCCACGGAGGCTTCCTCTGAGAGCGTGAGTGCGGGAAAGACAGTGTCATTTCTCAGGCAAACACCTATGCTGCCATCATGGCATATGCTAATCTGCTCGGACTGCAGCGGGCTGGCAAATGTGCTGACACGTGTATATAAGGAGAATAACGGATTCAAATAATCACATCCTATTGGAAAGGTACCAAGGTCTTAATCATAAGTGTACAAAATTGAACAACTCTTGTACATATATGTAGAAGCGTACGCGGAAATAAACGTGGCCAATCCCGATCCGAGCCAGCAAGTCACTTTGGCACGATTTATGCTTGAATAGTGACAGACAAGCATTTGAGGAGGAGACATAGGTATCATGGAACAACTACTGAAGGATTTTTTCCTGTTCCTTTCCAAAAACAAAACATTGAACGCAGCGGCGAAAAAATGGGGACTCCGTTTTGGGGCGAGCCGTTTTGTATCAGGCGTAACGATCAATGACGCGATCAAGTCGGTGCGTGAATTGAATCAAAAAGGTCTCGTCTGCACACTCGACCATCTAGGGGAATTCGTTTTTAGCGTAGAGGAAGCGAATGAATCCGCAGATTACTGCATCAAGACGCTGGAAGCGATCCATGCATCCGGTGTAGACTGCAACCTTTCCCTAAAAATGACGTCCCTTGGCTTAGATATCAGCAAGGATCTTTGCATGAACAACATGCGTCGCATCCTGGATTCCGCCAAGAAAAACGGCAACATTTTCGTACGTATCGATATGGAAGATTACGCTCACAATCAAGTGACGTTGGACATTTTGCATGAGCTATTGAAGGATTATGATAACGTGGGAACCGTTATTCAAGCATACCTGTACAGATCGGAGCAAGACATCGAAGACTTGAAGCATACGGGTGTCAATCTGCGACTGGTAAAAGGGGCTTATAAAGAGTCGCCAGAGGTAGCTTTCCCGAACAAAGCGGATGTAGATGAAAACTACAAGAAAATCATCAAACAGCATCTGTTGAACGGAAATTATGCTGCCATCGCTACCCATGATGATCAGATCATCCAATACGTGAAACAATTAGAGAAGGAATATAATATTCCGCGTACCCAGTTTGAATTCCAGATGCTGTTTGGGATCCGTACCCAATCTCAAATCGATTTGGCCAAGGAAGGCTACAAGATGCGTGTCTATGTACCATACGGCAATGACTGGTACGGCTATTTCATGCGTCGTCTTGCCGAACGCCCGGCCAATGTGGTGTTTGTCTTGAAAGGCATGTTCAGCAGATAAATATTGTTATACGCGCACAACGATGGAATTTCGTTGTGCGCTTTTCTTTTGGGCAAAGGACTGTTAGTCTGGAAATAACTGTATGAATGATGCCGGAATCAAGGGAGAGAAATTGATGTTTACAGCTGATATTCCATTAAAGCCACCATTTTCATTTGAACGGCTGCTATACCGATTGCAAACACATCCCGATGCGCAACTGCGAATCGAGCCGGAAGAGGGGCGGATGCGGCGAGCGCTGCGAATTGAAAATCGTCCGCATGTCGTAACCTTTCAATTTTCGGGAAGCACGGAAGAGCCCATACTGACCATCTCCACGGAGCAGGATTTGACCCTTTCGCAGCAGGGGGAGCTGCAAAAAACAGCCAGCCACATGTTTAGCGCGGATGTCGATTTGCACCCGCTTTATGAAATGATGGAGCAGGACACGTATTTGCGGCCGCTTGCAGATTATTTCCGCGGACTGAAGTATCTGTTGATCCCGGACTTGTTTCAGGCAATGATTGTAAATATCATTGGCCAGCAGCTGAATCTGACCTTTGCCAATACACTGACCGTACGCTTGCTGCAATTTGCCGGAGAGAGTGTCGCCGATCGGACAGGCGAAGAGTTTCTCGTCTTTCCGACGCCGGAGGCTGTAGCCAGATTGGAGGTCGAGCAGCTACGTCCACTGCAGTTCAGTCAGCGGAAGGCGGAGTATATCATTGATTTTGCCCGTGCGGTGACAGAAGGCAGGGTTGAGTTGGAGCGACTGGAGCGGATGACGGATGAGGAAGTGATCGAGTATTTGCTGCCATTGCGCGGC
The DNA here is from genome assembly GCA_035644815.1 of Bathyarchaeia archaeon. Classification (GTDB taxonomy): domain Bacteria; phylum Bacillota; class Bacilli; order Brevibacillales; family Brevibacillaceae; genus Brevibacillus_F. Next base: position 38,720 of record DASQNU010000251.1, on the reverse strand, counting down.
ATCGGTCGGTGGACAATCGAGTGCCTGTTGATGTTTGGCTTGGGGAGGCCCAATCTGTTGCCGGTTGCAGACATTGGATTGCGCAATGGAATCCAGCTTGTCTATGGTCTTGCGGATAAGCCTGATCAGGCGGAGATGCTGCGGGTCGGGGAAAGCTGGGCGCCTTGGCGCAGTTATGTCTCGCTGTACATCTGGGAGGCGGTGGGCGCTGTTCGGCGCGGGGAATCATCCTTTGTGGAGATGATGAAACGTATAAATCCAAAGTAGAAGCGTGACCGTTTTGGAGGCAGAAGGGACGGTCTCGCACAGTCACACATGCTGTACAAAAGATTCCTATGCGAGACAGTCCCTTCTAGCGTTTAGCTTAGAGAAAAAGCCGAATCGTTCAATGGTTTTACCAGCATTAAGATGGGTTGGATGAGCCGTCCGTAAGTACCCTCAATCTGTCGATATTGTTCGTACCCGTTTGACCCGAAAAAATGCAAGGAAGCAGTATCCTGAGCAAATATTCCCGTGTGAAGGTAATCTCTGTCCATATCCTGAGCATAGCCTTCGAGTAGCGCCAATGCTTCTTTTCCGTATCCTTGACGCTGCCAGTCGTGATGGATCAGCAGAAGGCCAATCCAGCTTTTCTGATCATGCGGATTTTCGACCAGCAGGTGAGTAATGCCGATCAGGCGATCTTGTGTCCAGATAGCGAGCCAAAAAGATGACGGAATCTGGGCATACGTATCATATTCAACCTGCAGGTCCTCCATGATCCGTTTAGGTGTACCAAGCGTCGCTTCATTGTATGCTGGATTACTGTTGTATACATCAAGTGCAGCAGAGAAGTCGTCTGGCGTGAGGGGTGTGAGCGTGATTCGTTTGCCGGTAAGCGTTATGCTCATGGGCGTGGTCCGTATTTGCGGATCAGGCCAATTTGCCCTCCGTGATAACTGGTATGGAAGATCAGGCGGCCAACTGCTTCTAAAGGACTCATGGCTCCAATCGGTGCCTCCACGATTTTGTGCCAATCTTCATCCGGAAAAGCGGACAGTGTGTCAACCAGGAAGCGATAAGCCTCATCCTGAAAAGAAAGCAGGGCTGACAGATTCGTAAACGTACCTTCATCTCTGACATCGCCGACCGTGGAAACCACCACTTGCTCAGGATAAGCCCTTCCAAAATAGATCGAACAGAAACGGTATTCCACTTCAGCGTTGTGTCGAATGAGAAAGCCGATGGAGTTGGAGCCAGGCGCCAGCCGCATGGTCAGCTCTTCCTCCTTCAAACCATCCAGAACGTCCAGATAACGCCGGCGTGCACGCTGCAGTACAGGTTCAAGCGTTGAATAACTCATCGTCAGCAATCCCCTTCCATATATTACTTCTTTCTTCCATTATAAAGGAATCCGGAAGAAAAACAGAAAAATCTAATGAATGAATATTCACTCACAAGAGTATATCCGTTATACTACAATCATACGGATGAAAGTGGGGATGCGAGATGGCTTATGTTTTTGAGCACACTGTGCGTTCGACCGAGCTGGATTCACTGGGGCATGTCAATAATGCGAAATATCTGGAGTATATGGAGTGGGCCCGATTTGAATGGATCAGTCTCGCCGGTTTTACCTGGGAGGAGCTGAGCCGCCGGCAAATCTTGCCGGTGGTGGTCAATCTCAATATGAACTACCGTCGGGAGCTGCGCTTGATGGAGCGGATCAAGATCGTGTCGACAGCTGGCCAGATCGGAAAGAAAAGCTTTGTGCTGCATCAGGAAATATATAAGGAAAATGGTGAATTGGCAGCAGATGCCAATTTTACGATGGTCATGATGGATGCCAAAGAAAGACGTGCGGTCGCAGTACCGGAGGATTTGGCAGCTGAGCTGGTGAAGCATCAACAGGAACAAAAAACTCCCTTACCTTAGCAGTAAGGGAGTCAGGTTGTCGAGAAAGTCGGCAGCTATTTTTATTCCAAAGAATTTTAATACGACTCCGCGTTAACGTGCCCTTCACGTTTAGGGACATTTTGCTACGCAGTTTTCCGTATCTCATGCATCACCATATATCCATTAGCTGGTTTATTAATAAAGTCCAAGCAATTTCACGTATATTACATTTTATATAGTAAAAGACGTGAAATGAGGTAAAGGTATGATTGAAAATAGAATCATTAATGGAAGTTTTGAAACTGGTTCTCTTGCACCTTTCACCGGAGTGAATGCAACAATTAGCAGTCCGACTAGCCATACAGGAAGTTTCAGTGCCCTGTTAACAGGTGGAACGGCAAATTCCTTTATACTGCAATTTGTTCCGGTCTTACCAAGTGAGAACTTCGAGTTGTTCGTCTCTCTTACCAAAATAGGATCGGCAATCAGTCCTCCCATCTCAATTACAGTAGGTTATTATAACGGCTCGTCTTTCCTTGGATACGGCTTAATTACCAACATTCCTTCCGGCCATCTTCCGGACAATAATGAAAATGATTGGACGGAAATCTACCAGACGACTTCTCCGGCACCAGCTGGAACGACACAGGCTCTGGTATTGATTAATAAGCTACCACTGGCTGGAAGTGCGGATGTGTTTGCCGACGATGTGGCCCTCTTGACAGCAATAGGAGCACAAGGTCCGGCAGGTCCGACAGGTGCAACTGGCCCAACAGGCCCAACAGGCCCAACAGGCCCAACAGGAACGACGGGGCCAGGGGCAACCCTTTTTGTTTCGGAGCAACAAGGACTTGCGCCGTCGATTCCGCCTGGCGCAAACGCATTATTAATAATGGATGTTGAAGTGACCACTACCGAAGAAAATCAAAGGGTAAAAATCGACGCTACTATAGATACTGTTGTTTCTGTAACCGGAGGATCGACAAACTTCGAATTCGGACTGGTTTACAATATGTTCCGGATCCCCGGACTGGTTTTTCAAGGTAATTCTACTGTGAATGGCAGTTATGAAAGACCTTCAAGCGGAGTTGGTTTTTATACTTGGCATTCGAACTTCACGAGAGTTGATGTGCCCGGCCCGGTGGGAACTTATGTATACTCTATAACTGTTACCGAGACTACCGACCGTATTAATATTTTTTCAATCGTCGCAAGTAATATGGGACTAACTGCAACAGTATACCCACCTGATCCTGGACCGTAAATTGAGCAACCCGCCCTTTGGTCGATGCCGACTGTGCGGGTTGTTTTATTTGAACAAATGAAAACCAGATACCATTTACAATGGCTACTCTCATTTGCAAAAGTATCCCGTGCGGGATATTACAAATGGAGAAAGTCAGAGAGGCAGCTGTTCGACGTAGCGAAAAGGAAGTCAATCTAAAAGAACACATTTTAAGTATCCATCGCTTACATCCTTATTATGGTTACTTACGAATGACGATTGTATTCGCTCAGTGATTCGTAAAAAAAGGCGATTCTTTGGAAGACAGGCATCAGTTGTGAACCCGAACCGTCTGGAAAGACAGTTTAAAGCAGAAGCACCTCTCAAGAAGCTGGTAACCGACATCACCTATCTACGAGTCGGAGACCGATTTTTTTATCTATCTGCTGTGCAGGATCTATTTAATAACGAAATCGTTTCTTGGCACGTCTCATCCCAAAACGATTTATCACTTGTGATGAGAACCGTAGATAGTCTCTGTAAGGGAAGAGAAATGAACGGTTCCATCTTACATTCAGACCAAGGTTTTCAATACACGTCTAGATACTACAATAAACGCTTGGATGAGTAGGGGTACTGGGAAGTCATTCGCATTTTTTTCACATCTTAAGACAGAAATGATGTATCGATGTTCGGCAAAATCACTTGAGGAATTAAATCAAGCTGTTGAGAAATTCATTGCCTTTTACAATCAGAATCGTTTTCAGAAAAAACTAGGCGACCGCTCCCCGATTGAGTATCGGAAAGCGATCGCCGCGTAACTATGGGTTTTTGGCAGTCTACTTGACAGGGTTATGACCAAAATATGGGGTTTCTCGTCAGTCTGACTCCCTTACCTTAGCAGTAAGGGAGTTTTTGCTTTTTCAAAACATGCGCAGACCGATGGCCTCGCGCACCTCTGCGATAACCTTGCCTGCAGATTCCTTCGCTTTTCGCCCGCCATGACGCAGCACTTCCAGCACGTAGTCATCTGATAACTCAGCCCGCTTTGCTTGAAAAGGATCAATCAAAGACAGGACGGAATCGGCCAATACCATCTTGCACTCGGCACAGCCAATTTCCGCACGACCACATTTCGACGCGATTTCTGTTCGTTTGGCTGAATCGGTAAAATAGCTATGCAAATGATACACATTGCAGCCTTCTTTGGTTGGATTCCCAGGCTGGTGCTTGTAGACGCGGGTGGGGTCAGAGAAGGCTTTGCGGATTTTTTGCCGCACAGCATCCGGCTCATCGCCCATGCTTATATACGAATCAGCCTGATCAGACTTGCTCATTTTGCCTTGGGCATTCAGGGCGGGGATACGCACAGCATTTTCCTCGACTGGCTGAGGCTCAGGGAAAACCTCTCCATACAGTTGGGTAAAGCGTCTGACAATCGTCCGGGCAATCTCCAGGTGCACCAGCTGATCTTCACCAACGGGAACGATGCGCCCTTTGTGAATCAAGATGTCGGCTGTCATCAGGACCGGATAACCAACAAGACCATAATTGACATTATCGGGATGTCGCTTTGCTTTTTCTTTAAATGTTGGACATCTCATGAGATCCCCCAGCGGCATCACCATGCTCAGATACGTATGCAATTCACAAATCTCCGATGCAATGCTGGATTGCGTATAGAAGGTGGACTGATCGGGATCAAGACCCGCCGCCAGATAATTGCGGGCAACTTCAAGGACATTCGCACGCAGAAGCTCTGGCTGCGGGTGGGTGGTCAGTGAATGAATATCGACGATGAAGAAGAATGCGTCATAGCTTTGCTGCAGCTCCACCAGATTATTCAATGCGCCATAATAGTTACCCAGGTGAATCTCACCTGTAGGTCGAATGCCTGACGTCAAAATTGCTTTGCTACTCATCAAAATCCCTCCATTTTTTGTTTTGCTTGTCAACATGTTGCTCAGTGAATCGCCACCAACCATCAGCCATGGCTGCCACTCTCCTTTCTCAATTGAAATGCAAAAAGGGTCCTCCATCCTCAAAAAAGGACGGAGAACCCGTGGTGCCACCTTCATTAGCTTGTTTGCAAAAAAACAAGCTCACTCTTCCCAGTACGGAATGCAGACTGCTGGTAACAACAGTTGCATCGATACCTGTCTCCTGTAACGATGAGACCTTTCGCCAAAGCCTACTTTGTTTTTCGGTTTGGAGGCTCCAAAGCCCATTCAACACAACGTTCACACTGATTTGCACCAACCATCAGCTCTCTGAAGTGACCCCTTTGTGCCTACTCTTCTTTGTCATTGCCGTACGTATGGGATTTCCGATAATTTAACATAGGTCTCGGGATGATGCAAGGATATTACAAAAATTGTATCTTTACGTGTGTTCCTGCTTGAGCCTGTGGAGCACCTCGATCCCAAGCTTTGTGATTTGCATGCCTTGCTTTTTCAGGCCGACGGAGATGCACCCGAGGCGCTTCAGAGTATCGATCCTGGTACGGATTTGCGCATCCGTTAACGGGCGGGAGAGGATGGCATTCAGTGTGCCACGTCCAATCCGTTCTTCGCGTTTGCTGCATATCCACAAGTTTTCCAGAATGTCCACATATTCGACCAAAGTCCCGTGACGGTTCAAGAGCAGAATGAGCTGCTCGACTTCTTTGTTCTCTTCAGTTAGGCTGTTGGTGATCGTTCCATTTCGCAAACGTTCCGGCAGATGCTGGAGTTCGACCTGATTGCCTTCCACAATGACCGTCAGATAGTGGGAGACATTCTCCAGCTCGCGGATATTCCCCGGCCAACTGTACTGCTGCAAGATATCCTTCACTTCGTCAGAAAGATCCAGCTTCTTGTTTTTCAGCTCAAGAAAATGATCGATCAAGAGCAAAATGTCATCGCGCCGCTCACGCAAGGCCGGAACATGCAAGGGCAGCACTTCAAGCCGGTAATACAAATCCTCGCGAAAGCTTCCCTTTTGGACCATCTCCTTCAAATTCCGGTTGGTAGCCGCAATCACCCTGACATTTACCGGAATGACGCGGTTTCCACCCACACGCATGACTTGGCGCTCTTGGAGAACTCGCAAAAGCGCAGCTTGAATGCTCAGCGGTGCATCTCCGATTTCATCGAGGAAAATCGTTCCGTTATGGGCTAATTCAAAGAGTCCGACCTTCCCGCCTTTTTTCGCCCCGGTAAAAGCGCCCTCTTCATAGCCGAACAATTCACTTTCGGCCAGACTTTCCGTCAGTCCGGCAAAATTGACGGGAACAAAGGGCATGTCCCTGCGGCTGGAATTTTGATGAATGGCCTGGGCGAACACTTCTTTTCCCGTCCCGTTTTCTCCGGTAATCAATACCGTATAATCACTGTTTGCCAGTTTGCAGGCGACTTTCTTACTGGAGAGGATGGCGTCGCTTGCTCCGATGATGTGGTGAAAATCATATTTGGCGGTCAGCCCGAGCTGGACGCTTTTTCTTCTGATTTCCTGTTCAAGCTGCTGGACCTTGGTGACGTCCTGAAAGGTCACGACTTCTCCCAACCATTTATCCTCCAGCATCATGGGGACCTTGGTCACCAGTAAAAACTGATGGCGGGTCTGCAAGAGATGGTTCGTCACTTCTCCCCGGGATAACAACACATCGTGGGCGGCAAACTCAGGAACAGCGTCTTGCAAGGTTTTGCCTACAACATCCGCCGGGTGTACCTGCAAAATTTTTCCGGCATCCTCGTTGAAAAAGGTGATCCGCTCCTCTTCATCGATGCCGATTATGCCTTCATGTACGGCGTTCAGGATCGATTCAAGCTTTTTCTTGAGCTGCTTTTCATTGTTGATCGAGATTGAGAGGCTCCGACCAAGCTGCACAAAATCCCGGAAAAAATCAGCCGTATAAAAATTGGCCTTATCCACCGAAAGACGAAAGTGCTGGGCGATATCAAAAATGGTAGTCAGATCGATCGGCCGATTACCCAAGTCGATCACCTGGTCAACGGAAGGCGGAACCAGCTCGGGCCATCCATGGGTGATGGCTGCATCGATTTTTTTCATCTGTGCTTCAGAAAGCTCCATGCCGGGCGCATAGGGAACAAACTCCAGATGCTCGAAGCCCAACCTCTGCAAGAATTCAATGGATTCCACCGTTGTTTTCCAGTCATTTTGTACAAACAGACAGCGGGTTCCCGCGTTCAGATCCATCAATGGGACCAGCTTGATCATCTCGATGTTTCTGCGGGCCACGAGCACAGGGATATGCTCATTTCTTGGCGGCAGGATCTCGAGCAAATCGTCTTGCGAAAGAAGAATAAGACCTACCTGAGCGAGTAGGTCTTCCTTGATTTCATCGTTTTCCAAAAAGGGATAGATGTCGATTTGAGAGCCGAAATAGGTCCGTAGATTCCGCTCAAAGGTTTGGCCAACCTTTTTACTTTTGGTCACCAGCAAAATGCTTGGCTTCTCCATACGTCTCTCCCCCTTGGTGCGTTGCAGTATCTGTTAAGTATCTCTCTTTTTCGGCTACTTGTCAGCCTTTCATTAAAATGGTCCCCAGTTGATCGAGACACCGATGATCAAAAAGACACATCCCAAGACGAACCAAATACCGATGAGCGGGAGGATAAAGCGAATCCATTTTCCATAGGAAATGCCGGTAGTCGCCAGGATCGCCATCAATACACCGGATGTCGGGTTAATGCAGTTCACCAGACCTTCTCCAAACATCACTGCTTGTACCGCGACTTGTCGGGTAATGTGCAGCAAATCAGCCAGCGGAACCAAAATCGGCATTAACATCGCAGATTCCCCGGAGCCGGAGGAAATCAGGAAATGCAGCAGGGCACTGCCGATGAACATACCCAATGCCCCGGTAATGGGAGTCAATGGAGCCAGCAGCGTCGCCAATTCATTCACGATCGTATCCAAAAGCATTCCGTTTTCCAAGATGATAATCACTGCTCTGGCCATCCCTACAATCAAGGCACCGTATACGAGCTTTTGGCAGCCTTGCATAAAGGTCTTGGCAATCTCATTGGCACTCATCCGCACGATGATGCCGGCACCTATGGCGATAAAGATAAACAGGGCAGCCATTTCGTTTTCGCTCCATTTTAAGGTAAGCGTACAAACGATGAAGGCGATGAGCGATAAGCCGGAAAACCATAGTACCAGTTTTTGCTGTGTGGTCAGGCGGACATCGGCATTGACGAGATCGATCTGATTTTCGCCCAGCGAATTCGGGAAGATCTCAGAGCCAAGCGCGCTTTTGGTGATATCACGTTTGATTCTTTTCGCGTACCAGTAAATATAGCCAATCGTCACTGCCAAAAAGACGAGATAAATGACAACGCGAAAGCCAAAGCCCGACAGCAGTGGAAGCTCTGCGATCCGCTGTGACAAACCTAGTGTCTGCGGAGCCATGATGGTGACGTTCCAGCCCGCATAGGTTCCCAGATAAATCAAGGACACGCCGAAAATCGCATCCAGTTTCAACCCTCTCGCGATGACAATTCCCAAGGGGATGAAGGCAATGACAGAGTTCACGATAATCCCGGCCGTCCCCAACGCCGAGAACACCAAACACACGGGTATAATCAAAAAGAGCAACTTATCCTTGCTGCTGATGACCACCTTTCGAAGGAAGGCGTCAATCGCACCGGTTTTTTCTAGCACAGCCAATGCACCGCTCGTAAACATGATGAGGAAAATCAGGGGTGCCCCTTTTACCATTCCCTCTTGAATTGCCGTAAACAGATCTTTGAAGCTGGTAGGATTGGATTCTACAGTATGATAGCTGCCTGGTACGGTAATGGTCACATCCCCATTTTTCACACGGTCAAACTCTCCGGCAGGCACCAGATAGGTAGCTATCGCACAGGCTACCAGGATGAAAAAAATAAGGACGTAGGCATCGATTTGCGGAAATCTCTTTTTCTTTACAGGCTCTGTGATCACTGGTTGCATGTGAGATGTATCCCCCTTTGAGAATAAGGCTAGTTTAATTTTTCTAATATTGCAACAACCGTGCCAAAAAACAAATGCAAGAATTCTTTGTATTTTCGCACTCGTATCCTTATTTTTGGCTGTTTAATTGGTGTTTTTTATTGGATGTTTATCCTAAAAAAGAGCCTAAAAAGAAGCCCTACTTGTTGATCTCTTCGTGTAAATCGGTTGGCAAGCTTTTTGCTAGTCCATATTGGGTGGGGTGACACTACATAACTACCAAGGGAGACAACGATTCGGATGAATGAGACAACCAGTAGAAAAATCAGGGATTATCTGCACCTACACCGTGAAGAGATGGCAGCTGACTTGGAACAATTTGTGAAAAAGGAATCGCCTTCTACCGTGAAGCCTCTCGTGGACGAATGCGGGCGTTATCTGCAGGAGCTTTTTCATAAGCATTTGGGCTTGACACCAGAAGTGTACCCGCAAACCGCGACTGGAGACCATTTGAAGTTTACTTTCGGGCATGCACCCGAGCAAATACTGATCCTAGGCCATTTTGATACGGTATGGGACCAAGGGCGCTTGTCTTATCGGGTGGAGGGAGAGAAAGTATACGGCCCCGGCATCCTGGATATGAAAAGCGGGATTATGATCGCTTTGTGGGGCATGAAGGCGCTGCAAGAGGTGGGGTTGTCCCCAAAGAAACGGATCGTATTTCTTTGCAATTCCGATGAAGAAATTGGGTCCCCTTCTTCACGAGAGCTGATTGAAGCGGAAGCGAAAAAAAGTGCGTTTACGCTGGTCATGGAGCCCGCAGAAGCACATACGGGAGCTCTTAAAACAGCGCGAAAAGGTGTCGGAATCTTCACCCTGAAAGTGCACGGACGCACGGCCCATGCCGGAAACCATCACCATGAAGGGGTTAGCGCTGTGGAGGAACTGGCCAGACAGATCGTCATGCTGCAGGAGCTGACCGATTACGAAAAAGGGACAACGGTCAATGTGGGAATCATACAGGGGGGCAACCGGACCAACGTCGTTCCGGACTATGCAGAGGCGCACATCGATGTTCGCGTATCTTCTCTGGACGAAGCAGACAGGATCACCGAAGCGATTTTGGGGATGAAACCGATTCTGGAAGGAGCGACGCTGGAAATCAGCGGGCAGATGAATCGCCCTCCGATGGTGCGTACCGAACAAACAGAAGCGCTGTTCCAGATCGCCTGCGCGATTGCTTCCGAGCTAGGCATGAGCCTGCAAGAAGCTTCTGTGGGCGGAGGCAGCGACGGTAATTTTACAGCGGCGCTGGGAATACCCACTTTGGACGGACTCGGAGCAGAAGGAGAAGGGCTGCACGCGGAGCACGAACACATCCTGGCAGATTCCCTTCCGAAGAGAGCGGCGCTGTTTGCCAATCTGGTATTACAGCTGTAAGCGAAATGCCTTACATGAAATAAGAGAGCGGAAGATGTTCCTGCTCTCTTTTTTTCACATCCTGATACACTTTTCTTACAACGAACTGTCTTGATCATTCGTCTTACCTAGCAAGAGATCGAATGGGAGGCGGCACATATGAGGAAATCAGTCGGTATGGCGCTGGTATGCGCACTGATCCTTTTAGGTTTCATTGCTGTCGATTACATGGTAGACCCGCCCGGCATCATTGGGAAAGTGCAAGGGCAGAAAAATGCCTCGTCTTTTCTCCAGCACTTGATGGCAGGGGAAGAAGAGAAGGCATTTGATTCTCTTTATTTTCATGATGGAGCGATTGATGAAGAAGTGAAAATCTCCTATGAAGATGCCAAGGCGATCTGGGTGAAGCGGGTAAAGAACAAGCGTAACCAAGGAACGTATATCATGGACTACCATGATTTGCGAATACGCTCACATGATGGTTGGGTAGATGGAGATGCAAAGATTACGGTGATGAACAATGGCAAACCAGCCATATTTGATGTCAGTATCAATTTCCAGCCAGTTAATGGGACGTGGAAAGTGGCTAGCTTGCAAAGTTGGCGCAATATCACGGAGGATCGCGACGCCCAAGATGAAGAGTGGGAGGAAATCATTCACGGGTATTTGCCAAATGAGAAGGAAAAGTAATCAGCCCTTTTTTCCGGACAGAAAGAGAAAGAGCGGAATGCGCATTCGACGCAAATACGTTTCTTCTTTCTGAAAATGCTCTCGTCGGGGACGGGACTCGCGCAGCGCATCTACCTGAAACCCGGCCTGCTGCAAAAGCAAGAAGTAATCTTCGATGGTCCGGTGATATTTAAAGACCTGCCCGCCCAGCCACCGCTGCTCGCGATAGCCGGTATGAAAGTAATTATCGACGATCCAATTGGTGCGAGTGCCGGAGGGCTGCAAGGTGGAGGTGATCGTAGGATGCTCGACCGAAAAGAGGATCCGCCCGTTTGGACGCAAACTGTGATATACACCGGATAAAATTGCAGTCAAATCCTCAATGTAGTGCAAAACCAAGCGTGAGATGACCAGATCGTACTGCCGATGGGAAAATTCCCAATTTTCGAGGGTATCATGAATGACTTCAGCCGATGTACCAGCTAGATTGTTTATAGCCGCTTGTACCATATTTTTCGAGCCTTCGACGCCGGTATAATGACTGCAGCCAAGAGCCAGCAGTTCTCGGGCAAAAGCGGCATCCCCACAGCCGAGATCGAGGATACGCAATCCATTTACATCCCCCAGCATTTCCAGAAAGATCGGCTTTTCTAGGGTGTCGTTTGCATTTTCCTGATGGCTTCTTCTTTCTTGGTAGCTTTTAAAGTTTTCGTCATTGTCATAAAATTGTGAGCCGTAGTATTTCATCAGCATCCTCCAAGTTAGGCTTACCCAGCTTGTTCGATGAAAATAATGTTGTAGATTAGAAAATATAGTGTAAGACTGAAAATCCGGTACCGAGGCTGTCTATTATTTGAATCTGACGTTTCAGTTTGACAAGGAAAAGGTAGGCGTGCTGCTTTATGATGGCATGGAGGAGGGGTGAAGCCTTCATGACTCCGCTCACGCTGGCAAATAAATCGTGAACTGCGTGCCCTCACCCACCACACTTTGCACCTCAATCCACCCCCGATGAGCAAGGATGTTTTGCTGTGCGATCGCGAGCCCGAGACCGGTCCCGCCGCTCGGACGAGCCCTGGAATGATCCGCTCTATAAAAACGGTTGAAGATAAAAGGCAAATCCTCTGCGGCTATGCCTACACCGCTGTCTTCAACTCGGATTCGGGCATATGGCTCCTGCCGATGGACGGCTGTTTCTACATGGAGGCGGATTCGTCCGCCGGGCTTCGTATAGTAGATCGCATTCGTCAGGATGTTATACAGCGCTTGAAGAATTCGGGATTTTTCCACCGAAATAGAAATATCTTTCTGCTCGGCATGGATAGAAAGCTGAATTTGTTTATCTTCCGCCATAAACCGGGTCTTCGCCTTTACATCTTCCAGCAGTGCAACCAGGTTTTCCTTTTGAGGATGCAGTTCCGTCATGCCTGCCTCGAGCCTAGACAAATCCAGAACATCATGGATCAGTCGCGACAGCCGCAATACTTCATCAAGAATGGAAGCTTGCTTGGCAGCAGAAAGAGGAGTTCCCGTTTCATGAGCCAGTTCCAATTCCCCTTGAATGATCATAAGCGGAGTTTTCAATTCATGAGCGACGTCAGACATTAGCTGCTTTCGGGTTCGCTCCGCGCTGGCTAGCGACTCGTTCATCTCTCGAAGAGCCCTGGCAATCGCTCCGAATTCATCTTTCCTTTGTTCGGGAAAGACAGCAGCAGCGTCGCCTTTTTGGATGGTCTCGATCCCTTTGATGATTTTGCGTATTGGGATTGTCAGTCTCCACGACAATAAGAGGATAATCATCAGAGCCACGATAAACGTGAACAGCAGTGAGGCGATGCCGATATTGGGCAGTATGCCGTACCACATCGTTTTAAACTCATAGGTCTTGAACTGACTGTCGTTCATCACGTACAGTCTGCCGATCCTACGCTCACCAGAGGTAAGCGCGAGTTTGTAGCCGTAGTGGCGAAGTTCATCCGTGCTTAGTGTTCCGTGCTGGTACAGGATTTTTCCATCCGCATACAAAATGATTTCGGGGAAAGCGCCGGCATTTTCAAATCTCGCGTTGCCGACATCTTCCCAAGAATCGCCGTGATTCTGGTAAAATTGTTCGAACTCCTTCCGCAATGATTCAAAAATCTCCTTATTTTCCAGATACACATAATCACGGGAAATATAAAACTGCACATGTGTGACGGCAAGCAGAAAAAGCATGAGTAACACGATCAAAACGCTCATCGACAGGACTAGTTTGGTTCTAATTTTCATGTTCCACTCCGAAGCGATAGCCGAATCCATAGACCGTTTGTATATAGTCGGAGGTCCGGTTGTCGCTCTCTATCTTTTTGCGGAGCTTGCTGATATGAGAATCCACCGTCCGTACGTCGACGATAAATTCCTCCTCGAAAGCGTGCTGCAAAAGCTGCATTCGGCTGTACACCCGTCCGGGCTTTGACGCCAACAGGTGCAGGAGCTTGAATTCGGTCGGAGTGAGATGCAGCTCTTGCGTTCCTTTAAACACTTGCAGACTCTCCTCGTGAATTGTAAGATCGCCTCTTCGCAGCACGCTGGCGGATCCGTCGATGTCGGTTCTGTTCATTCGTCTCAAAAGTGAACGAATACGTGCGGAAAGCTCTCTCAAACTGAAAGGCTTCGTCAGGTAATCGTCGGCTCCCATTTCGAGGCCGACGATTTTGTCAGTTTCCTCCGATTTGGCCGTGACCATAATGATGCCGGGTGCCCCCATCTGTCTAAGCTGCCGGCAAGTGTCCAGTCCGTTCATTTGCGGAAGCATCCAGTCCAATATGACGATATCCGGTTTATGTTTTCTATAGAGCTGCAAGGCGGCTCTTCCATCCTCCGCAGTCAGGACATCGTATCCTTCCGTTTGAAGAAACGATTCCATGAGCGATGCGATTTTGATTTCATCCTCTACGATCAGAACTGTGATTCCCATCCCGCACCCCCAGACATTTCTATTCCAATTACCACCTATAGGATATCGGCAGCCCCCACAATGTGTAAATAGCTTCTCCATAAGTTCGCAATATTTCATTGGTAGGATAGCTAACAACGAAAATGTTGGGGGAGGACTTGAATATGCGTTACAAATTATCTATCAGGAAAAAACAGTTGATTGTGATCATCCACGTGCTTTCGGTGGTTTGTTGGCTTGGCGGAGCGATGGTCATGCTGCTGCTCGGGACGTATATGCTGAAGGCGGAGAACGGCGAGATGCTCTATTACACCTTGGAGAATATGCATTTGATCGATGTCGTTTTCATCCGTTACACCGCGCTTGTCGCGTTGCTCACCGGCATTGTTTTATCTATTTGGACGAATTGGGGGCTTTTCAAGCATTATTGGATCCTGATCAAGCTGATCTTAACCATATCGCTGATCGGGTTCGGCATCGAGTACATGGGGGACTGGTTATCCCAAATCGTTCGAATCGGCAAACAGGAGAGATTCCTTGCGCTGAGCAATGCTGCCTTTCTGCAAGCAAGTTATTCATTGATAGGCGGGGCAATTGCCAATATCGCCGCGCTGATCTTTATGACGGCGATCTCGTACTTCAAGCCGTTCGGTAAAGTAAAATCGATCGTCCATAAGTCCAAGCAGGGTACCGTAAACTGATCATTCGAATCGATCACGAGGAGTGGAAACCATGTTCTTTACGATAGTCAGTCTCATTCTTACGGTTAGTATGACCTTATTGTGGGGGATCGCCAATATCGCGGCGGCTGGCCTTCCTTACTCCCATACCGCTCAAAGCTTGAAAAAGAGAAGCAGTTTCTTGCTTTGGGTAGGCGGGGCGGCGCTTTCTCTGTGTGCTTTGTGGTACGTGACGATCATCTGCGAATTCATAAAGAGCGGCTGGTTGTTTGTGGAAGGCGCGGTTAAAACGTTGATTCCGCTGACGCTGATTCCGCAATGGTATGTGGCTGTGAGGGTACTGCCTCGTTTAAATAGCTTGCGGGATTCCGACGGGGAACTGCCGACGACGACATCTCTACGCATGGTTGCTCATCCTTCCGTTCTCTTGTCCTTTTCTGCGGCAGCGCTTGCTTCCGGCATTTCCGCCTTCAGCACCATCTTTGCCCAACCGATTCTCCCCGACCTTTTCGAGATCGCTCAACGGTTTATGCTCATTGCGCTCCTTTTACTTGTGCCGGCTATTTATGCAAGAAGAAGATACGATAGGGTTGTACGGGGGGAACATCTTCAACGGAAGTTCACTGTCAGGTTGCTACACGTAGCGGTCGCGGGTATTCTCACAGTCATGATCGCTATCGCCATCCTCGTATCAAATGTACTGGTAGGTGTACACACCTCCAAGCTTCCGGAAGCGTCCGATATGATGAATCACGGGCAGATTGACGAAGGGAGCGGTACGGCTACCCGGATGTCAGAGTCGCATAACCATCAGCAGCATCATGCTCATCAACCAACCACCACAGTTGAAGTAGCTGCGCTAACAGGAAACATTTCGGATCCGGCGGATGTGAAGTTTGAGCTGGTTGCACAGCGGAAGAAGATTTCATTGGCTTCCGGAGCCGTAATCGATGCCTGGACTTATAACGGAGAAATCGCTCCTGAACTTAGGGTGAAGCATGGCGATATGGTGGAAGTGAGGCTGATCAATAAAGATATTGATAAGGGGGTTACCATTCATTGGCATGGCTACAACGTACCGAATGCGATGGATGGCGTTCCGGGGATGACGCAAAATGTCGTGAAACCGGGACAATGGTTCACTTACAAATTTCGGGCTGATCAAGAAGGGACCTACTGGTTTCACTCACATCAGCAAGCAGCGGAGCAAGTGGTGAAAGGGCTTTTCGGCACGCTGATTGTTGAACCCAAACAGGAAGCTGAAACCTTTGATGAACAGTTTACCGTTATCAATCATCGCTGGATGACCGATCTAGGGTATAAACATGCCTTCGGAAAAGAAGATGGGTTACAGTCGAGGCAGGTGAAGCCGGGGCAGAAAGTAAAGCTGAGAATCATCAATACGCATAACCATTCACAAAAATACCTTCTCCAAGGGACCGATTTCAGAATCGCAAGCATTGACGGGATGCGCATTCAAGACCCGGGTCCATTGTCCGATCAAACGGCGCTTCGGATTGGATCGGGCGGCAGATATGACGTGACCTTCACGATGCCGGACAATCCAGTCCTATTTAAACTCGGCGAGTACAACAACGAAAGAAACCCCGAAATCATTTTTTATACCGAGACCCTTCCGGAGAAACCGATCTTCAAAAAGGAATCCGCAGTGTTTGACCCGTCTGATTACGGCAAGCCCGTCGCTAACGATGTAACTGCAGCGAAAACTTTCGATCGGGCGTTCCAGATGATTCTCGGAAATGAGATGGGATTTTACAATGGCAAGTTTCACTTTCTGTGGACAATAAATGGAGAGGTTTATCCCCGGGTGCCGACTCTGGTGGTCAAAGAAGGCGATAAAGTCAGAACGACATTTGTGAATAAAAGTTTGACCGAGCATCCTATGCACCTGCACGGGCATCATATGACGGTTTTGAAGAAAAATGGCAAGCAGGTGAAGACCCCATGGCTGACCGATACGTTGAACGTACTGCCCGGTGAATCGTTTGAGGTGGCATTTATCGCGAACAATCCAGGCATGTGGATGGATCACTGCCATAACTTGGATCATGCGGCAACCGGCATGATTCTGCATCTCATGTACGATCATGTTCGTTCTTCATATGAAGTAGGGGCGCGTTCTGGAAACTTGCCTGAATAGACAAGACAGCTTGACAGTTGGTTTAACCCAACTGTCTTTTCCACGATAACTGCAGGATAATTTGGTTGTTATTTATTTGATCCGGAATGACAACTTGAATGAACTATTTTAAGTTGAACGAAAGAAAGAGGTATCGAAGGTCAAGAACATTGCCTCTTTTCCGACAAGAAATGTCGGTTTAATTATCATTGCCTATAGGAAGATAAACAGTAAATATAGTACCTTCATCAGGCTGACTCGCAACACGGATGAAACCGCCGTGGGCTCTTACAAAATGATGGGTGATGGATAATCCGAGTCCCGTACCGCCTGTATGCCGTGAGCGTGCTTCGTCTACGCGGTAAAATCGATCGAATAGGTGGAGCAGATGTTCCGCCGGTATTCCGATACCGGTATCGATCACCGAGACACGTGCAAAGAACGCATTCCGATCTACGACCCGGTCTTCGATTTCAACCGTAATCTTCCCTCCACGCGGCGTGTAACGAATCGCATTGGTCAGCAAATTAATAAAAACCTGCGTGATCCGTCTCGCATCGGCCATCACGGTAACCGGCCTCGAATTCGTATAAAGGCGAATGTCCAATCCGTTTTCTTCCGCTTCGTATCTCAAGTCGTCCATGATTCGTTCTAGGTGTACAAACAGATCCAGCGGTTTGCGATCGAGCGACAACCGGCCTGCTTCTGCCAACGACAAGACATGAAGATCGTCTACAAGCAGGCTCATTCGGATCACTTCATCATGAATCCGAAGCAGCATTTCCGGCGGGACATGATGACCGTCCTGCTGATAATTTTCCAGTTTAAGCTGCATAATGGACAGCGGCGTACGTAGCTCGTGAGCAACATCGGCGACCAATCTGCTGCGGGCTTCTTCGGCTTCACGAAGACGAAACGTCATATCATTGAACGTTTGAGTGACTTTCCCATACTCATCTTTCGTGTCTACAGGTACTTTGACGTTCAGGTCGCCCTGCGCTACGCGCTCTATGGCGACTATAAGCTTTTTGAGCGGGAGGGTCAGCACCCCCGATATCCAAAAACTGAAGAAAAATCCGATCGTAACAAAAAAGAACACTTTAATCAGTACATTCTTACGCATTTCGTCAAGGAAAAAAGATTTAAAGATTTCGATTTGCTCATCGGGCGAGGCGCTCAAATAGTTGGCATCGATTTGTTCGCTTTGAAATTTATCGAACAAGCCGCCGGTGTAACCTAGCGTAAAAAGGGAGGTAGCGATACTCATAATGAGCATGACAAGTCCCATATAGGCAAATATTTTCATCCGGACCGTCATCTTCATGAACGTTCACCGAATCGGTAACCGAAACCATATACCGTTTGAATGTATCGAGGATTGGCAGGATCGTCTCCCAGTTTGCGGCGAAGATTCCGGATATGGGAATCCATCGTTCTTTCGTATCCCATGTACTCATCCTGCAAAGCAGCCTTTAACAATTGCAAACGGCTAAAGACAATGCCGGGACGTCCCGCCAGTGTGAACAGAATTTTGAATTCGGTAGGTGTCAATTGGATTTCCTGACCGTCTTTGAATACCTGACATTTGGCCTCGGAAATGATCAAGTTGTCTCTTTCCATGAACATCGTCCTGTCTTCAGGTCCGCGCAAGCGGCGAAGTAAAGCTCGGATACGTGAAGCGAGTTCCCGCAAGCTGAACGGCTTCGTCAAATAATCGTCCGCGCCGATTTCCAGCCCGACAATTTTATCTGACTCGTCCGATCTTGCCGTGACCATAATAATGCCGCATTGCGAAGTTTGCCTAATTTCACGGCATACGTCGATGCCGCTTTTCTCAGGGAGCATCCAATCAAGCACGATGAGATCAGGCCGTTCAGACTGGGCAATCGTTAGCGCTTCCTTGCCGGTACGGGCGATCAATACCCGAAACCCTTCACGTTGCAGATAGGTGTGCATCTCCTCAAGCACGCCCGGTTCGTCCTCGACAAGCAACAATTTCGCTCCCATTTCAATCACATCTTTCCATATTAGTCTTCTTCCATTGCGAGCAAATACTACTTATCGAAAATTATACCGTGATTTGACAGGTTCTTGAAGAAATCCACGCAAAGAGAGGAAGATCTGCATAAGTTCTCGACATTTGTTGTGTAAACTGGCTGTGAAAGGAAAGAAATAGCCGTGAAGAACAAGAAAGAATAATTATTGAAGGGGGGATCGGTTTCATTGAAAACGTAATATTGAAAGTGAAAGGAATGAGCAGTGGATTGTGTACGATGTTGATTGAGAGGCGCTGCTGGAACTAGGCGCTGGGGGGATTAATCCATTGAGCAGAAAGGGAGTGATGATTATGGGTGCATGGGAATATTTTGCCCTTTATACACCTCAACGGCTTTGTCGAGACCCTGCGTAAAGAAGTCCTACGCTTCCGCAATGATATCGTGACAGGTTTTGGTGGTAAGCAGACCTTGCTAGATGACCCAGCAGGTAATCAATCGAAATCTTCGAGCCTCCAAGCAAATGATGGAAGGAAGATAATCTCAAGAACAAGAAGTGATTGCTCGCTTTTGTTTTTCTTAAAAAATGTGAGGACTACAACCATCCTACAATCTGTTTACTGAAAATTTAGAATACAGTATACGTTGAATGATATAAGTTTGCAAAAACAACAAAGGGGAGAAATTAACAAATGAAAATGAAGTCAGTTTCAATCGTGATACTTAGTACACTTTTACTTTTGCCAACTATTGCCTCTGCTGAAGTGGCCAGCGGTAATATCGGATTCGGATTAACCCCCGGGCGACTCGGGGCCATCGTGGCCGCGGTGGTGGGGCTTATCAGCGTGGTCATCGGCGGGCTGTCTCTGGCTCGCTCCGCTGATCGTTTCGGAACCGGCAACGGGCGAGCCGGAGCCATCATGGCCGCGGTGGTGGGGATGATCGGCATAGTCCTTGCTGGTCTACATCTGGCCAACTCCACAGGTGGTTTCGGCACCGGCAACGGGCGAGCCGGGGCCATCGTGGCCATCGTGGTGGGGCTGATCGGCATGGTCCTCGCTGGGTTAACTCTGGCCCGCTCCCGCCGCGCCAGCTGACCCGACCATGGTGCCCTGTGTTGTGGTTCCTGTCCTATTCTTCTAACAAGCAATTCATTGTCTAATAAAGCGGTTGCTTCGCGCAGCCGTTTTTTTATTGCTACGTTAACGGACAGATTACAATGGTGTTGAATATCCCATTAAATCGAAGTAAACCTTGTCACTTCTAAAGAATCCTGCTTCCTTAATTGACAGGTTCTTGTCAAAATGGTAGTATCTTGTCATGGACAATTATTCCTCGAACAAAGCAAGTCTTTTCTCAGATCTCGTTATAGAAATATTTCGCCTGAATCGCCAGTTACTTGATGCAGGTGATCAACTGACCCGAGACGTCGGATTAAGCAGTGCTCGTTGGCAAGTGCTCGGTGTGATAGAGCATGGACCAACTCCAGTGTCGAATGTTGCTCGTGTAATGGGGCTGACCCGCCAATCCGTACAGCAAACGGCAGATGCTCTAGAAAAGGAGGGTTTCATTCGATACCAAGACAATCCTCATCATAGGCGAGCAAAATTAATGACACTTACCGCCAAAGGGCATGAAGCTCTTAATGAAGTTCAACGACTCCAGACTAAATGGGCTGAAAATATTGCAGATCATCACAGTATCGATGGAATGAAATTCATACTTTTAGAGCTTCGGGCTATAAGGCGGACACTTGAAACAAACTTGCCTCATGATTAATGACGAAGATTGAATGAATCATGCAGGAGGTTCGTAACTTGCCAAATAATCGGACTGGGACCGCAATTCCTATTTTTCCGTGCAAGTCTATTGACGAACAATTGAATTTCTATCAAGCATTGGGTTTTAGAGTAACCTACCGGCAAGCCAAACCAAATCTTTACGCATGTGTCTTGCATCGTATTGTGGAATTACATTTTTTTGTAATCAAGCAATTAGAACCAAGCAATTCATATAGTATGTGCTACATTCATGTTCCAGATGTGGATGCCGTGTACAAGGAATTTTGCGACCATTTAAAAACGGCTTATAATAAAGTCCCTTCAAAGGGATTTCCAAGGATCACCAAATTAAACGATCTAGCAGAAGACCGTAGATTCAACCTCATCGATCCCTCCGGAAATCGGCTGTTAATTGGGCAAAAGCGTGCTAATTCCGAGCAGATTCGAAACGATAAAACAACTGATGAACATCCCTCAAGGTTCGCAAATGCGTATGATACTGCGTACCGATTGGCATATGGCAAAGACGAACCTGCAGACGCAGCCAGAGTGTTAGATTTAGTTCTATCGAATGCTGAAGAAGCATCAAGAATCCTTCTCTATAAAGCATTTATATTACGGGCTGATATTGCCGGCGAAATGGATGAGAAAAATCTCGTTGAATATTATGTTAAAGAAGCAGATCAATTATCACTCACTGAGCAAGAGCTTGAAGGTTTGATTAATGAAACAAAAAGGTTAGATGAACTCAAAAGCACTTTTGGGAAATACTTTTCATCACACCATAACCCACGATAATGGTGGGTCTTTTTTTTTTAGGACTAGTTCTTGTCGTGGATGAATGACAAGAGTCTGATTTCCTTTTGACGGAAAGATTAATCTAAAGGTTTCGATAGTTCAACCAAAACAAGGAGCAGATTGCGACGGAACAAAAAAGCCAAATGGCCAAGGTTACTGCGGATTCAAGCATTCTCAAGAATGTAAAACGAATGATAAGGCAGATAGCGAAAAGTACAGCTTTCTCATGAATAGGTTGTGCTGCATTTTTTCATTTTTGACGAAATATAACTGTAAACTTTCTCACTGCTCGTGTAAAAGCGGACGATCCAAAAAATGAGATCAGAACCAGAACACTTGCTTAATTGCAAATAAAATGATCGAAATACCGGATAGTATATTTACCAATTTCATAATGCGATGATTACGTCTAAAGAATCTTGATAAAAAAGCTAGGAAAACCCACCATATGAAGGAACCGATAAAAACTCCTGCCACTAAGAAGACAGATGCTAATATACTTTGATTTTCAAAGGTGATAGATGAAAAAGCTGCAGAATAAACTGCAATGGTCATTGGATTCATCAACGTAAAAAAAATAGAAGAAAAGTAGAGGCGTGCAGCGTTTACCTTGGTATTGGGCTCTATTTGGGATAAACGTGCAGCAGATCGTAATATCTGAATCCCTACCAAAAGCAGAAGAATCCCTCCAACGATTTGAATGCCCCTTTGATAGGATAAAAACAAATAAGTTACCGCGTTGACTCCAAAAGCGGCTAAAGCTGCATAGATAGCGTCTGCGGTAGCAATTCCCAGCCCTACACGTATACCTGCAGAAAAACCTGTACGAATCGTATTTTGGATACAAAGCATCGCCATGGGTCCTATCGGAGCAGCAAGTAAAAATCCCAACGCAAGACCTGAATATAGATGTTCCATCTTCATTCTCCCTTCCTGGTTAAAGCGGTATAAGGAATTCCTGTTTATGCCATTCGCGGGCAGCATGGTGGATTTGCCTTGGACAACGACTTTCATGTCGACCCGGTTCCCTGGTTTCAACAGCGGGATCAGGCAACCCATCTCTCATCTCTTGAGCAAGCCATGTGGGTGAATCGTGCAGTTAGATTTGTCTATCAGGAGGATGGAGAGGATATTCGGAATGGTGTGGTTTACCCATATGGGCTCGTTGCAAAGACAACCATTTGGTACCTAGTGGGGGAGAGCGAAGGTAAGATCCAGGTGCTCCGAGTTTCCAAATTTCATACCATTGAAATAACTGAACAGACGTTTATTTGTCCAAAGGAGTTTGATGTTGCACATTTTTGGAAGGAATGGTGCAGGGAAAAGGAGGCTTATGTTTCCTAACTATCAAAATCATATTCTGAGGATACGGCCTTTCTATTCATGCTGGTTGGCAGGTAACAACGAAATGGTAACTGCATTAAGTTAACGGGTATCGATAGTGGAATAACTAAGGAGCACTATGCTGAGGCAGCTGCTCCTTATTTTTATTGAAGTACCGGGGAGATTTGTTGAATCAATATTCGATGCGAAGCTCCCACCGCAAGCAAGACCAAACGTCCTCCCAAACACTCCTTCCCAAAAATCCTAAAATCCCAAAATCCAATGAAAGGAAATCTTACTCCTGATATGATTGTATAGAGGTGAGTTCTATGATAATCCGAGAGAAATGTACCTGCCCATTAGAGATTGTTCATGACATCATAAAAGGAAAATGGAAAACAATGATCATATATCAATTGAAAAATGGGAATACGTCTTTAGCCCAACTGGAGCGAGATATTGATCAGATAACCCAAAAGATGTTGTTACAGCATTTAAGAGAACTTAAACTTTGTGGGATCGTTGATAAAATCAAAACGGAAGGTTATCCGTTGCATGTAGAATACTATCTTACTGACCGCGGGAGAAAGCTGTTAGATGCGGTATTGATTATGCAGGAGATAGGGATTGAATACATGGTGGAACTGGGTCAAACCGAACTTCTTGATCGCAAAGGCATCAGCTATAAGAATTGAAATCTTTATACCCATACCCACAAAAAAGTGGGTAATTCACCGATCACTATACCGATATTAAAATACCTTTAGTAACAACTTTTACTACGAGTAAAGGAGCCATGTACCATGACAACAGCGTTACTATTGGTAGACATTCAAAATGATTATTTCAAAGGAGGTAGAAATGAGTTATCCAATATGGATAAAGCGATCACTCATGCTCAAGAAGCTTTGTCACTGTTCCGGGAAAAGAGTTTACCCATTGTTCATATTCAGTGTATTCTTCTAGAGGAAAATGCAACATTTTTTCTTCCCGATACGGAAGGGATCAAAATTCATGAACGAGTAAATCCCCAAGCTGATGAAAAAGTGATTGTGAAACATACTCCAGATAGCTTTTTTCAAACTGAATTACAAAAACATCTTGAATCGATTAACGTAACGCGGTTAGTCATTTGTGGCATGATGAGCCACATATGTATTGATTCGACAGTGAGAACTGCACATCGCTTGGGCTATGAAGTAATATTGCTCAGTGAAGCGTGTACTACCAAAGATTTAGTATGGAATGATACTGTGATTCCTGCAAAAACCGTTCATGATACTTTTATGGCATCATTGCAAGATACCTTTGCTCAAGTAATGGACACTAACAGCCTTTACGACATGATTTAGACTTTTTATAAACTCTAACAACAAAGGTTAAGTGGCCGCCTCGTATAAACTGGTATCCATATTCTGGACACTTTAAATAAGCTATGCACCTTAACAAATGGATACGATTATGGAGGAGCTTGATTCGCTTAAGCTCCTCTTTACTTTTTTGAAATAACGGGCAGTAATATGGAATCGGTAGTTTGGGATTCTTGCGATCGTAGAATGAGCAGTTGAATGATCACATATGTCATATGCTAAGATGTTATTGGAACCATGCACATTGAAAGGAGAAATATCATGGCAACCCTAAATCATGAACCGATTGCAAAGGCTGAAATGCTTATTAGGAAACCAGTTGAAGAGGTGTTTGAAGCTTTTATGGACCCGGCAATTACTACAAAATTCTGGTTCACGAAAAGTAGCGGAAGATTACAAGCAGGAAAGCATGTTCGGTGGGATTGGGAGATGTATGGTGTTTTTGATGATGTGTATGTAGAAGAAATCGAGGTTAACAAGCGTATTCGGATCGAATCATCGGACAGCACCAAAGTCGAGTGGATCTTTACTCCACGAGCAGATAACGAAACCTTTGTCACGATAACAAACTCAGGGTTTACGGGAAATGGAGATGAAATCGTAAATCAAGCGATTGACTCAATGGGAGGCTATACGATGGTGCTTTGCGGTCTAAAGGCACTTCTTGAGCATAACATCATATTGAACCTGGTATCGGACAAGGCTCCTGACGCCCACGTTAACCGTTGAATTTGACTTTCATTTAGTTATATTAACGGGATTGTTAGTTCGGCAGCTGTTCCTTTTTTCATTGAGGTAACGGGCAGAAATGCATAAGAGACAATCATAAAATAGATATTTATAGGGAATTATAATTCAATTCCAACACGAAGGAGTTGAAGTAATCGATGCCCCAACTTAGAGATGATTATGGAGTATTTGGTAATAAAATCGAAGTGGATTCGGATGTGAATGAGGATCGTAATCGAGAGGAGCAATTAGATAACTCCTTTGAAGCTTGGTATGGGAATATCGGTGATCAGGTGAAGCAAAAGTTGGATCTTACGAACGTTCCGCTAGCCAATGTGTTTGATTCTGCCGCCAGCTTGGATGAGGATCCTTCCTATGTACAGAAGAATTCGCAGTAAGAAATATGCCCTCGAGTTCATCGGCGAACGAACGAGGGCTTTCATTTTTGCAAAATAACACATCAAACGGAAGTCTTATTTTTAGAAAATCTACAAAATGGCGACCAGATGTATGTTGTTGCGTTGCCTTGTGGTCCTTCACTCAACTATTGGACTAAGACTTTGTTTTCAATGAACAGCCCTACGTCACACCGGCAAATAGACCCTGAACACTGAACCCTCGCCCACTATGCTCTGCATCTCAATCCACCCCCCGATGAGCAAGGATGTTTTGCTGCGCGGTCGCAAGTCTTTTTCATAACATTCTGGGTTGAAGCATTGATTGCACAGCCGATATATTCGTTTGATACAGTTTGATTACTCAAAAACCAATTAAGATAACACGTGGCCGATTGGTTTTATTAATAGCCAGTCGGCTTTATTGATAATGAAACAGTAGTTTCATTTAAAATCGTGCTGCATTGCTTTGACGCTACTTTTCGTTTATAGTAGTTAAGGTAATTGATTAATCACTAACAAGTTAAGGAGGCGGCAATTTGATGGCAAAAATCGAGACGACTACGGCAAATCGGAAAGCAGACATCATATCTGCAGCGATCGAGGTATTCGCAGAGATCGGATACTTCCGTGCAACGACAGCACAGGTTGCAGAACGGGCAAACATATCGCAGCCATATATTTTTCGTTTTTTCTCGACGAAGGAAGCTTTGTTACTGACGGCACTTGAGGTATCCTGGACGCGAGTGCTCGATTCCTTCCGCAAGGTCGTGGAGTCTGCGTCACCAGAACAGTTGGAGACTGGACTGATCCGTGCCTACGAGGATATTTTGAACTCGTATAAAAATGAAGTGCTGCTTCAGATGCAGGCTCAGACAATCCAAGAAGAATCGATCCGGGAAACCATGCGTAATGGATACGGAGAAGTCCGCCAAATGGTTTTGGACGCATTCCGTGCAGCTGGCATTCCGAAAGCCGAGGAACGGACGATGCTATTCCTGGCCCGGGGTGTGCTATGCAACATCTCGGTAGCACTAGCAATGCCCGAATTAAAGGAGGTATGAGGAGGAGGATGTGTTATTTCAAAATAAGTTATTGGCTAATCAATAATTGCGATTGACTAATCAATCACTGCGTGTTATATTGGTTTCAAGTTAGTGATTGATCAATCACAATATTTGAATGAGGTGATTATTTTGGAAAAAGCGATTGTAGTAGGAGCAACGGGAGGTACTGGCGCGTCGATAGTAGAGGAACTGGTCAAGCGAGGGATTTGGACGGTGGCCTTCGGGCGGTCTCGCCAGAAGCTTGAGCAGCTTAAGGCTAGGTTGGGTCATCCCGTGCATTTGACGATTGCCGTAGGCGACGCTTTCCGGCCGGATAACATCGCCTCCGCTTCTGAAGGCGCGGAAGTCATATTCCATTGCGCGAATGTGCCGTATCACGAGATGGAAAGCAAGCTGATTCCACTTGGCGAATCGGTGATGGAAGCCGCTGATCGGCTGAGCTTAAAGGTAGTCGCAATTGATGGCATCTATCCCTATGGAAGAAGACAGATGTCTCAGGCGACCGAGGATCATCCGAAGCAGCCGCATACGAGGAAGGGCAAGACAAGGCTCGCTTACGAGAAGATGTTGTTCGACGAGCGGTGGAGCCGAGCGAAGGTCATGATCGCCCGCTTGCCGGATTATTACGGCCCCACGGCGAACGAGGCTTCTTATCTGGGCTCTACACTCGAAGCGATTGCAGCAGGTAAGATGGCATTTTTCATCGGCAATATGCATGTTCCCCGGGAGTTCGTTTATTTGCCGGATGCGGCATTCATGATCGCAGAGCTCGCCAGCAGGGACGATGCTTATGGGCAAAATTGGCATATTCCGGGAGCAGGCTTGATCT
The DNA here is from genome assembly GCA_035644815.1 of Bathyarchaeia archaeon. Classification (GTDB taxonomy): domain Bacteria; phylum Bacillota; class Bacilli; order Brevibacillales; family Brevibacillaceae; genus Brevibacillus_F. The sequence continues at coordinate 11,554 of DASQNU010000251.1, read as the reverse complement.
CGGGCAAGGAGATCGTGCGACTAGCAAGGCAGGCAAGCGGAAACACCAACCTGGTTATTCCGCTCGGTAGAATGGGACTTTCTTTGATAGGCATGGCGGTGCCGGTCATGAAGGAAGTCGTGGAGATGCTATATTTAACGGAAGAGCCGCTTGTCTTGAGCGGTGAGAAATACGAGCGGTTGATCGGGCCAGTACGGGCGACGACGTTCGAAGATGGAATCATGGTTACGGTTCAAGAGTTGCAGAGAAGAAACGGTGTGTTTCAACAACAAGTTGTAATTGATTGATCAATAACCGAATATTATCTACTATACATATCCAGAAAAAAGCTGCAGCAATCACATGCGATTCTGGACACGGTGATGGAAAGCTACCTTCAGCAAGTGAGTCTTGATAGATCATTTCTATTTGAGGGCATGTAATTAATCAATCAATAACTATTGATGAGGAGAGTTCTGTTATGAATTCTAAAGCGAAACAGATGTCGGTAGCATCAAGCGCTGTATCCTACCGTTGGTGGGCACTCATCGCGCTTGCGCTTGCTCAATTTCTCGTCGTACTGGATGCGTCCATCGTCAACATCGCGCTTCCGTCCTTGGGCGAGGAACTTCACCTAGATACGAATACGCTTAGCTGGGTGATCACGGGTTACGTATTGCCATTCGGAGGGCTGCTGCTTCTTGGCGGGAGACTGTCCGATCGGTATGGACATCGAAGGTTATTTATCGCAGGGGTCGCCGGATTCGCGGTCGCATCGGCAGCGGCTGGTTTCGCGAGCTCGGGAGCGTGGCTATTGACGGCAAGAGCGGTGCAGGGCGCTTCAGCAGCGTTGCTTGCTCCTGCAGCTCTTGCTCTCGTCACCAGGCTATTCATAGACCCGCAGGAGCGTACGAGGGCGCTTGGCATCTGGGGTGCGGTCGCCGGCATAGGCAGCGCCGCTGGTGTACTTTTGGGAGGGGTACTGACTTCTTCTTTCGGATGGCCATCGGTATTCTATGTGAACATTCCTGTAGGCCTCTTGATCATTGTGGTAACTCCTTTTCTCATCACCAAAGATATGCCAGGCGAACGCGCAAGTCTAGATATGCCGGGAGCGGCCACGGTTACGGCTGGCATCGTAACACTTGTGGCGGCGTTTTCCGAAACCGAACGAGCAAGTTGGTTATCTCCGCTGACGCTGACGCTTGCCGGCGTATCCGTCGTGCTGCTTGCCGCGTTCGTCTTTATCGAGGGAAGCGTCAAGAACCCGCTGATACCGCTAGGCGTATTTCGCAACAAGTCTGTATTAGGAGGCAATCTTGTAATGCTTCTCATTGGAGGAGCGACGACGGGACTATTCTTCGCACTGTCGGTCTATATGCAGCAGGTACTTCATTATGACGCGATGAAGACGGGGCTTACCCAACTCCCGTTGGCTGGAGCGCTCGTTATGATAGCGGGTGCCGTACCGGCGCTTATCAAGAAGCTCGGAACGCGGCGAACACTTGCAGCTTCATTGCTCCTTTTCGCAGCAGGTTTGATATGGCTGTCTTTGGCCCCGAGCGATGCATCATTTGCTGTTCATCTGCTTGGACCTAGCATCGTGATCGGAACCGGGCTGGGAGGAGCCTTCGTCGCCGGGACGGAATTGGCGGTCCATGGAGTGGCCAATAGCGAAGCGGGGATGGCCAGCGGACTGGTCAATACGAGCCAGCAAATCGGAGGAGCTATCGGACTTGCCGTATTGGCAACTTTATCGTCAACCCGAACAAGAGATTTATTAGGTCAAGGGATGAGCGAACCGCTAGCGCTGACAGGAGGCTTCGCATGGGTGTTTCTCGGGGCAGCCGCCTTCGCTGTCATAGGTGCAATCATTGTCCTAACGGTTGTTCGGTCTCCCTTATCACGAAAAATTATTGATGAATCAATAACCAAACCAGAAAAGCGGGTGAACGGCCTTGTCTAGGAAAATTATCTTTAAACGTTCGATCTACTTCGGAGTCCCTCTGCTGCTTTTACTCTTGATCGGTGTAACGGTGAGCGTTTATTTCTGGCAAATGCGGCTTCAGAAACCGGTGGAGATCAGTATGGCCCACCATGAGCATAGCTCGGATTCCGTCTCTGAAGCGGTCATGCATGATCATTCCGCAAAAGGTGTTTCCTGCGAGTCGATCGTAGCTAAGGAAACTTCGGGACAGACCCGCAAATTCGAGTTGACGGCCGCACGGAAGGTTCTGCAGCTGGATAACGGCAAGACGGTCGAAGCTTGGACCTTTAATGGCTCTTCTCCGGGTCCGGAACTTATTGTCACGGAAGGTGATCGAGTCGTCGTTACGCTTCACAACAAGGACATTGAGGACGGCGTTACCATTCACTGGCACGGGATCAACGTTCCTTGCTCGCAGGATGGCGTTGCAGGGGTGACGCAGGACGCCGTAAAACCGGGTGAACAGTTTACGTATACCTTTATCGCGTCGGCTCCGGGCACTTATTGGTACCATTCCCATCAGATGAGTTCGATTCAGGCGAAGATGGGGCTTTTGGGCTCTTTTATCGTCGAACCCCGGGAACAAGCTACTCCGCTCTCCTCCGTGAAGGAGGTAAACGCTCTTTATCAGCGTTTGGATTCCGATTTACTTTTGAATGGCAGCACCACGCGACTGAACGTGCCGGGTCAAGCAGGCGAGCAAGTAAGGTTGAGGTTGACCAATGGAGACAATGAAACGATGAACTTCACAGTCGACGGTGCTCCCTTCCAAGTTATCGCGATGGATGGCCACGATTTGCATGAACCGGGCCTCTTGAGCGGCGTGAATATTCCGGTAGGAGCCGGCCAACGCTACGATCTGCTCATTCGGCTTCCCGAATCGAACAAGGTCATCGTACAAAGCCAATCGGCAAAGGACCTGTCGATTACGCTCGGCAGTGGAAGCGATCCGGAACAGTCGGAAGGCGGGGGAATATTCTCGTTCGCGGATTATGGCACCCCGCTGCCGGATGATCCGACTCGCAAGTACAAGCCGGACCGAAGCTTCGTTTTAAGGCTCGGGCAATCCCTCTTCGCCAAAACAATCAATGGCCATGCGTTCCACGAGATCCCTCCCATGAGCGTGAAGGAGGGGGAACGCATACGTATTACTCTCGTCAATGAGGGAGGCGGCGATCATCCATTCCACATTCACGGTCATACCATGCAAGTGATCAGCCAAAATGGCATTCCATTGAAGGGCAGTCCCGTATATCTGGACACTCTTCTAATGAAGGAGGGCGAATCCTTCGAGGTGCAACTGGTGGCCGACAATCCGGGCTTATGGATGGCGCACTGCCATGATCTCGGGCATGCCTCGATGGGAATGACCATGATGATGAACTATGAGGGCATCACGACACCGTACCGGGTGGGAACCAAGTCGGGAAACCTTCCTGATCTATAAAATCGATCGTCTAATAGAAACCAGGAGTGTGATCAAGAATGAATAAAGCAATGGTTGTAAGAGTGGGCAAGGGAATCGGTGGCCCGCTGATTGAGAGATTAATTGGGGCTGGCGTGGATGTTGTCGCCTACTCCGGGTCGCGTCGCAAACTATCGGCGTTGGAGGAAGCCTTTCCTCATTCCCCGCATTTGCATACAGTGCTTGGGGACGTCCATAATCCGGGCGGTTTACTCGCCGCCGCTATGGACGGAGTCGATGTTATTTTCTGCGGCATTTATCTAACCTATGATGAGAATCCAGATAAGGTTAGGCAAATGCTCGAGGCCGTGGAAAAAGTCTCGGAGAAGATTGGAGCCAAGGTGGTCACCATCGAAGGCATCTATCGACCCGCTGGCGAGAATGAGCAGGTGTTGCGTTCGGATGAGAGGTATTTGCGTCTGATAAGTCCGGAACTGTATGGGGCTGATTTTTCAAATACGATCATTCATTACCCGCTCAAAAATATCGCACAAGGCAAAGCGGTCAAGCTGTTTGCCGCTCCTGCAATCAGACGAGAGTACCTGTATGTAGCCGATGCTGTCCAAGACACAGTGGAGCTTGCCTCGCAGGATTCCTCGTTTGGAAAAACATGGCGTCTGCGCGGCGGGCCGGCCGTTACGGAGGAAGAGTTGATCGGAATCGCAGGTTCGGTTCTTTATGCCGCCCCTCGCATCGAAAGGATTGAAGGGTGGAAGTTGAGACTGCTTCGATGGCATGAGCCGAGAGCGAAGGATTTTCTGGATCGATACGATAGAAGCGGGCGCGTCGGCAAGGAATACGGACTTGAGTATGTTCGTAGCGGTGTGACAACCTCCTACGAAGCGGGCATTGCCGCAACCGTATCAAGCATGAAGGAGAAGAAACGTCAGGCATAAAGGAAAGCAGTAGACATATTGGTCGGTGTTAAGAAGATATAGACTTAAAAAATGGCCAGTAGCTGGCAGCGTCGTCCTGATTGTTTTATGGAGCTATCGTCTCCGAATATCCGTATATCTGGGCACAACTGTGCTCAATCGCTCAACACTGCCAGATCATACAGATGCCTTTTCTCAACGAAAGAGCAGATTTGTACAATAGCAATCGAAAAGAAATCTAGCTGCAGCTTCATGCTATAATAGGCGTAGGTAAATTTTGTATCTTAACCACCAAGGAGGTTATGTAATGGGAACAGGTAATCCGGTAACGATAACAGTGGAAACGATCGTTCATTGTCCCGTCGAAAGTGTGTGGAAATATTGGACAGATCCGAAGCATATTACGCAATGGAATAATGCGTCCGATGACTGGCACACGCCATTCGCCGAGAATGATCTGAGGGTCGGCGGTAAATTCGTCACGAGAATGGAAGCCAAAGACGGCAGCTTTGGATTTGATTTCGGCGGAGTATACGACGAGGTGAGCCTTAACGAGAAAATCTCCTATACGATGGACGACGGTAGAAAAGTGAAGATCACGTTTATTCGCCAAGACAACGACACACAAATCATCGAATCGTTCGATGCGGAAGAGACCAACGCCGTCGAGATGCAGCAAGCGGGGTGGCAGGCGATTTTAGACAATTTCAAAAAGTATGCGGAAACGGCTAAAGAAGAATAAGAATTTTTCGCGGCCGGATACCGATAGTTTAATGTAGTAACCCTATACAATCATTTACAATAAAGAGCTTTAGCTTTAGCGGCTAATGCTCTTTTTTCTGCGTAGATCCTAGTTTTGCTCAAATGTGTATGATTCGTTTGAAGCTATTGTATGTTCTTTTATGTATTCTGCTGCAATGATTAGTGAATTTGCATACCATGCGTTGTTGTCAGCTTTAGCGTAATAATCGCTAACCAGCGGTGGTTTAACAAAGCGAATGCCGTCTAGGTTTGACCAAAATGAAAGAGTTCGCCATAACTTTCGGACTATCCGAAATCGAGCGAGATTGCGCCGATATCTAAGTGTATAATTTGTTTCTAAACCGCTAATTGATACATTAGTGATAAATTGATTGGGAAAGGAACAACGAAAATGACAAATATAAATATACCCGTATCTGTATTAAACCTTGCTCCAATTCGAAAAGGACAGGAACCTAAAGATGCAATTGATTCGATGGTTGATCTAGCACAAGCTGTGGAGGAAATGGGTTATAAACGATATTGGATTGCAGAACATCATAACACCCCTACACTTGTAAGTTCAGCTACCGCCATTTTAATTAAGCATACATTGGACCATACGAAAACGATCCGTGTTGGCTCTGGTGGGATTATGCTGCCAAATCATTCTCCATTAGTCGTCGCTGAACAATTTGGGACAATGGCCACCATTTATCCAAACCGTTTGGATTTAGGACTGGGCAGAGCACCTGGTACCGACATGGTGACGGCAAATGCGTTAAGACGTTCACAAAATGATTCTGTCTATACATTTCCTGACGACATCAATGCCTTGCTTACATACTTTGGGCCAAAAGAAAAACAAGGCTATGTCAAAGCGTATCCAGGTGTTGATACGAATATCCCATTGTATATTCTAGGGTCATCGACAGACTCAGCGTATTTAGCGGCTAAATTAGGGCTGCCTTATGTGTTTGCTTCACACTTTGCACCTAGATACATGGAGGAAGCGATCTCGATTTATCGCAATCGATTCCAGCCTTCTGAATATCTGGATTTTCCCTATATGATGGTTTGTTTAAATGTGATTGCAGCTGAAACAGATGAAGAAGCGAAACGGGAATCAACAACAATGCAGCAATTTTTCCTAAATGTTGTCCGAGGTTCACAAACTCCCTTGCAGCCACCAGTGGATAGCATGGATAATATATGGAGTCAGCAAGAGAAAGAAGTGGCTTTATCGATGTCCAGCGTGACGCTTATGGGTAGTAAAGAGACAGTAAAAGCACAGCTAACAAATTTCCAAGAAAAGTATCATGTAGATGAAATTATGGCTGTTTCCTATATCTTTGATCCTGATAGACAAAAAAGGTCTTATCAAATCTTGAAAGAAATAGTAGATGGAAAATAGATTAAGCAAACTTGAAGAAATGAGCATTTCTTTGTAAAAAGGAATGCTTTTTTTCTTTAACTGAAATCAAAAGGACATTTATAAAAAATAAAAATATAACTTAAATCGGCAATATTTTATCGTAAAACGATAAAAATGTGTTAAAATCAAATTGACAATAAATATGTGAGGTGCTTTTTATGAAACGAGGATCAACACTCTTTTTAAAGATTGCTGTTATTCTTATCGGAATCCCAGTTCTTGCTTTGTGCATATTTTTGGTGCCTGAGATAGCGAATTTTGCAGCAGAATTATACCCGGAAAGTGCTTATTTGAAATATCTCGTTTACATGGATATGTATGCAGCGGCGATACCTTTTTACTTTGCTCTGTATCAAGCTTTCAAACTTTTAAGCTATATTGACAAGAATAAAGCTTTCTCGGAATTATCTGTAAGAGCTTTAAAGAATATAAAAAACTGTGCAATCGCAATCAGTATCTTATATGTGGTAGGCATGCCGCTCTTCTATCTCATGGCGGAGAGAGATGATGCCCCAGGCATCATATTAATCGGAATGGTCATTATTTTTGCTTCGAGCGTAATCGCAACCTTTGCAGCTGTTCTCCAAAAGCTTTTAAAAGAAGCTGTTGATATAAAAGAAGAAAACGACTCAATCGTTTGAGGTGAAAACAATGGCAATGATCATTAATATCGATGTGATGCTGGCGAAAAGGAAAATGAGCGTGACAGAGCTTTCAGAGAAGGTTGGAATCACGATGGCTAATCTTTCTATATTGAAAAATGGAAAGGCAAAGGCGATTCGATTTTCCACTTTAGAGGCGATTTGTAAGGCTTTAGACTGTCAGCCTGGAGATATTTTAGAATACAAAAGGGACGAAGATAATCAAGAATCATAGACAACGTTAGCTCAATAAAACAGCGGTAGTCTAGGACTTTATTTTCTGGTCCATGGACGCCGCTGTGTTTGTTTTTTGAGATCAGTTTCATACTCATGTAGAGAAGTCTGAATGAACTGTAATTCGAATATCCATGTGAACTCAACGTATCCAGTCTAATGCTTATCGAACACCCGCAAAATTTAAAAGCTTTTTGTCACCATGCAATACAGAATGATTACCGGGAGGAGAGTAGCGGCAATGCCGTAGATCGCCCAATGACGAGAAGCTCGCTCATAGGCGCTGGAGAGCCTCCCGGTTAGCATGGATTCAGCGCTGTGACGGATCATAGCACGCTGCAAGGGGAGGAGCACCGCGATCCAAATGACACCGCTTATGGCAAACAGCATAAGGGAGAGCGTCAGCCAATTGAGTCCTGACATAGGCAAATTGGCACGGACAGCCATGACAATGCCGGATACCGTAATAAGAACAAGACCGGGGAGAGTAAACATGTAGTCGGCCAGCATGACACTTTTTACGGTACGGTGGATCATGGCTGGGTCTTTCTGCAGATCAGCCCGTACTTTCCAAAAAGCGGCCGTGATAATATTGCCCAGAAATAACACCACACCAATCAGATGCAAGAGAAGCCAGAAGGACATCACATCTCACTCCTTATTACTACTTTTATCGATGGGCTGTAACACCGAAATCATGAACGCTGCAAAGTCAGGGGCTTGGAAGGTCGTCTTACCGATCGGAACAGACGAGCGAACGCGCAAACCGAGTGATAGCAGGACGAACAATTCAGCGGTTCGATCCGTATCGACGGATGCTGGAATCACCCCATGTTGCTGCCCTGCCGAAATCCATTCCTTGGAGAACGCGACAGACTGTGCATAAAACTGTTGGAGCACTTCCGCGATCACGGGCTGATCTTCTTTTCCCAGTAAATACATCAGGACTCGATTTGTCACGTCATCGGGGTCTTCCAGTGCAGAAAGGCTATCGGAAATGGCTTGCATCGGACCGGAGAACGTCGTGTCGCCGCGTTCGATTACTTGCTGAAATCGGTCATTTATCTGGTTGAGCCTCTCCTGCAGCACCCATGCGAATATCTCATCCTTGCTCTTCACGTAATGGAAAATCGCCCCCTTCGACAATCCCGAATTTTCCATGATGTCCTTCATTGTGATAGAGTGACAACCTTTTTCCTGAATCAATGCTTTGGTCGTTTCGAGGATGAGGTGGGTGGTTTGCTGTCTGCGTTCCTCTTGCTTCAAGATTATCCCCTCCAAAAAATGGTTGTGTACAGTCATTATACATACCGACCATTGGTTTGTAAATTACCTGAATTCACCAGTGACGCGAATATTGCCGAGACGGTTCGCGCGTAACACATTTTTGGCGGAAAAGAGATAGCAATCGGACAGGCAAAATAGAAAAGGGATAACCAACCAACAGGTATGGCAATCCCTCTCTCCGGGAAACCGATGATCTTTTTCGGGAGTTAACGCTGACGCAGCATGTTCTTGATAATCCGGGCAAGCCGCTTCATTCCCTTTTCCAGATCAGGCAAAGAAGCGTAAGCGTAGGACAAGCGCAAATGGCTTGCCGCCTCTTGATCGTAAATGTTTCCCGGATTCAGCAGGATCCCTTCTTTCAACGCGGCTTCAAACAGCTCACGAATGGATAGAGTTGAAGGCAGCTGCAGCCAGATATAAAAACCTCCGGAGGGCTTCTTCCACTCCACGATGCCGTCAAATTCCCTCCTCAGCAAATCCATGGCAGCTTCTCTTCGCAGGCGTAAGGAAGCCCGCATGGTGGCGAGGTGCTCGGCATACATTCCGCTGCTCAACCACTCAGCGACTGCCCACTGGGACAGGGAGCTGGAGCCATAATCTGTCTGCATTTTGATGTCCGCCAAACGATCGATGACCGGCTCGGGCCCTACAATCCAGCCGATTCGCAGCCCTGGGCTCAGCGCTTTGGAGATGCTGCCGAGGTAGAGGACGGTTCCATGCTTATCCATTGCTTTTAATGGCGGAGGCGGCGGCTCATCCAGCCAGAGCTCCCGATACACATCGTCCTCGATGATCGGCAGCTGTACTTCTTCGCAAGCTTGCAGCAATTGCTTGCGCCGCTCCAAGGTCATGACGGTTCCGGTTGGATTATGGAAGGAAGGTATGGTATAAACCAAAGAAGCGTTATGCCGTTTTTTCTGCTGTTTCACGTAAGGAATCTGCATGCCTTTGCTGTCCATCGGGATTCCGACCATATTGATCCCGGAGGAAGGAAACAGATTCAGCGATTTCAAATAAGACGGTTTTTCCAACAGGATGGTGGAGTTGCGCCGCAAAAGACCGATTGAGATCAGCTGAAGAGCTTGCAATGCACCGGATACGATCATGATCGAGGCAGGAGATGCGGCAATTCCGATCGATTGCAAATATTTGCTTAGCTCTTCCCGCAATGGATATAATCCCTTTCCTTCTTCATAGCCAAGCGACTGGATTTTCGCGGGAAGACGGTGGAGAATCTGCGCCATCAGCTCCCGCGGAAACATTTCAGGCGACGGTTCGCCAGTACCCAGCCGGATGATATGCGGGAGCGGTTCCCAGCGATTGATGTCTTGAATCGTAGGAAGGTTCGGCTGGTGCGCCCCTTTTTGGATATACAGGTTCCAATCGGGGGGAGGAGCTGATGAGAGGAGAGACCACGTATTGTTCTTTACGAGTGTGCCTTGCCCGCTCTTTCCTTCCAAAAGCCCTTCGGCGATCAGCTCCTCACAAGCCAGCACAACCGTACTGCGATTGACACCAAAAAGCTGTGCAAGCGCGCGTTGGGCAGGAATCCGTGTCCCAACCGTCCATTGACCGGTCTCGATTTTATCCTTGATAAAATTCTTGATTTGGATGTATACCGGGGTCGCGAGCGATTTATCCGGCTTCCAGTCGAGGTGGATCATCACATTCATCACCTGAGCCATGTTATTCACTACTACTCTTCATAGTAACACAAAGATTTTCGCTGCCCCACGTAGCCTGCTCGTGAAGAATTCGTATATCATGGGAAAAGGGGGTGCCAGTAGCATGACAAAAATTCCGAGATCTATTATCTGCCTGTTCAGTTTTGCAATGGGCTTACCGGTGAGTAAGCTGCTGGTAATATCCGCAATCCTCTTCTTTGGGATGAACGGTATCCTGATGGCACCACCTGAAGTCGTGATGATCCAGCCTCCGCCTATGGAAAGTCGTGCATTCGCCATATTTCTGGCAGTCGCCACAATTGCTGTGCCGATTTTGACAAACAGGTGGTTGATTTCTGATTCTCCGTATAAATTTGAATACGGTGTGAGCTCGTTTTTATGCTTCACCATCGGCGTCATTGCAGGAGCTTACATGTGGGGATAAAAAAAGAGACCTTCGCTTGCGGGCAAAGGTCTGTTTGTCTATGCTTATTCCCCTAAATCCACGTTGTGGTACACCTGTTGCACATCATCCAAATCTTCCAACGCATCAATCAATTTTTCAAATTGAGCTTGTGCATCTTCAGGCAGTGTGATTTCGTTTTGCGCAATCATCGTGATTTCCGCTACGGTAAAGTCAGTGATGCCAGCCTTTTTGAAAGCTTCCTGTACGGCATGGAATTGATCAGGCTCCGCATACACGATGACGGCTCCGTCTTCTTCCGTAATGTCGCGCACATCCACGTCGGCTTCCAGCAACAGTTCAAACACGTCATCCACGGATTTTCCTTCTACCCCGATCACGGCCGTTGCATCGAACATATAGGAAACAGATCCGCTCACACCCATGTTTCCACCGTTTTTGTTAAATGCGGCACGGACTTCTGGGGCCGTACGGTTCACGTTATTGGTCAACGCATCCACGATGATCATCGATCCATTTGGTCCAAAGCCTTCATAACGCAGCTCGTCATAGCTTTCCTCTGAACCGCCTTTGGCTTTTTCAATCGCACGGTCAATGATCGCTTTTGGCACACTGTATGTTTTTGCACGCTCCAATACGACTTTCAGAGCACGGTTGGATTCCGGATCAGGTTCACCTTGTTTGGCTGCCACATAAATTTCTTTTCCAAACTTGGCATATATGCGACTGGTATTGGCATCCTTGGATGCCTTTTTTTCTTTAATGTTGTTCCATTTACGACCCATTATGTTCCACTCTCTTTCAACAGAAGAAATAATAGAA
>DASQNU010000250.1:0-16598 GCA_035644815.1 Bathyarchaeia archaeon | reverse complement strand
GGTCAGGTTTGGCTCTGGAGCCGGCCCCAGGTTGTACAAGGTGTGCAGCATACGGAACGACGTTTTGGTGACGAGCGGTTTTCCGTCGGTGGACATGCCGCCGATGGATTCCGTTACCCAGGTAGGGTCGCCGCTGAACAGCTCATTGTAATCGGGTGTGCGCAGGAAGTTGACGAGGCGCAGCTTCATGACAAAATGATCCATGATTTCTTGTGCTTCTTCCTCGGTCAAGAGGCCTGCCTGCAGATCACGCTCGAAATAAATATCCAAAAAGGTGCTGATCCGCCCAATACTCATCGCTGCCCCATTTTGCTCCTTGATGGCAGCCAGATAGCCAAAGTAGAGCCATTGCACCGCTTCCTGAGCAGTCGTGGCAGGCATGGAGATGTCAAAGCCATAAGCAGCAGCCATTTGCTTGCATTCATCTAGCGCTCTGATTTGCTCCGCGATTTCCTCACGCTCCCGAATCACCTCTTCAGACATGCCGGCTTTGTCGGTTAAGGAAAGCTCACGTTTTTTGTCGGCGATCAAAAAGTCGATGCCGTACAGAGCGACGCGGCGATAGTCGCCGATGATGCGACCGCGGCCATAAGCATCGGGCAGCCCGGTAATGATCCCTGCCTTGCGGGCCAGTTTCATCTCGGGGGTATAAGCATCAAAGACTCCTTGGTTGTGTGTTTTACGGTATTTGGTGTAAATCTCTTTCACATTTGGATCGACTTCGTAGCCGTAAGCTTTGCAGGAGTCTTCCACCATCCGAATCCCACCGTTGGGCATGATCGAACGGCGGCGCGGGGAATCGGTTTGCAGACCGACGATTTTTTCAACGCCTTCTTTTATATACCCTGGACCATGGGAGGTGATGGTTGAAGGTGTCTCTGTATCAATATCCAGAACCCCTTGGTTTTCCCGTTCTGCTTGAAGAATCTCATTTACCATTTTTTCCAGCAGTTTTGTATTGGCGGTCGGACCCGCGACGAAGGAATCGTCGCCGAGATAGGGCAACCAGTTGTTTTGGATGAAGTTTCTCACATCGACTTCCTGGGCCCATTTCCCCAGGGTGAATCCTTTCCAAGCATGCTTTTGGTTCGTAACCTCTTTTACATCAATCATTACACTCGTTCCTTTCCTATGGGGGATGTGCTCCCGGTCAAAAGAAGAGTCGGCCGGGAGCAATGCATAGAATCACGTGATTCGAATTGATTCAACATCCAAAAAGAAGGCGATGGAAATTCGTGAAAAAAATCACAAAGTGTAATATGACCTCCACTGTCTCTCTTTGTACCTTCATCATAATTGGCAGGGAACAAGAGAGTTGTGATGATTATCACACGGTATGGGAGTGATAGACATGAACAATAATGGATGTGAACAAGCTAACGAGGCGAAAGAGGTTGCTAACAGAGAAGTAGGAATAAAGAACCAATTATTAGCTGTGGACGAGCATGTTTTGTGGTCTACGACACGGTTTACGTCAGCCGAGCGAGACCCGAAAACATGCTTTTTCTATGTTTCTGTTTCACCCTGTTTTCATATGAGTATTTTCCTATTATAATATTAGGAGATTTTACCTAATTATAGAGAATTCATTTAGGGCCTTTTTCCTTGTTGGATGGAAGATGGGGGTGCAGCGTGAATCGAGCAAAAGGGTTATTGCCATTAGCAGAAGTCGTAAAAAGACTGCTAATCGAAAAAAAGATGAATCAATTGCAACTGGTCGAACTAATGGACGGCAAAGTAAAGCAATCCAATCTGAGTGCTGCATTAAGCGGCAAACGGAATTTTACCTTAGCGATGCTTGATGCCATCACGGAGGCGCTGGGATTAGAAAGAGGAGCGCTTTATACGTATTTTGTACCCGAATGTTTTGATCGATATGGCAATCTCCGTCCCAAAAAGACGGTAGAATTCATCTTGCGGTGCTACCACCTGGAGTTACAGACCGTGGTCGATCGGTTAGCGGAAGAATTAATCGCGTTTGGGAAAAAGAACGCAGATATTTTATTTGCGTTAGCGGAGCAGTTAAACGATAGAGGGATGAATCAGGAAGCTCTCACCTATTACCATGCGGTGGTGGAGCTGGAAAGAGGACAATTGCCGGAAAGCGAGCGGTGGTTGATCAGTCTCTGTCGTGTTTTTCAGATTTTAAAGGATAAGAAACATCCGGGTACTTACGAAGCGGCTATTCACCTCCACACGTATTTGCGTGATCTGTCGGATCATTCTGAACACGGACTGCTGGCTGATGTGCAGGAAATGAAAATAGCTGCGTATCATTCTCTATTGTCCTACTACCTTGAACGGGAAAAGTGGGAGAAAGTGATTGAAACGTGTACAGATTATCTCCAAATTGTACGGGAGGATCATCGTGATCACCATTACAAAGAAGCCGTAATGATGCAGTGCGAGGCGTATTCTCAGCTGCAGCAGCATGATCTTGCCATGAAGGCTGCCGAAGAATATTTATTGGAGCAGAGGTCAGGAAAAGCTGATATGGAAGTGTACTTTCAATTGTTGCGTTATCGCGAGAAGACAGGGAAAGGCGAGGTTCCCTCCATATCGGGTTATGTGGCATGGGTAAAGCGCAATCAGCTCTACTTGCTGCCTTCCTTACCGCATCTTCTGGTGGTGTGTCTGGAGAAGCAGAGATGGAGAGAACTGGAACAGTTGCTCGCGAGTCTGGACATTCCGACCACGCTCACGCAAGTGGAAGTGGGAATGTTCAGAATGGAAAGCATATTTTTGCGGATTCAGCGTTATCTCGCCTTGTATTTCTTGCAAATTAAGGACATGGGCGAAGCGACGAAGAGGCTTTTGACTGCGATGGAGCTGGCGGTCAGTCAGCAGGCATATCGGGAGCTGATTGCTTGTGTCATGGTGTATCATGAATTTTCTGATGAAACCAAAAATGAGATTGGTGCCCAGGTAGACTCCTTGTTAAGCAAGGCTGTTCAACAAGCGAATTGAAGAAAGCAAATTTCTCACACCCGACATGGTGAAGCGAAGTATTCGTTTCCGGTTGTCGGGTGTTTTTTTGCGCAGACAAGATGACGAAGAATCGTCGGAAAGAAGGGGAACATGGGGCATATGCCCATCACCGATTGGGTGAATGCCTCATACAGTGATTTTGAATAGTCTTTCACCTACGAAGGAGGGTCGTTTGTGCAATCTCAATGGAGGTATTGGAAACCGTATATCAGCCCATTTGATCCGTGCCCGCCCCAGACGGTAAAGAGATATGTGGTTCCTGTTAATCAGTATATAGTGTTTCAGGCACCTGGGCTGCCGCAGTATCCGCCGCATAAGGCATTAAGACGAGGTACATTATGGCCGTCATTGTATAGTCCATACGACGGAAGAGGAGACCAGGGGGCGGGTGAGATCTGTGAGTGACGTCAAACAACAAGTGGATGACCGCTATTATCAGCTGTTACATCAACTGCAAGCCATCGATTTTGTGCTGGTGGAGCTGAATTTGTACTTGGATACTCATCCAAACGATTTTGAGGCCGTCCAACAGTATAACCACCATGTGCAGGAGCGTTGGAAAATCGCCCAAGAGATGGAAGGAATGTATGGGCCGCTGATGCATTTCGGTCACAGCTATTCAGGCTATCCATGGCAATGGGACAATGCGCCTTGGCCATGGCAGGTGTAACGGGAGGAGAAAACGCGCATGTGGATTTACGAGAAAAAGCTGCAATATCCGGTGAAAGTGAGTAAGTGTGACCCGCGTATGGCGAAATTCTTGATCGAGCAATACGGCGGAGCCGACGGAGAGCTGGCAGCAGCCCTTCGCTATCTGAATCAGCGTTATTCCATCCCTGATAAGGTAATTGGCTTGTTGACGGATATCGGTACGGAAGAGTTTGCCCACCTTGAAATGATCGCTACCATGGTCTATAAACTGACCAAGGATGCAACCCCAGAGCAATTGAAAGAGGCAGGATTGGGTGATCACTACGCCAATCATGACAAAGCCCTTTTCTATCATAATGCTTCGGGTGTTCCGTGGACAGCAGCCTATATCCAGGCAAAAGGGGATCCAATCGCCGATCTGTATGAAGACATCGCGGCAGAAGAAAAAGCGCGAGCAACCTACCAATGGTTGATCGATATGACCGATGACGTAGATTTGCAGGATGGCTTGAAGTTTTTGCGTGAGCGTGAGATTATCCACTCTATTCGTTTCCGTGAAGCCGTGGAAATCTTGAAAGAAGAGCGTGATCGTAAAAAAATCTTTTAATAGGCTTGGAAAATTTGTTTCAGCCTGTAGACGACGTTACGAAAGTGACAAGGTCTATAGGCATTTTTATTTGCGGAAAGAAGTTGGCAGCTGCATGCCATGAAACCTTCACATATTTACGGCAAGAATAGCTCTCCTTAGTCATTCTATGACGGAATGTCCTCTTTTTATAATGTCGAGTAGGTTCAATCTATACCGAATATAGGGAGGTCCCATGATGGAAAAAGCAGAATGCAGCTGTACGCGCAAGCCGTGGAAAAAACGAGTGCCAAGCAGGATGCTGTCAATTTGGATGATGGGTGTATGGCTGATTTTCACCGCGACGGGTTGTGAGGTGCCTGTAGAGAATGCTTCAGCACCTGTATCATCCTCTTCTTCACCTTTTCTGGCATTTACGGACAGCACCGGCCAAGAAATCGTTTTGCCACAAAAACCCGAACGAATTGTGTTCTTGGCTCCAGAGATGCTGGGGCTGTTTTACCAACTTGGCGGTAATGCCGTCGGAATAGCGACGACCCCGGGAATCCCGGTTCCAGACGGTGCCAAGGAGGCTGAAAATGTCGGACAAATCGTGAATGTCAGCATTGAGAAAATTACGAGCCTGAAGCCGGACCTCGTGATCGGCCAAGAATTTTTTCACGCTGATCTGAGGAAATCCTTTGCAGCCAATCAGATTCCGTTCGCTTTATTGAAGATGCAAAGCTACGAAGATTTTCAACAGACAGGCCGATTATTCGGGCAAATCATCGGCAAGCCATCCGATGCTGAGCAAGCGTTGAAGGGCACAGACAGCCGGGTTCAAGCGATTATCAGCCGCCTTCCCAACACATCGCCAACGTATGCTGGCATGACCATCATGCCTATGGGGGTATACATACAGAAAAAGGGCAGCATGACGGTGGATATTGCGCAGAGGCTAAAACTGCACAATGTTGCCGAAGAGATGACTTCCGGGGATATGCCCAGCTATGTGCCCTACAGTTTGGAAAAATTGATAGAAGCCGATCCCGATTTTCTTTTCATTGTTGTTCACGGGACAGAGGAATTCGGAAAGCAAACGCTTGCGGAAGATATGGCGAAAAATCCCGCATGGTCCTCACTTCGGGCGGTAAAAGAGAAGAACATGTACTTTCTCCCATCCGAATTTGAGAAAACACTGGGGTTGGGGATTGACCAGGCCTTTGCCCATATGGCGAAACTAGCTTATCCCGAGGTATACGGAAATGACAAGTAAGGCAGCCATCCACATTCGAAAAATCGCTGCGTGGCAAGCAGTTATTTTTGCAGCATTCCTCCTCCTTGCTGTATCAGGGGTGTTGTTCAGCCTTGTAAACGGAGCAGTCAAGATAAGTGTCGTGGACATTATTCGCGTGTTTACAGGTAGCGAACAGGGAACCGTTCGGGATATTATCTGGAATGTTCGCCTGCCGAGGACACTGATTGCCTGCTTGGTCAGTATCAATCTTTCAGTCGCGGGAGCGTTGCTGCAGGGAGTCATGCGCAATTCGATGGCAGATCCCCACATAATAGGGGTATCTTCGGGAGCGGGGCTGTTTGGCGTAGCAGCGCTCGTCATGTTTCCGGCCTATGCGTACCTGATGACGCCAGCGGCATTTCTGGGGGCACTAGGGGCGGCTATGCTGATTTATGCATTGGCATGGCACGACGGCGTTCGACCAGCAAGGCTTGTACTGGCTGGAGTGGCGGTTTCCGCTTTCTTCAACGCGGGTGTTTCCGGACTACTCACGTTTTACAGCGATCGAGTGGATGGAGCATTGATGTTTTTGGTCGGCGGACTCTCCGCCAAAAGCTGGCCGCATCTTCAGCTCCTGCTTCCCTATTCAATCGTAGGTATACTATTAGCTCTTTTGGCAGCCCAGCAGATGAATATACTGGCACTGGGTGATTCCGTAGCAAAGGGACTGGGCTTGCCTGTGGAGCGGACAAGGCTGCTTGTAACGGCGGCAGCCGCGCTGCTGTCAGCGAGTGCTGTCAGTGTTGTCGGACTGCTTGGGTTTGTTGGATTGATTGTCCCGCACGCCGCCCGCATGATAGTCGGCAATGATTATCGAATATTGCTTCCGGCCACCGCTTTGCTGGGGATCGCTGTGTTAACGATTTTCGATACAGTGGCACGCATTCTCTTCGCTCCAGTTGAACTGCCAGTCGGCATCATCATGGGGGCTGTAGGGGCTCCGTTTTTTCTCTATTTGTTGAGGAAAAGAGAGGTGCAGGGTTGAGAGGTTAAAAATGGATGGCAGTAACTTCCACAAATATTCTGTCATCTTGTTGTTTTGATCACGCTCAACCCGGGTACTTATCTACTAACCGGGATTCAAAATCTTGTGACAACAACGCGAATCCGAAAAAGGCAAACTCGCTCGAAAGACGAGGACGCAAAGCTACGGGCCTGCGGCGAAACGCCATGGCAGCCGGGTTGCCGAAGATGGCTGGAATGAAAAATCCACCTCTTCTGGGTGGATTTTTTCGTCCTCATGCCCGGGAACGTCGGAACAAAGGAGGTAAAGATGATTTACGAGATTCTGCTCCTTGTCGTCTTGATCGCATTCTGGAAGAAGGGCTCTCTCATCCGTTTGGCACAGACTGAGATTCAACTGTCGTATCTAATCATCACTAGTCTGTTGCTCCAGCTCGCAGCGATGCTTTTGTATGATCGCAGTGCATGGATGGCCGAAACATTTCCGTACTGGATCACCGTTTCCTATACCATCCTGTCCTATGCCTGCTGGCGGAATCGCAAATTGCCCGGCTTTCTCTGGTTCGGGATTGGGATGCTCCTGAATTTCCTGGTGATCACGGTCAATGGAGGCAGGATGCCGGTCTCGGTGGATGCGTTGCAGTGGGCTGGTCTATCTTCGTACATTCCGCTTTTGGAAGAGGGACTCACCAAGCATCAGCTCATGACAGCGAATACGCATCTCATCTTTCTCGCCGATGTGATTCCGCTTCGACCACCATTCGTTTTCAGTAGCATGGTTGTCAGTATCGGAGACATTGCTGCCACATGGGGAATCTCCCGGTTTATGTTCAAAAAGATGACAGAGTAAGACCGCTTTGTTGGGGCGCTTATGTCTGATCAACAAGGAGGTGGATCGCATGAAAAATTGGCTCTTCTGGTTGACACTGGCTGCAATGGTTCTGTCCGCGATCGCAAAGATTCCACTGAAATAATGAGGATGATTCACACCTGACGATGCTATGACGAAACTTGCAGCGCCCTCTTTTTTTATCTTCAAATGGAAAGGATGTGCAGCCATGCCAAAAATTTCCCAAATTTACTTGTATACGATCTTTGCACTTGGCCTGGCTGTCATCCTTCTCATTATGCCATCGATCGATGCTACTTTACTGTGTGCAGCACTGACGCTAGCCCTGGTTGCAGGCCTGTTGGACAAATACTGTGTAGAACTGCCGAATGGCACCCTTTTTTCAGGATCGAGCATTTTTACGTTTGCGACATTGTTATGCTTCGGGCTGCCGGAAGCGCTCATCGTCGAGATTGTGATTGCCTTATTTGGCGCAATCTTCGAACGGATCCAACTGATCAAGGTATTGTTCAATGTTGGGCAATATGCCTTATCGATTGCGGCCGCCGGAAGTGTATACGAATGGTTTGGAGGGGCTGCAGGCAGCTTCTCTTGGCAAGATATTCCTGCCCTAATGGTTTCTTTATTTGTGTACAATCTGGTCAATTTATGTCTGGTCTCTGTGGCGATTGCCAAGCTGACGAATCAAAATGTCTTTATGATTTGGCTAGATTCCCTGAAGGATACTAGCTTCATTTATGCAGTCACGCTCGTGCTGAGCCTTCGTTTAGGGTTGATCTTCCATCCGGACCGTCAGATTCAATTTTGGATGGAAGCAGCTTTTATTTTTCTGTTCTTCCTGGCTTTACGCTACGCGTTCCGGATGTTTATCGAACTGCGCAAAACGTATCTCCATTCGCTCGAATCGTTTACGAATATGACGGAGGATAAGCTATCGATCAGCGTTGGACATGCAGCGCGGGTGGGACGATTGGCCAGGCAATTGGCGGAGGAAATGAAATTGCCGTTGGCGGAAATCGATGCGATCCACTATGCTGCCCTTTTTCATGATGTAGGCAAAGGGCATGTGAGAGAAAGCATTTTCAAGAAACGGGGACCGCTGACACTAGAGGAAGAAAAGGAGCAACGCAAGCACGTAGAAATCGGGGCCGAGATGGTTCGGGAAATTTCCGGTTTGGAAAAGGCCTCGGAATATGTGCTGTACCATCATGAACAATGGGATGGCGGGGGCTATCCGAAAGGTTTGTCGGGAGAAGCGATTCCGCTCGGCGCTCGGGTCATCGCAGCTGCAGATTATTACGACAAGCTGCTGTATGACAAAAAAGAAGGAAACCCGGCAAAACGATACGCCAAGCTTGCCGACAACGTGCTGGATCCGAAGCTGGTGAAGCTTGTAATGAAGATCGCCGATTTTACGGTGGAACCCAATGTAGAGGAAAACCGTGTCGAACCGAATCAGGAGCCTGAAGTCGTGGTGACGCATTCAACCCGTCAGAAGGTCGATCAATCGGTATTGATGCAAAAGTTCGGGGCGAGCGTGTTTGCCATTTACGAAGATGGTTTTCGCGATGGGACGGGAGAATCGGTTGCCATGCCCTTGGCGATGCAAATTGCTCCCTTGGCTGAACGGGCGCGCGATGAACAAAAACAGATTCGTGAATATGTGGAGGAGCCCGACACGGGAAAAATATACGATCTCTACTGCGTCCCCTATCAGCATGCTGTATTTCTCAGTCTTTTCGATGCGACAGGGATCATGGAGTATGAGCTGAAGCAAGAGGAACGCATCAAGATTCTCTACCGTGATGTGATTTTCTCCGTGACCCAAGGGAAATTGCTTTTGGCTGATAAGGAACAGATTCTCCAATACGCCCTAGGAGAATGCCTGGCGGAAGCGGGCATTGAAACCAAAAAAGATGTGGCGCTCTGCCGGGAGCAAGTGTCTAAGACGTTGGAGAGTCTGGGAATCGTGGATAAGACCAAATTCAGCATCCTGCTTTGCACGTCGGAGGTTGTCACCAATGTGCTGAAGCATGCCGAACACGGACGGATGCGGGTCTATACAGACGGAGCATACCTGCGTGTGATTGTCGCGGACAATGGCAATGGGATTGAATTGTCCGAACTTCCGAAATCGACGCTGTTGGCTGGCTATTCCTCGAAAGTATCGATGGGACAAGGATTCAGCCTGATGCTGAAGCTGATGGATCGAGTGATCATCAGTACGGGTCACCAAGGGACGACGGTCGTGTTAGAAGTGAAATTGGATGATGGTGGTGATGACAATGCCTAGGAAACATACGCTGAAAAGCAAGCTGCTGTCACAGCTGTTGCGTCGGATGAGCGTAGTTCTGTGTTTGATTGCCATTCCCACCATGCTCCTGGTCTTTATCGTTCTCCATTCCGAATTTGAACGGAAGCAGCAAGAGGAGATTCATACCATTACACAGGTCATCCGCAATGCCATGGAAACCTCACAGAATGCAAGCAAGACGATCGAGCATATGATCGAGATGCATTTGCAGAATACGTCCCAAGACTTAGCGGATGTTCTGGAGGGAAGGGATGTCCGGAGCATTTCCCAGCAGGAGCTAGTCGATTTGAAGAATCAATATGAGCTAGCTGGTCTCTCCCTGTTTGTGAAAATAGGAGATGGATTTGAAATCATCATTTCCTCGGAGGATAAAGAAATCGGCTTAAACACTGCGGGATGGGGCTACTGGAATACCGCATTTCAACAACTCATGAAACGGGAATGGGTCAACGTCGGGAAAGGATATGCCGCCAAGAACTACTGGGTGGGACCGATCTCACGGGCTGAAAATCAGAAAGAATACTATAAATATGCCTACTACTATGATGGCCGTACAGCGTTTCTCATTAATCCGTACATTGTCGGTAATGAAATCAATCAGTTATCGGAAGCATCTTCACCCGATCGTTTGATTGACCAGATTACAAAAGATAGTAGCCTGATCGAGGATATGGCGATCGTCAACGTACCGGCATTGCAGAGGGGACAAGAGAATACGATCGTAGAGCCCGATATCGATACTCCGGTGCTGTATGGACGGTATCTGCCCCAACCTGGCGACATGGCGCGCATAGAGGAAGCGTTGCGTTCCAAACGGTTGATCGGATATGAGTATGAGAAAAATGGAACGGCCATGAAGAGCTATTTTTATGCGATGCCGGAAAATCGGATCATGATGATTACGGCAAACCTAAGCCAACAACGTTCAGCTGAAATCAAAAGCATTGCGTTTATCTTTTTCGCAGCATGCCTGTTTTTGATCATTTTCATTCTCTTGATGAGAGCCGTTACACAAAAATATATCCGCCCGCTTCAAGAAATAGCCTCGCATATCGGTCAGGTGGCTGCTGGAAATTTAACAGGAACCATTTCAATCGTGGAGGACGATGAATGGGGTGTATTAAGCAACCAGGTCAATGACATGACCGATAAAATGCGGCAGCTCATCTTGCAAATGAAAAAAGAGATCCACTCCTTGCATGTTACCTCCAATCTGTTGTCTAAGCGTATCTATAACTCGATGGACAGCATGAGTGCGACATCTCTTACGATGACCGATCAATCCAAGGTACTGCTTGTTGAGATTGAAACCTATGGGGTGGCCCTGCAGCAGCTGATCCAAGTCAAGTATGGGGGAACAAGGGGAGAAGGGATATCGGAGGAGGAGCGTACCGAGCTGGAAGCATGTCTGGAAGGAATGGGGAACCGTCTGCAGCAGCTCGTTAACCTGTTTACCTCACAAACCGGCAACCTGACCAGTATCAGCCTGCGCTTTCACGACAGTTTGCAGGAGCTGAGCGGAATCATCCACGATCTTGATTCGCATGCGGAAGAAATAATCACGAGAGTCGAAACCTTTGAGCTAGGCGAGTAGGGGGGTGCAAAAACATGATAACCATACGTCAATCCCGTGATGCGGATGTTCAGTTGTTAGCAGTGGAAGGTGTTCTCGATATTTTCACAGTCGATGATTTTGATGCAGCGCTTTCTGAGGTGACAGGGGTGCACAAGCTGGTGATCGATCTGTCCGCCGTGACTTTTCTCGATTCAACCGGAATCGGAGCCATCCTCCGGGCCATTTATCAGGGGCAGGATCATGGATTTACGGTGGAATTAGGCGGCATGAATGAAGACATCAAGGAATTGTTCGATACGGTAGGCGTTCTGCGAGTATTGGAAGCGTTGCAAAAGGGGGAGAGATAAATGACGACCCCACATGCGGATCATGACCCGGCACGTCGACCGATAGAAGAATTGGACAAAACGTTAAAAAGAGAAATCTATCAGGCGAGAAACATCCAAAATCGTCTGCTAAACGGGAAGAAACCAACGCTGCCGGACGGCGAAATCACAGGGAGATCCATTCCCGCACGTGTCATCGGCGGGGACTACTATGACTTCTATACGCTGCCCGAAGGTACGATCCGGATCGTCATCGGAGACGTCATGGGGAAGGGGATACCTGCAGCGATGCTGATGATTTTGACCCGCGGGGCTTTTCGCAGTGCAGCCTGTAAAACCAAAAGCCCTGGCGAAACACTAACAGCCATGAATCAAGCGCTGTATGATGATTTTCGCGCCCTCTCTTCGTTTGTCACGGTGTTTTGCGCAGATTGGAACCCGGTAACCAATGAGTTTGTCTATGCCAATGCGGGTCATTCTCTGCCGCTCTTGCTGAAAGGGAATCACGAAGTGGCAGAAGTGCCGAAAATCAAGGGAGTCATGTTGGGTGGACTTCCCGGACAAACGTATGAGGAGTGTCGGATTACGCTTGACGACGCGGATAAAGTGTTTTTTTACACAGATGGCATTATCGAAGCGGAAAACAAATGCGGCGAACAATTTACACGAAGCAGATTAATCGATATGTTGCTGGCCCATAAAGAGAGAACCGTTACGGATATGGAGCAGTCGGTCGTGGATGCTGTACAAGCGTTTACCGAGGACATGCCGCAGAAGGATGATATTACGATGGTGATCTTACAGGCCCGAAAGACAGGCAGCCAAAATGAGCTGGAGTCACAGTCGGTTGTGGAGACCAGGTAGGGAGGGAGTTAAACATGAGCAGAAGCGTTGTGGCGAAAGGTAAAAATGTACAGGATGCCGTGGAGCTTGCTCTTCAGCTTTTATCCGCGAAAAGAGAACAGGTGGATATCGAAATCGTGGAAATGGAAACCAAAGGGATCTTTGGAATCGGGGGAAAACCGGCTGTGGTAAAGGTCGTGGTCAAGGAGAACGCCCCGACGCAGACCCCTGTCAATACGGCTCCGGCCGTCGATGCGATGGAGCTGCTGATGAGCAGCATTGAAAGTCTGGAGGTAGCGGGCCAGGAGCAACTGGGCAGGGACTCGGTTACCCGCAGTACGGACCATGTTTTAAAGGGGGACGTGGAAGGGAAAGTATGGGTAAAGAATAGTGTGATTTATTGCAAAGACAGTGAAAATAAATATCCGACTTTGTCCACATGCCCCGAGGTGATCGTATACAAGAACGATGAAGTCGTAGAAGGCATGCTGATTATTTCTGAAAAAGACCGCATCCGCATCGAAGTTAAGCAAGGGCAGATCCCTACTCGTTGGGAAATCAGGCTCGATCCAGAAAGAATAAAGGCAACTCTGCAAGTGGAACCGGGGACCATGATCCAGCGCAAACTGATGGATCTGGAGCCGGAAGAGCATCTCGAGCTGATCGTGGAAGAGACGCGCATCACGCAAAACGATATGAACATCAATGCGGTCATGGACAAACTGTCCGAACTTGGGATCGTGCAAGGAATCAACCATCTGGAGATCAAAAAGGCATGTGAAACGCTGGACGCCGCCACCTTTACGATTGCTACTGGGATCGAGCCACAGCAGGGAAGACATGGTTATCTCGAACTATTGGTAGATCTAGAAGTTGAGCAAAAAGGGCTTTCGGAGCGTCGTGACGGTACCGTCAATTTTCGCGACTTCAAACGGATTCCCACGGTAAACAAAGGAGAGGTGGTGGCGATCGTCCATCCGCCGGTCGAGGGCAGAGCAGGGTTGACCGTCACAGGTATCACCTTGTTTCCCGCACCCGTCTATCCAATGGTCGTAAAAACAGGCAAGGGCATTATCTTGATGGAGGATGGCAGCAAAGTCGTCGCGATCGAATCCGGCCGCCCACAATTTCAAATCCGTGGAACCTTGGCCAAAGTCTCTATCCTGGACAAGCTGTTTCACCCACAAGACGTTGACATTGCCTCGGGCAACATCCGCTTTACCGGAGATGTGGAAATCGGCGGCAACGTGGAAGAAGGGATGGAAGTGTTGGCAGAAGGGGATATCGTTCTGCAAAAAAACGTCAACATGTCCAAAATCACTTCGGGGAACTCGATTCTCATCAAGGGCAATGTGATCAACAGTGAAATTGTAGCAGGAAAAAGCAACCTGCTCATAGCGGAATGTGCCCAGCTGCTTGGCGAGATGTCGGTTACGATCAAGCATATCATCGCGGCAGTGGAACAGCTGTATCGGACTCCTGCGTTCAAAACGTCGGATATTACGAAAATCGGCTTAAGCTCCCTGCTGAAGATTTTATTGGAAAGCAAATTCAAATCATTTCCGCTGCTGGTGAAGCAATATAACGAAAAAACCAAGGAAGGAAAAGAAGTGCTGGACGAGGAGTGGATCAACTTCGCGAATCGTCTGTATCTTGCCTTTTTTACGATACATCCTGGTGAGCTAAAAGGAATCGAGGATCTAGTACGGATCAAGGACAAGCTGATCGAGCTCCATCAGTTCAGCGTCATTCCTCCTGATCCGAATTCCAGCATCCATCTGCCCTATGCGTTAAACAGCCGGATTTACTGCAGCGGCGATGTATTTATTAACGGACAAGGCTGTTACAATACCAAAATCCATGCCGGTGGAGCGCTGAAGATCACGGGTTTCATTCGCGGAGGCGAAATCTATGCGGGATTTGGAGCAGATATTACCGAAGTTGGAACCAAGGGTGGTGTCCCTACAAAAATTGTGGTTCCCCATGACCGTGGCATCCGCATCCGTCTCGCGATGGAGGATACCGTCGTTCAGGTAGGAAAGAGACAGCACAAATTTTTGCAAGAGACGAAAAACATCTATGCTCGTTTAAACGAAAAAAATGAATTGCTTTTATTCTAAAAGAGAGGTGAGAGAACGATGTTCCATTATCAAATACAACAGGAAGCCGACCAAAGCATCCTTGCTCTAGAGGGGGATATGGATATCGATGCATATGAAGCGGTAAAGGATGACATCATTCCTGCGCTTTCCTCCTCCCGTGAAGTGGTAATCAGCTTTGAACATATCCGCTTTGTCGATTCTACAGGCATCGGTCTATTGATTGATCTCGTGCAAATCTTGCAGAGTAAAGAGATTTCGATATCGATCAAGGATGTATCGCAGGAGGTTCTGGAAGTTTTCCAGCTGCTGCAGCTTCCGGATATTTTGGGTCAGGATATTTTTGAAGATTGCTGAGACAGACAGCGACTCGGCATGAAGGAGGGGACAAGTGATGCAACGCGATCAACGGATTGACGGAGATTCCAAACCGGCCAAAAAACTGAATATGCTACTCTATTTTGTCCTCCTTCTCGGAATCGGTTTGCTGCTGTACCGGATGTCGGTCGGCGAAGAGGAACGTTATTCTTTGATCGATTCCCCCTTCTTGCTGGTGCTTATGCTCGTCCCAGTTTTTCTGATCATCTGGATTCAGGAAAAAACATTAAGAAAATATGCACAAAAAGCCTTGGCCGTTGCACGGGAGCTGGAGCAAGAGAAGCAGCGATTTGAGTCTCTGTTTGTCCATCATCCCGATGTCATCTTCGTCGTCAATCGAAATGGGATCATCATTGATATGAACCCAGGGAAAATCGACAAGTATGGGACACGGTTGCAACATCTGATCGGCCTCCCTTTCCTTCTCCTGGTTGTACCCGAGGATCGTGGAAAGGTGCTCGAGCATTTTAGAAATACCCTGCAAGGGGCCACACGCTCCTTTATTACAGCTGCGATTGACGTACAAAAGCAACGCATGGAGCTTTCCTATAAGTTGATCCCCATTTACAAAGACGCTGAAGTGTCCGGTGCTTTTGTGATGACGAAAGATGTGACGGAACAAAACGACTTGCAGCGTGAAATCATCGAGAAAAAAGAAAAGCTTGATACATTGATTCAGTCTTCTCTCCTGGCGATTTCCGTAGTGGATCCGGAAGGGCGGATTCGTGTCTGGAATAAAGGGGCCGAGAACATTTTCGGGTGGTCGGAAGAGGAACTCTTGGGTCAACATACGCCTACGATTACGCATGAACAAATGCAGGAACAGCTCGACATGATCAAACAAGGTAAAATCATACAAGGGGAAGAGGTGCGACGCAAGAGAAAGGATGGCACCCCCATCGATCTCAGATTGTCGCTTTCCCGTCTGAACAATGCGGACGGCGAATACAATGGCGTGATTATGATCGCGGAAGACATTACGGTGCGCAAAAAGCATGAACGCCGAGCGCAGCTGGATATGGAAATGGCTAGGAAAATACAGGAAAGCGTTCTTTCTCCTCCATTGGAGGACGAAAAGATCAGCATCCACTCCACCTATCTTCCCTCTTACAAGCTAAGCGGCGACATGTATTGCTGGTTTCCTATCGATGAGCGACGCTACGGCATCATGATGCTGGATGTGATGGGGCACGGCGTATCCTCGTGTCTGATCAGCATGTCGATCCGTTCGCTTTTGCGCGGGATGATTATACGGGTGCAAGAGCCGGAATTGATCTTTGCTGAATTGAACAAGCACATGAGCGGATTGTTTCAAAAACAGCTGGGGACCCCCTGTTTTTTCACGGCGACGTATCTGTTGATCGACACCGGCAATAAGTCGATTCACTATATTAATGCCGGCAATCCGCCTGGTATTCTTTATGATGAAAGTGGACAAATTCATTTGCTTGCCTCCTCCAGCCCGCCGATTGGACTTCGGCCGGAGCAACAGACAAAGGCGCAGATGCTGCATTATACGGGTCATACACGAATCATGCTGTATAGCGATGGTGTATTAGGAAAACGTTCACTGGAAAAAGGGATCGAAGAATTGCAGGAGCGGTTTATGCAGCATCGCCATTGGAAGCCGGACGATTTTTCCCGCATGATGGCCAATGGTGACGATCAAGATGATATCTGTGTAGTCGTGGCAGATCTTCACGGGGAAAACAGGGGAATTACCATTTAATCGAAAATAATCGGTGCCA
>DASQNU010000249.1:0-2857 GCA_035644815.1 Bathyarchaeia archaeon | reverse complement strand
TAGACTGTGGGAGAGGAAAGAAATCAGGAGGTACATCATGGCAAAAGCCAAGAAAACCAACAAGAAGAAGAATCGATGGCTCATGTTGTTCGTTTCATTTGCAGCTTGCCTGGTGCTGAGCGTGGTGGGCGGCTATTTCGCTTTGCTGTATGCTGGCGCGCAAATGATCGACATGTCGAAGCTGGATGAATTGAAAAAGGATGCCTCGGTCGTGTACGACAAAGATGGCAACGCAGTGTTTACCTTGCACATGAAAGAAGATCGCAATTACGTTCCTTATAATAAAATTCCGAAGCGTGTGATCGAGGCATTTGTCGCGATTGAAGACAAGCGGTTCTTTGAGCACAACGGTGTGGATTTTGTCCGTATCGCAGGTGCGATTTTGAAAGATATCCAAACAGGTTCCGCCAAAGAAGGCGGAAGTACGATTACCCAACAATTAGCAAGACAGGTATTCCTCTCCGATGAAAAGACATTTTGGCGGAAAACCAAGGAAGTAAGTATCGCCATCAACCTGGATCGTACATATACGAAAGAGCAGATCCTGGAGATGTATTTGAACAAAATCTATATGGGTGAGGGGGCTTATGGGATCGAAGCTGCCTCCAAAGTCTACTTCAACAAGTCTATTGCGGAAGGACACCAGTTGACGATTGCTGAGGCAGCGGCACTGGCAGCTACTCCCAAAGCACCTTCCTATTACGGTCCTTTTGGTGACAAGAACGGGGATCAAACATTGGCAAAAGAGCGCCGGGATACCATTATCCGCGTGATGTACGAGCAAAAGCTGATCACGCTGGAAGAAAAAGAAGCTGCTCAGAAAGAGCCAATGCCTGTACCGAGAGAGGTCACGGATCAACAAAATAACAAGGCATATCGCGCCTACATGGATTATGTGATCAGTGAAGCCGAGGAAAAATACGGCATTGATGAAGCCATGCTGTACAAAGGCGGTTGGAAAATCTACACCGCCATGGATAAGCAAATGCAAGACGCGATGGTCACAGCTTTCAACAATCCGAAAAACTTTCCGAAAGATGGAGCAAAATACCCGGCACAAGCCGCGATGATCGCCGTTGATCCAAAAACGGGCGGTATCGCCGGGATGATGGGCGGGCGCAACTATGTAGCCAAGGGTTTCAACTATGCGGTCGATGCAAAGCGTCAACCCGGCTCATCTTTTAAACCGATCGTCGCTTATGCTCCGGCATTGGATAGCGATGACAAATATCATCCGTATTATCGTTTGAGCAACCAATTGCAGGATTTCAATGGCTATAAGCCACGCAACTACAACAATAAATACAGTGAATCCGTTACGATGACGGAAGCGCTAAAGCAATCCTTGAACGTGCCGACTGTCTGGCTATTGGACCAAATCAATGTGAAAACCGGCATGGATTACGCTGAGCGCTTTGGCATTAAACTCGCCCCAGAGGATCGCAATCTGGCTATCGCGCTCGGCGGACTGCATACGGGTACATCACCGCTGAAAATGGCCCAAGCATATACGGCCTTCGCCAATGGCGGAATCATGTCGGAAGCGCATGCCATTGTAAGCATCAAGGAAGAGCAATTGGGGATTAACGAGACGGTACAGTTGAAACAGACCCCAGTCATCAAGCCGCAAACGGCATGGGACGTGCATACAATGATGCGAACCGCCGTCGAACAGGGAACGGGAAAAGCGGCAAAAATGAACCGACCAGTGTCAGGAAAAACGGGAACGACCCAATCCGGAATCAGCAAAAGCACGAAAGATAACAAGGACGTCTGGTTTGTCGGGTATACCGCTGAATACGTCGGGGCAGTATGGATGGGCTACGAGAAAGAAGATAAACAGCATATATTACGCAACGGCAGCGACTTGCCTGCCAAACTGTTTAAAACGGTCTTCACGGAAGGGCTGAAAGGTCGGGAGGTGACCGAGTTTACGAAGCCTCAAGGGGTAGAAGAGGTGGAGAAAAAAGAAGAGGAAACTGCGAATCCGCTAACGCTGACAGCGGATATGACCATGGTGGATGGCGAGTTGAAGGTTATGCTTAGCTGGATTGGCGGGGACGAGGACTACGTCAGCTATGACATCTATCGTTATGCGGACACCATTGACAACAAGGAATTGATTGCAAAGGAATTTCCTCAATCCGTGTACATGGACTCGGTTAAAGAACCGATCGCTTACAAGTATTTCATCGTTCCGCGAAAAGAAAATGGCGAAGAGGGAACGCCTTCCGAACCGAGGGAGGTCAGCATGTCCCAGCTTGAAAACCTCTTGCAGGACGGTGCACTGCATAATGATGAAAACGTTCCGGGGGATGCAGGGGAGCTTCCGCCAGAAGGGGAAGATTCTGAGCAAGGAGATAACCCGGATCAACAGGGCGATGATCCAAATCCAGAGGGAGATCAGCCATCAGATCCTGTAGATGGCGATATTTCGGATGAGGGTAATGGAGATGGCAATGGTTCATCAGACAATCCAGGCGATAACAGCACAACCCCGCCATGGCTGGATACAGATCAACCGCCCGGAGCTGAGCAAAATCCTGAGGGCGAGAATGGCAATGGTAATGGCAACGGAAATGGCAATGGAAACGGAAATGGAAATGGAAATGGAAATGGATAACATCCAGTTTTTCTACAAGTTTGACAAGTTTTCAACTATTTATGAATAACCGCCTGCATGGTACAATAGGTCACAAGAAGTGCTGCTGAATGGTTTTAGAGAGAACAGCAACGGGAGGGAAAAAGATGTCAAACATCGCGAAAAAAGAGTTAGAAACGTTTTTCCTGCAAAAAGTGGAAGCGGCCAAGGTCTCTTTCGAACGGGCTCTCGATTGCAAGCACACTGAATTTGACG
>DASQNU010000248.1:0-6562 GCA_035644815.1 Bathyarchaeia archaeon | reverse complement strand
ACCCAGCCCTATCAAGGAGGACACGTATCCAGTATGACACCCCATGGCCATATGCACAGTTCGATGTACCCCATGTCTCCATTCATGGCACCCTCTCCTCAACACGAGGTATGGCCGAGCTGGGAGCGGGGGCATGAGGATTCCACTTCATCGTCTTAAGCTCAGGCATGGATAAACGATTGCTTTCTTCTCTGCAAAAAGCGTTTCGCTGTCATATACATGGGGTAAGACCGCGCAGGAATGTATGGTTGGCAAAAACCGACCGAGGAATGTGGATTGTGAAGGGATATAAACAAAAAGAAAAGGCAGATTGGGTAACTGATCTGGCTGATACCCTGCATGATCATGGATTTTATCATACGGTACAATATTTGGGCGACGCAGAGGGAAACAAGGTCATTCCCATTGGTTCCCGTTATTACACAGTGATGAAGGCGATTGATGGCAGAGAGGCGAATCATTCCTTACTTCTGGACATGAAACGTTCCATTTCCACTTTAGCCCGTTTTCATCTGGCAGCGAGAGGGTTTCCTCACGTGATTCCTATCGCCGGATATCAGCCGCCGCTCTTGGATAAATGGGAAGGAAGACTGGAAGAATTTAAGCGAATCCTCGAGACCATTCACAGGTATGGACCGCAGAATCGGTTGGAACAAATCATTCTCGCCATGTCCGAAGATGTACTTAGGGATGCAGGGGAAACGATCGAGCGTTCCTACAAGATTCAGTTGATCGGTGAAATGAATCAGGCTGCCATGGAAGGTACGCTTGCGCATCGGGATGTAGCCAGTCATAATTTCCTGATAGCACAGAGAGGTAGCTGTTTTTTGATCGATTTGGATACAGTTGCTTGCGATATGCAGATGGCAGATTTGGTTCAATTTTTTGGCCGAATTCTGCTGCTGCATGGATATTCCTCGTATGCGTTCTTCGAGGGGATCGATGCCTATAATAAAATCAATCCGCTGAGTGACAACCAAATATGGATGATCCATCAGCTGCTGCGCTACCCCGATAACTTCTTGCGGGAAGTGACAGGTGTTTATGCGAAACGATCAGGGTATCGCGCCCGAAATGTACAGCAGCTGTTAATGATGGAAGCCCGATTAAGTGAAGAGCGGAAACGTTTCCTTGCCGCAGAGGATCAGATCCTGCAGCGGTCTCCATGGGGTGCCTATCATTTTGTTGGATAAAACAAAAGAAGCTGATGACAAGTGCATCAGCTTCTTTTTGCTGTCTGGCTATTACTTTTTGGACAGATTGATCGAGAATTTGGCAAAGCCATTTTCTAGAGTCGTAATATATTTCATATGGGACAATTTTTCCGCAAATGGCTTCGCATCTGGAGAAGTGATGAACGTAACGTTTACATCACCTTTTACCGGAGCAAAGGTCCAGTTGTTGTCAGCAGTCGGATTGATTTCCTTGTTAGCAAGAATGAAGTCAATCACTACTTGACGGTTTTCGTCTGGAGAGTCGATGATGATATTGCTTCCATCGAGACCTGGGAAGTTACCGCCGCCACCTGCACGGTAGTTATTGGTTACCACGATGAATTTGTCATCTTTCTTCACAGGTTTTCCATTGAATTGAAGATTTTTAATACGGTTTGCTTTTTCGTTAACCAGTTTGCCATCTGGCGAATATTTGGAAGGCTCAGTGACATCAACTTCATACGTTACACCATCGATAATGTCGAAGTTGTACGTACGGAATTCTTCATTGATGAGCGCTTGCTCTTCTGCTTTTTTCGGATCGATCTGGTTGAATTGGCCAGCGGAACGCTCCAACCATTCTTGCACGGTAGCACCATTGACCAGTACAGCTTTCAAGGTGTTTGGATAAATGTAAAGGTCGGACACGTTTTTGATCGCAATCGTACCTGCAGGAATATTGGTGTAGTAGGAAGCTCCGCTACGTCCGCCTGCTTTGAAAGGAGCGCCGGAAGAAAGAACCGGAATACCTTCATATTCGGTACCTTTAATGTTTTTCTCCACGTACCATTTTTGTGCATTGGTTACGATTTGTACAGACGGATCGTCTTGTACCAGGGAGAAGAAGCTGTGGATTGGAGCAGTAGTCGTACCAACAGCGGAACGTACCCATTCAACGGTGTGATCATGATCTTCTTTTACGGCATCCACGATTTTTTGGTCTGCATCAACAAGTGGTTTTTTCGCAGTAGCGTCATAGATTGGAAGCGCTTTTGCTAACGAATCAGCCACTCTCCATTTTCCGTCCACTTGCTCAAGCGTCAGGTCGATCACGCCGAGGTGGTTACCCCAGAAGCCAGGCATTACAGCAGGCTTGCCGTTTACGAGACCTTTTTCGTTGTCGACGCCAGGAATGTTTTCGAAGCCTTTTCCTGGGAATACGCCATGAGCATGTCCAAAGAGAACGGCATCAATGCCTTCTACTTGGGTCAGCTGGTAGCTCGCGCTTTCGGTGTTGACCGGTTCATCAGCAGAGCCCAGACCGGAGTGAGGGATCGCTACAATGATGTCAGCGCCTTTTTCTTTCATTTCTGGAACATATTTTTTCGCGGTTTCCACGATATCTTTCGCAATGACTTTTCCAGTCAGGTTGTTTTTGTCCCAAACCATGATTTGCGGAGGAACAAATCCGATGACGCCGACTTTCAGTTTTACATCTTTTCCTGCTTCATCCTTAAAAGTACGCTCCAGGATTTGATAAGGAGTGAAGTAGTTTTTATCGTTGTTTGGATCTTTGTCTTTATCATCAATGTATACGTTTGCATTTACATAAGGGAATTTGGAACCTTTCAAGCTCTTTTGCAGGTGATCCAAACCGAAGTTGAATTCATGGTTCCCGATGTTAGCTGCATCATAGTCAAGCAGGTTCATTGCTTTGAAAACAGGGTGAGTTTCGCCATCTTTCAATGGATCGATTTTCGCAACATAATCGCCGAGCGGGTTACCTTGAATCAAGTCACCATTGTCGAAAAGCAAGCTGTTTTTCGCTTCTTCGCGTGCTTTTGCGATCAGCATGGCAGTTTTAGCCAAACCGAACTCATCTGTGAATTTGTCCTGGTAGTAATCATAGTTCACAATGTTTGTGTGGAGGTCAGTTGTTTCCAACAGTCTCAATTTGAGTGTGGACGTGGATGCCGCACTGACAGGGGTCAATGGGAAAGACAACGCGCTTACAACCAGGGTCGCAGCGAGAAGACTTCCGACAAACTTCTGCTTGCTAGCTTTCTTCATTTGACGAATTCCTCCATATAAAAAAAATTTAATGACGATCACTCTAAATGTATCATAGAAATGTAAGAATTGGTAGACAAGAAAGGTTATACCTTTGTTAACTTATCGGAATATTTGCGAATACACGAAAAGCGCAAGTATAGCTGATCTTTCGCTTGGAAATACTAGGGGAAAATGCAATTGAAGGAGACAAATTCGGTCATGAAACGACATAGGGGATTCTTTTTGTCGTGGGCAGTGCTTTTGATCGGGATCATTACTGGTGGTACCTACTGGATAGCGAATATGGTGAGCGAAGGCAATGGAGCTTTGCCGGTTATCGGGGAGACCTATCGTTCTGCGGTTGAGACGATAGGCAAGCCGCATGAATTGGTGCTGGCCCGCAGTTATTTGTGTGGCGTAAAAGAAGAGGAACGGATTGTGCTGGGCAAGGAATCGTTTGAACAGACGTTGTCCGGATATAAAGGCTGGGAGATTATCGCCAGCGAGGAAGGAAAATTGATTCTGCTCAAGCGGGAGAATGATATCGCTCCATCCTGCAAAGAAAACGGATATTTTGGTCTGTCTCCGGATGGGGTACTCACGTTGTTCAATGGAGTGCCGAGTGAGCAGAACGTGATCCAGAGCTTTTACCAGATCAATCGGGCAAAGATGGAGGCCACCTTGCCCAAGGAGGAGATTACGCTGCTGCAAAAAGGGATCAGAGTGCGCGATCTGTCGGAGTACAACAGCGTCCTTTCGACCTTTAGCGAGTTTCAAACCGACGATGCAATGGTTGAAGCGCATTAACAAAAAACACCCTTTTTCGGCACGTGCTTGGTGCAGTCGAATAAGGGTGTTTGCTTTTTGCGGGTTAGCCGGACACCGCCGCTTGTCGCTCGGCTTTCTTTTTTTGTTGATAGACGCCGCCAATCCAGACAGTAGCGGGCAGGAAACTCAGTAGATACGTAATGATAACTGTGCTTAGTGTTGTGGCAAGGAACAGAAAAATCATTCCTTTCGTGCCAGGCCACAGCTGTGGATAATGCTTGGCCAACAGACTGAGCATGAATGGATGTAAGAGAAAAATCATAAACGAGTGCATGGAGAGCCAGTCCAGACATCGCCCGATTCGGTTGCCCAGATGTTTGAAGCGAAGGGCGACCATGTAGAAAAAGAAGTAGCTCGTGAGACAATACAACATTACGCTTGGTTTAATCGAAGAAGCGTGAGTCTGCGTATAGCGGCTGTCAACGATCAGAAGCGCCAGTGAAATGAGCCAACATACCGCCAGTCCGACCAACCTGTTATTCAGCCGTGTTTCCCAAGCTGATTTATAGGAAGCGGCTGCCATCCCGAAAACAAAATAAAAGAGCCAGATCGGAAACAGGCTGACATAGGGAATCAACAGGCTTGGCAGCACCAGATACTGCAGCTGATGCAAGTAAATCAAGGTCTGCGCCAATCCGGTCAAGAGCAAGGAAGTGAACAGCAAGGAAGGCAGATGCTTTTCCAGCCATCGGCGCAGGAGTGGATACAAGACATACAGCTGCAGGACGATCAAGACAAAGTACAGGTGTACATAGCCTGTACCTTTCAATAAATGCTCGATGGAAAGCTTCAAAGGCTGCCACCATTGACCTGACAGCCACTCTCCCCAATGCGGCTGTCCGCTGTATATGACATAAAACACCGTCCAAAACAGATAGGGCCAGAGCACTTTTTGAAACCGCTTCTTCAAAAAGGAGCCATATGGAAGCGGAGGTCTGCCTTTATCAACGTAATACAGCAAAAAGCCAGACAAGATAATAAAAAGGGGAACGGCATAGCGCATTGCCTGATTCCAGACATAGGCAAGCTGATTGGATGTGAGATAGCCAGCTGTTACGTGAATGGCTATGACGGAAAGAGCTGCAAAGGCTCGTATAAAGTCAAATTCCCGTAAACGTTTGTCCATGGTACATGTTCTCCCGTGTCAGTTTCATCCTACCATTGTACCATTTGACGACAGGGAGGAGCAGTGTAATTTTTGTCTGGATGAATCTTTTAGTCCGTGATAAAAATATCTGCGATTTTCCAACGTTCTACCAGGGAAGAGCGATTCAAGTAAAAACACCATGTTTCTGCCTTCTCTTTTTCTCCTTTTACATAATATCGAACCTTGACAGGGAGCAAAGCGGTTTGGAGCGAGATCTCCCCACTTTGAACATCAGGTCTGTCCATGCGCAAAGTTTCCAACTGGTCCGGTGAAAACGGGAGCGGCGCACGGTTCGTAGTTGTTTGGCGCCAAACGGATTCGTCGTGCTCGCGAACAGCTGTCAGAAAC
Organism: Bathyarchaeia archaeon; assembly: GCA_035644815.1. Classification (GTDB taxonomy): domain Bacteria; phylum Bacillota; class Bacilli; order Brevibacillales; family Brevibacillaceae; genus Brevibacillus_F. The sequence continues at coordinate 1,033 of DASQNU010000248.1, read as the reverse complement.
CACTCGACCAGCTGATCAGGTTCAGCCTCCATCAACAGCAACGGCAGCTTACCCGACGCTTTCATGACCATAAGGCTATGGCTTGGATCTGGTTCGTTGCGCTTGTGGGTGGTACTCCCTGCAAAATGGATGCAAAAATGCCCGGGAAACCCGTTATTCGCGATTGCTCCTGCCCCATGCGGCATGCCGTGCATGGAGGCTGCATAGGCTTTGTCATCCACAAGGACAAGGATCGCGCGACGTCTCCAGCTCCATTTGCCTTGGTAGATCCGTTTCATGATTTCTGTATCTTTTCGCGTGAGCGGCTGGACGTCAGCATGTCGGCTTCCGGCCCGGCGCTGGACGCGAAAACGTTCTCCTGTCTCCAGGTCGACTACGTCCCCATACGCCATCCGCGAAAAGTGCTTGCGAACCGATTCCCATGCCAACAGCTGGCCATAGTACTGTTTTTCTGCCTGAGAAATGTAGAAATCCAGACCATCGCGTAGCTCAGCAGAGAGAAGAATCTGCCGTTTTTTGGCAGGTTCAAACAGCCGATCCATGGAGTCGTAAATAAAGGTACGTCTGCCCATCTGAATGGTGGCTCGGGGAAATTCAGGAGTCTGCATGGTTTTTTGGGCTGGGGCACGCAGAATCCGCTTCATGAATTTCGGATTATTGGCCACTTTCAATGTGGTTACCCGTGCTGCCTTGGGTGAGATGGTTACGGATATATGAAACGCGTTTCTTTCGATTGCATAGGTAGGAACGGGAACAATGAACAAGATCAGCAAAATGGCTGCGAATAAATTGCTTTTGCGCATGAGCTTCACCCCTGCAAGTAGTATGTGCAACCGCTCTTCTTCCAATCGAAACATTACATAAATGCTTCGGACCAGCGCCATACTGATGTCATACGACGCCATTTAGCGAAGGGGGAGTCTTGTCGCATGTCTTCGATGCCACGGGGAAGCTACAAAGACCAATTCCATCAGCGTTTGTATGTTCAATTAAACCAAGGGCACAACAAGCTGGATTATCGACGGATTAATAT
>DASQNU010000247.1:0-40636 GCA_035644815.1 Bathyarchaeia archaeon | reverse complement strand
GCTCCGGTCGCTCGGGGCAACAGCCGGAACTTCGGCGCATTGGCCTTTCCTTCTCTTCACGTTCCCCAACCTCGTCAAAGAAAAGAAGTAATCATCCGTTGCGCACCTCTATTTAGACAAACATATGTAATTGCATTAACTGTATCAAATTCCTCTGTCGGTGGCAACCATCTGCCTTCTCTTTTTCCTGTTTCCATGTTACAATTTGTAACTCAATGCCATTAGAAACGGAGGAGTAGATCAATGCAGAATGATGGAGCCGTCCTTTCCATCCGCCCATTTGCCGAGGTAGATGCCCATGCCCTTTTGGAGCTGCGTTTGCGAAATCGAGAATTTTTGCAACCTTTTGAACCTGTGCGGCCGGAATCCCACTTTACGTTAGAAGGATGCCTTGAGCATATCGCTGCTGCCGAGCGGGATTGGCAGGAGGACAAGGCTTATGCATTTGGTATTTTTCTGGACAATCTTTTGGCAGGCAGAGTAGCCTTGGCCAATGTCTCCCGTGGTGCTTGGCAAAATGCGACGATCGGTTATTTTATGGACCAGCAGCATAATGGAAAAGGCTATATGACGAAAGCGGTTCGGCTTGCCGTCAAGGAAGCCTTCGACAAGCTCGGACTGCACCGTGTGCAAGGGGCTGTCATGCCGCGTAACGCCGCTTCCATTAAGGTGTTAGAAAAAGCGGGGTTCCGTTATGAAGGGTTATCGCTGCGTTATTTAAAAATTCACGGTGTATGGGAAGATCATGTGATCTACGCCATCACATGTGAAGATCTGGATAGTAGATAAGCAGAAAAAAACTTGCCCCTTATACGGGAGGCAAGTTTTTTTCTGTTATTTCAATACAATGGAAGTTGAGAAGACCTGCTTCTGTTCAACTCTGTCGATATCTTTGTCATCCACGTCGTGACGTCTGTCAATTTTGCACTCATTGTTTGCAAGCTCATGGGTAATCCGGATCGTATACTTACCTGGTTTCGCATCGTTTGCTTTAATGATGGATTCCAGGTTCAGTGATTTCATACCGGATTTGTCCCCGTGTTCCCGTTCACTTTTCGGACGAATCGTCTCGATCACTTTATCTTCATAGAGTATATCGACTTTATTTTGCGAGAAAATATTTCCTCCAAAATTTTGTTTTTCTCCGAAATAGTTCACGTCGTATTCCCAGCGTACGTCCGGAACGGTCAAATAGCTGCGGTTTGTTTTAGTCCCTTTTTTAATCCGTTTGGTTCCATAGTTGGCCACATGATTCGCCTTCATCGTCAAGGCATCATACTTGGACAACTCGGACACAGAGTTGATTTCCACGCTTCCGTTTTCCACCAATTCTTCTCCCTTGTCCGTCTCCAGGCGAATCGGAATCAGCTGCGGACTAGGTCCAGACTCGTCAGCTTCGCAGGATAAGGAAGCCAACACTGGCGGCTCGTCTTCATATATGCGGATGCTGCCGCACCATTGTGTCTTTGTGTTTCCCTTGCTGATGTATCTGATGTTGTGGGTACCTTTACCAAAAAAAGCGATATTGAGCCCCGTATGGTCCCAGTTCAATCGCGTAGCATCTACCACCACATTGTTTACGGCCCAGATGCCTGGCCCTTCTTCTTCATCTGCTTTGCTTCCATGCTCCAAATGGTCTGCAGACGTGGTAATCCAGATTTCATGGAGCGGTTCTTGATAGATATCGATCGCAGTTGTCGATGATTTCAGATTGATTTTTTCAAGTTCCAAATCAGAATCAGCGTTTCCTTTTGACATGATATCCATGGTTGCCAACGCTTGACTTGGGTCGCACGTATTCGTCGCAGGATTCTCTCCTACTGGCACGTCGATTTGCACTTGGCTAGGTGTGGAACCATCGAAACCATCCGGTTGATAGTAGACCGTGACGGTCATCCCGCGAAGTGTTTCCGGAAGCATCACTTCGAAATCTTCTGTATCCACCGCTGCTTGATTGGTCCCATTTACGAACCATCTGCCCGGTGTATCCGCACTTAGCTGGATAATGCCTGGCACACTAGGTGCCGTGATTTTTTGTCCAGGCGCAATCTTCTGCTTATTCCCGCTCACGATCTGGTAGATAGGTGGCAATCCGATTTCCAGTGTGATCCGCCACTCTTCTGCCCCTTCCTTGAGCGGTTTATAGACGATTTCGTATGAACCGGCTTCCAAGGTGCCCGTATTGTATCGAAGTCCGTACGAACCTTTCAGCTCAGTAGTTGATCCTTTGGTGTATACCTTCCACGTTCCCTGTTCACCCGCAAAAAACTTCATCGACCCATTGTTGGCAAAAATGGTCTGCGTGGAACCGGACGGAATTAGCGGTCCAGTGGCATCCGTGCCTTGGTAGATACTCAGACTGGACACCGGCTCCTCCACCATGAATTTGACGCTGACCATCCCCGTCTGGCCATTGCCATCTTCCGCTATAAAGGTTAGGAGATGCTCGCCAGGGGATAGAAGCGATGCCGGAATTGTAAAGCGTGGCACCTTCCAGGGAAGAACTTGCTCAGGGGAAGCCACTTCTCCCCTATACTCGACCAGCTCGGTGCCATCTAATATTACTTTTTTACGGTTGACTGTATCCTTTCCATTCGGCGAATACGTATATTGCAGCATATCAATATCCAGCGGAGTATTGGCAGGTAAGATAAACTCATGATTGCGCACCCAGTTCCATCCATTTTCATTCAATCCCACAACTTGATAATCATTGAAAGAAATTTGGTGGTGGAGGGGCTTTTTCACCGTTGCTTTGTTCTTTTGGCTCTGCAGTGTTGCACTCGCAGCTGCGGCTGTAATGGATCGGTTTGCTGCTCCAGCGTCACCAACAGGGACGACGCCTGCAACCAATAGCACAGTAGCCAGCAGGCAGGTAACTGATCGTTTCACTCTTTGTCCCTACTCTCTTAATCGTATTCTGTAGTATATTACCACGAATCCGACATCTTTTTCGACACGGAAAAGATGGTATTTCGTGAAAATTGTCGCCAAATTTAGCGATGATCGTCTCCACGCAGCTGGGCAATGCCTTCTTTGCATACACCATACGGAAGCCATGAGCAGCCCGCACACAGCATATCCAGATCGTCCGGTGCTACTTTTTCTCTGGTCAAGGCAACAAGCTCTGACTTTTGGTATAACTGGTTTTCCTGCAAACCGAGATGGCCGATCACATTGCGATCAAGCGTTTGAACGTGCTCTTCCGATCCTTCATTGGCTTCACAAGCTTCAGCCCCTTTATGGGGACAAACCAGACAAGTAACATCAAAGCCTCTTACGACCTGAATCGGAAAATCATTGTCCTTATCTCTGATTTGCTCCACGATCCCTCGCATTTTTTCGACAAACGCCGGGCTATACCCCATCCCGCGAAACCCGTGCACGCACAGCAGATGATGTCCACGTAAGATTACTTTCTCCATGAATGACCATCCTGTCTTTCCTTTCTTTCTATCATAACACATGCAAGTACTTTTCTTTGGACAAAATAGCAATAACATCAAGAAGGAGAGGGTATAGGATGAGTCGGATGGATACAAAGCAGAAGAGTCGTGTCGGTACGGGAACAATCCTCGGTATCATTTTAGGTACACTTGCCTTGCTAGTCGTCCTCACCTATGTGACGTTGTACAGTTAGAAACGTTTTGCGCGAAAACAAAAAAAAGACCCGGCTGGCATATCGCCGTACCGGGTCTTCATTGTAAGTGAGGATACATGTTGTTAGGCTTTTACAATACGTACGAGCACATATGCATCGTCGTATACTTTTGCTTTAATTTTTACCGGGTAATCATACGGATTCGTAAATTTAAAGTCCATTACTCCGTAAGCTACCGTCGCGTCTTTCCCCTGCGGGACATACGGCACCACTTTGCTGTGTGAATGGCGCTCAACCATGACCATCCCCGCTTCCTCCGCTGCATTGTACAACGTAGAAGAAACTTGGCAGATCCCTCCGCCGTAGTCTTCAACCAGTTTTCCACCAACATAGGCGCCCGCTTGCTTCCATCCATCTTTGGCGATATTGGAATTGCCGACGGTTTCATTGTACGAAAACGTTTCATTTGGACCAAGCTCGATGCCGTTGATTTGATTCGCCGCTTTTTTCACATTATGAATGCGCTCATCCGTGCTGGTGAACATCGTCGTCAGATAGATCCCCAGCAACGTCGGAGATTGGCGGGAAAGGATCTTTTTCAAGTCCTTGTCCATCTTGTCATCCCAAAAGGGGGAAGTCTGTTCATTCGCAGTCGCTGCCTTCGCATGAGCTGCTTGTGGGAATCCGCCAAAGAGGAATCCACCAGTCAAGAAGAGTGCAAGTGCTGCGAACGTGATACGCTTTCTATTCATCCAGCAATCCTCCTGCTTATCGTATCGATTTATGTGAACGTTCATTTCGAGCCAAAGAAAAACCAGCCGTCAGTTGGCCGGTTAATTATAAAAGTTGCATCATGTAGAGGGGTTGTAGTTGCTACTCTTGCAGTCTACAACAGGGCGGGTTAATGACTCAATGCAAAAAAAGTGGAAGGAAAAGAAAAAGACGGATCTCTCCGTCTTCTGATGCATTTATGCGGTTGGCAGCATGCCTGCAGCGTATTGCTTGGCTGTGGTCTTCTCCAATGTTTCCAACGTGATTTCAAGAGGAAACTGATAGCGGGCTGCCAATTGCTCCAGCAGTTCCCGTGAGCGGTCTAACTGCCGACGATCTGCCTTGAACTGCTCTAGTACACCTTGCTGATACTTGCCGCCAATCAATCCGATCTGGTTGATCATCACGACACAGCCGCGACCTTCGATTTTACCGTTTGTCGTGTGCGTACAAATACGCAAGAACACATTTTCTCCCAGCTTGGTCAGCTGTAAAGGGTGATCATAATCGGCGTAATCGTAGTCCCACATGCTTCCGCGAGTAAAGCCTAGTTCATGAAGCACGTCATCCAGTTCCGCAAACATAAACTCCTGTCCTATCAGATTCGTCTCAAAGTTTCTCATATTGGATTCCTCCCGTCGATGCCTTCTTAGCTCATACTATAGAAGGAAGAAGGATGCCAAATTGTGATGTTTCTCACAAAAATCATGGCGAAATCATGAGCGTTATCGTTCTGGGACAACAGCATCCCAGTCAGGCAGCAGCCTTTCCGCTTCACTGATCGGCAGCTCTTGCACATTGCGCAACCGTCTTTCGATGGCACGGGTGCGTACCGCCGCCGTTTCGATGGTACTGCTCGCCTCCTGCAGCTTTTTCTGTGTTTTAGCCAGAACATCGGCAAATTTCCCAAACTCGGTTTTTACGGCGCCCAGTAGCTGCCAGACTTCGCTTGATCGCTTTTGAATCGCGAGCGTACGGAAGCCCATCTGCAAGCTGTTCAGCAGGGCGGTAAGCGTAGTCGGACCAGTGATGATCACGCGGTATTCCCGCTGCAGCGTGTCCCAAAGACCGCTTCTGCGCAGTACTTCTGCAAACAAACCTTCAATCGGCAAAAACATAATGGCAAAATCGGTCGTATACGGCGGCTCCAGGTATTTCTCCCGAATCGTTTTCGCTTCCAGCTTAATACGAGCTTCCAGCTGTTTTGCCGCTTCCTGGGCGAGCAAACCATTTCCTTCTTCCTGCGCATCGAGCAGCCGCTGGTAATCCTCCAAGGGAAATTTTGAATCAATCGGTAAATAAATATGGCCGTTATCTTCGCCCGCTGGCAGCTTGACCGCAAATTCCACGCGATCAGCCGAACCTTGTCTGGTTGCCACGTTCTGCTCATACTGTTCCGGACTCATCATCTGCTCCAGCAGATTTCCCAGTTGGATTTCCCCTAACGTTCCGCGCGTTTTCACATTCGACAGCACTTTTTTCAGATCGCCCACACCCGAAGCCAATGCTTGCATCTCGCCCAGCCCTTTGTGGACCTGTTCCAGTCTCTCGCTCACCAGCTTAAAGGAATCACCCAATCGCTGTTCCAATGTGGCATGCAGCTTCTCATCGACTGTCTGCCGCATCTGCTCCAGCTTTTTATTGTTATCCTCCTGCAAAAAGGTAAGCTTTTGCTCCATTGTCTCTCTGACTTGTCCCAGCATCTGTTCGTTCAGTCGGGTCATTTCCCCCAAACGGTCAGCAAAGCTGTCCAGCAGGTGCTTTTGCTGCGTCGCCATCTCTCCCATATTGGCCATCAGCGTTCGATTCATCAGGCTTAGGGATTGGTGCAGTTCTTCGCGATTCTGTTTTGCGGTCAGACTGCCTTCCTGACGATTGTTTGAAATCTCCTCACGCATGCTTTTTTCCAGCTTGTCCAGGCCATTTTGCAAAACGGCAAAACGGGACTCCCACTCTCTCCCGCGATCATCCGGTGCCTTCCGGGCGAGCAGGATCAACACCAGTACCAGCAGGGTCAGGTTGAGCCCGACTGAGGCCACCATCAGCCATTCATTCATTATGTACCACCTCTTGCCACATACAGTTTGTCTTGTCTCTTTACTTTACCATAGTAGCCCAGATAAAGCGAACGATTGTTCTTATGTAGATCTGAGTAAACAAAAAATGACCCGCCAGCATCTGCCCGGATCATTTCTGCTTTTCCCTTTCCATGGTCTGGATTCTTTCCCGCAGCTCATGCACTTCCTTCTCCAGCTGATCAGTACGGCTTTGATCAGTACGGCTTTGACTTGTTTGATTCGCCAGCCGGACGATAAAGTATACCACGGATATCATGATGAATAGCGGGATAGAAAGAAAAATGAGCTGGATTCTCATCGCACTCCAATCCAACGAAATGGATCCCAGATCGATCATGAGAGGTAACCTCCTTTGCATTTTGACCCTTTTATTGATCAATACCCTAATTTTACCAAACAAAAAAGAGCCATGGTCAAATTTTTAACCCATGACTCATGTTGTATTTACGGTTGTCCTTGATTAGCTGCTTCAGGCGGAAGGATATCCATCCCTCGCAAGATGCTTTCCGTCTTTTCTCTGACACGTTTCCCATTATCGTCCTGACTGCTGGTTATATGTGTGGCAAAAACAAATGTCTTGTCCTTCGTCTCCACATAACCGACGAACCAGGCGTTGTCTTCCTCCTCGCTAGCCATACCAGCGTATACGAGGCCATCCTGCTCACGAATGAGCATCCCCGCCTTTACGGCATCGATCATGTCCGCATCAACTGACAACTGCCCTGACAGCATGCGAGTAAGGAAATCGACTTGCTCGCGGGTCGTTACCTCGATCGTGCCGTCTTTTGCCTGATGTCCGTAACCGAGCTTTTGGAGTGATTGATGCAACGCTTCCGGCTTTTGCGAATCTTGTGTCAAGAATGCAAGCGGAATATGTACCGTTGTTAAAGGCGAAAAGCTTTTCTTTGCTTCCTCTTCATTTATGATATAAGTTGATGTGCTTTGCAGATCACGCATGACGAAAGCGACTTTTTCTTCGATGAAAGCTGCCGTTGGTTTCAGCGTTTCTTTGCCCTGTGCTTGGACTTTCTCTTTCTGAATCCAGGCGGGTGCTTCCATGCCAACCCCGCTCACCACCGCTAGTATCAGCAATGCAGCCAGCATGAGTATATTGATTTGTTTCATATAAATCCCCCTGTCCAAACTCCCCTACAAGTCTCCCTACCGTACGATACCCCACTCATCGGCTCTGTTCTATAAAATCGTCTTATCATTTTGATGATACAACGATGATAGCTCGATGATACGGATACATTCGCACAGTATGTTTTTGAAGAGTTTTGAAGCAGGCGGAACCTGATTTACCGCGAGGCTAGCCAGGTGAGCACTTTTTCTATGACCACAGGGAGATGGTGGCTAAAACCGTGATCCCCCTCTTCTACCAGCAACAATTCCTTCGGGCCGTGGTATTGCTCGTAAAAGACACGGGAGCCCGCTGCAGGCACAGCTGCATCCTGTGTGCCATGAATCAGTAGCACGGGAGCTTGATAGCCTTTGCTGGCTTGCACCGGATCATGCCCGCTCTCCAGCAAATCGCGGACAAACGTCGGCTTCAGTGAATAAGTGCTGCCATAAAAATGAGAAATGGTCTTTCCGGCTTCGGCCTCCGCCCAAAGCTTTGGACCCAGTATCGTCTCGCGAAAGTTATCGACAAGATGAATGACGGGAGCCAGTGCAATCCGTCCAGCAATCGGCACTCCCTGATCTTGGCTCAAAAGTACCGTTGCTCCGCCAAAGCTGTGGCCGAGAAGATAAAGGGGGGATTGGTGAAAGCGTGGTTGCCTAGCAGTCCATTGGATGACCTCTTGTAGATCTTCTACCCATCCGGATACCGTTGTATGGATAGCAAACGTCCCTTCACTATCTCCCGAACCGGCGAAATCGAACCGAATCGAAGCATAGCCCGCTTGCTCCAGCGCATTGGCAATGTGTACGAGCCGTTGTCCCCCGCCTACTTTTTCACCAGTAAAGCCATGTGCAATCACGATGACAGGCGGATTCTCCACCCCGCTTGGCAGCTGCAGCATGGCAGACAGCTGCAAGCCGCGGCTCTTGATCCAGACATGTTCCTTCGCCATTTCTTCTCCCACCTCTCCCATTTCTTATAAATCAAGCATATATCCAAAGCGGGGTATCGTGACAATCTGATCACCATATTTCCCTAGCTTTTTACGTACCCGATACACAAGCACGGTAATCTCATTTAATCCTACATCCGGTACACCGTTTATGCTTTCATCCTGCCGCTCCGGCCAAATATGCATCTTGATCTCATCAAAGCTTACCGCCTGATTCGCCTTTTGATAGAGATACAACAACAATTCCATATCTTTTCCAGCCAATGGTATCGCGGTCCCGTCTACATATACTTCTCGACGCTCAGGTTGGATGATCAATCCGTCGGTCTTGCCTTCTTTCCAGCCTGGAGGGAAGACAAATTCCTTCGTTTGCTCCCATTCCTTCTCATATTCATTATGAAAATGCAAGATGGCCTCACCTTTGGCCAAACGAATCTGGTCGCCGTCCCGCAGCAGCACGGGCTTACCTTTAACCGCCAGACCATTCACCTCAGTTCCATGCTTGCTATCGAGATCCTCCAGATAGCATTCCTGCTGCTGGCGTCTGATGACCGCATGAGCTCGGGAAATATACAGGCTGCTGAAGGCGATATCAGGGATATGATTGTGGGTGCTTCTGCCGATAGCATATACTTGATCGGTAATGGCGATGATACTGCCTTCGGGGAACGGTTCCCCTTTCTCCACCACCACATACACGTCATGTTTCATTCTTGGTTCACTCCGATTTCAAAGTACTGAGCAAAAAAAAGAAAGCCCTTTACGCAGATTGTACACGAAAACAGGCGATCGTGTAACTGCTCAAAAGGCTTTTCCCTCTTTCAGCGGATATTCCAAGAATTTAGCTGTTCAATGGGGATGATGGTCGTGCTGTTAATCATCGGGGTACCGGACACTTGTGCGATATTTTCTGTGATGTAGACACGCACCGCTGCAGCGACGGTCATCAAACGGATCCCTTCCCTGCCGTTCAAGAAGCGGTTGTGCCGAATGGTTACGGATCCTCTGGTGATCTGCACCCCAATCGCTCGGTCCGTAAACCTGTCGAACACATTTTGCGTGATGTCGATCATCCGGTTCGCGGTTGAATCGCTTCTGCCGATGGAGATGACATACGGCGAGGTGTTGTTGCGGAAACGATTATCCCGAATGAGGGTGTGAAGATTCGCATCTCTGCCTGTCTGCTCGAGGGTCAGGATCGCTGTTCGGGTGCGATTTTCCAGAAAGTCATTGTCAATAAACCGAATATCCTCCGCAGACTCTTCTACCATGATGAGATGGGAGTAAGTCGTTCCATCTACAGGATCCGTTCCGTTATTGCGGAAGATATTGCTTTGCACCAAAATGTTCTTCCCGTTTGCCAAGCCTAAGCCAAGCGCATTGTTTTCCACACGATTTTGTACAAACCATGCCTTGAACGTGGTGCCACCCTGATTGTTCTGGTCACCGGACAGCTTCAAATTAGCCGGATAGCCCCGAATATGGTGAAAATAGTTATCCTCAATATGCAAATACCGTCCGGAGCCGAACATATCAATGCCATCCCCATTCAAATGGCGAAACTCATTAAAGGAGAGGTAGAGGTTTTCACTGTCTCCCCCATTGAACTTCACACCGTCTCCGGTTGCTTTTTCGAAGAGGCATTGCGTAATGACGACATTGTTTGCCTTCTGGACCATGACTAGGTTGTCCACAAGATATCCCCCGGAAGCGGTGCATTTCTCCAAGCGCAAAAATTGATTCCAAAATGTCTTGTCTTGATAATCGATCGGATCGCCGTCATACGTCCCATAAAAATACGCCAGAGCGCCATTGGTCATATGACAGTCCATGAGAGTGACGTGGGAAAGACGAATACCGCGCAAAAAACGGGCAGCCCCTTGCGTGGATGGTGGTTCATAAGTGAGTCGATGCACTTGCAAATGCGAAGAATCCTGCACGCGAAATAAGTCGTGCTTTCCCCCTCTGATGACAGACCCATTTCCTTCAATAAAAATGCGATTGGCATTTCTCACTTCCAACGGAGCCGAGATTTTATAGATGCCTTTCGGAAAGAGAAGCACCGACGCTTTCCCGCTTACCACAACATTCATTGCAGCCTTGATTGCGGCCGTATCATCGGTGCTGCCGTCTCCTTTCGCTCCGTATTCCTTGACATTGACACGCTCTCCAGCCTCCAGCTGAATGGCCATACCAGCTTCCCCCTTCCTTGCGGGTATCGTGCAAGCCAGTTCCTATCGCTATTCTATGAAGGAGCCCGTTGAAATGTGAGCGCTTTCTTTTTGCTCGTTATCACGTTTTCAGGAACTCACGGACCGTAGCGCCTTGATACGTGGGGACGATATGATGCAAAAGCATGAGAATTTCTTCGTTTAACGAGGGCGTATAGCTTTTTTGCACGATTTGTTCCAGCTTGCGCAGCACATAGGAGAATTCCTCGTAGGAAAGCTCGCTCGGTTTGCCTATGAAAATGCGATTATGCTTCGAGGCGGTCGCTCCTTCTTCCTGTGTAAGGATCTCTTCATACAGCTTCTCTCCAGGCCGTATGCCTGTGTATACGACCTGGATATCGATTCCGGGCTCTAAGCCGGACAGACGAATCAGATCATGGGCCAGATCCGCTATCTTCACCGGTTTCCCCATATCAAGGATAAAGATTTCTCCTCCTGTCGCCAACGCTCCCGCTTGAATGACGAGTTGCACCGCTTCGGAAATCGTCATAAAGTAGCGAACCATCTCGGGATGCGTAACCGTGACTGGCCCTCCCTGTCTGATCTGCTGCTTGAACAACGGGATGACGCTCCCCCTGCTGCCGAGCACATTGCCGAAGCGCACGGCGACGAATTTCGTTTGGCTTCGTTTGTCCAAGCTTTGGATCATGAGCTCGGTTATGCGTTTCGTGGCGCCCATGACACTAGTTGGGTTCACCGCTTTATCCGTTGAGATCGCCACAAAGCGCTCGGCCTGATACGCATGGGCGCATTCTGCCAGATTACGAGTGCCAAAAATATTATTCTTAATCGCCTCAACGGCATTCCGTTCCATCAGCGGTACATGCTTGTGAGCGGCCGCATGAAAAATGATAGAAGGGCGGTACATCTCAAAAATCGATTCAATGCGGTTGCGATCCTGAATATCTGCAATAATCGGGATAATGAAAGTCGTCGGATCAATCCGTTTCAACTCGTTTTCAATCGCATAGATACTGTTTTCACCATGACCAAGAAGCAGCAGCGTTCGCGGGTGAAAGGAGGAGATTTGGCGGCACAGCTCGGAGCCGATTGAGCCTCCTGCCCCTGTGACCAGCACGACTTTATCCATGATATACGCGGAGATTTCCTGCAGATCCACTTCCACGGAGTCCCGTCCCAACAAGTCCTCCACCTGCACGTCACGGATGTGATTCAGTGATATTTTGCTTTGGACCATATCGCTCAGCCTGGGCAGCAGCTTCACCTGGATGCGTGCTGCTTTGCATAAGTCAATGATACTCGCTACCTCCTCTTTGTTCAGGGAGGGAATGGCAATAATGACGAGATCGATCTGGTAAGCTTTCACCGTTTTGACGATATCGTAACGTGTTCCGACGATTGGGATGCCCATGACGTTCAACTTCTGTTTTCGCAGATCGTCATCAAGAAAAGCGACGGGGAACACATCAGTATTGGGGGATTGAAGCAGCTCCGTGACAATCAGCTTGCCTGCCGAGCCAGCTCCGAAAACCAATGCACGTTTCTGATGAGGCTGATACTTGTTCATGCTGTTATGAAAAACCCGCCAAGCGATCCGGGATGAACCGATACCGATGCAAGAGAGGAGGCAGGCGATAATGAAAATCGAGGTGGGAATCGGGATGTGGAACTCGATGACCTGCATGGCATGGTAGATGCTCCACGCCATGACCACCCCGAGCGCCCCTGCCTTGATGATCAGGAGAAGCTCACGAATCCCCGCTTGCCGCCATGAACAGCTGTATACCTTGAGGAGAAAAAACGAAACCAAAAAACTGCCTGCGATCAACAGCAACGCGTAGGGAATCCCAGGGAGAAACCGCTCCGTCACACTCCCTTCAAAACGGATCAGGTAACTCAACAAGACAGCCACTGATAACAGGACGATATCCAGTGCGATCGAGGATAACAGCCTCTGGTTCCGATTCATTTGTTTCTCCTCCCGTGACAATCAAACCTAACCGCCCACCGTCTGGCTGGGTCTATAAAGATCCTATGACCTTATGCCCCATTTCATGAGTAGAATGACTAGACTTATTGCCCAGGCATTGCTTTTATCAGCATGACTTCATCATATTTCAGCATCGTGCTGCCCGCTTCGTAAGTGCCAATCCGCGGTACATTGGGCCTACCCTCCAAATTGGTGGCTAGACAGGAGAAATAGTCCTCTCCGCACAAGTAAGCATGCGGATAGCCTCCACCAAATCGCGGATTGATTTCCGATATGACATACGTGTCACCGACTTTAAAACAATCGATATCAATTGGACCCCTAGGCTGTAGCGTTTTGAGCAGGCGGTAAACCAGACCGGTTAAGGCAGCGTCTTGGATCGCCAGCGATCGATCCGTTTCTCCTGCACGCATCCGCAGCTTCTTTTTCGTAAAAATTGAGACAGGCTCTCCCGTTAGCAAATCAACGTAAGCATCGACCCCATACTCATCCGCCTGCAGATACGGCTGTACAATCAGCGAATCATGCTCTTTGCCCAACAACTGATTCAGCTCAGCAATCGTGTCTACCACTGATATCCCTTGACTCGCGCTCCCATTGCGGGGTTTGACCAGCACAGGGAAGGAGAGCTCGCCAATGGAAAATGCCTCGCTGACCTCTTCTGCTGTCACATATGTAGGAATGAACGGGAAATCATGCTGCTGCAAAAAATCGCTCGTTGCTTTTTTATCGAGACACAGCCCTACCACTTCCGGAGAGGACACGATGACCTCCACACCTGCATCCCGGAATGACTCTACATGCTGGGCAAGAAATGACAGCTCGGGATCGATCAGGGAGAGCACCGCGTCAATTTGATAGTGAAGACATATCTGTAACAGCACATCGATGTAGTCCGGCTCCTCGATCCGCGAGACGATTTGATGAGCATCTGCCGCATAGAGCGCTGGCGCTGTCCAGTCACAATCAACCGCTACGACCTTTCCTTTGCCTGCCAAAGATTCCTTCAGACAGCGGACCAATTTCACCCGCCGCCCCACGCTCGTCAACAACACATTCATTTCACATTCTCCTCTTGCTTTCTTGACTGGATCGGAAAGTGATACAACTGCTCCGAAAAAAATGCTTCGATCGTTTCTTTTCGCCTGGCAACCAGCCAATCGTGATGATGCTGTGCAATTATCGGCGGTCTTTCCTTGATAAACGGCGGGGAAAACACGATGGTATAGGCACCGACATGGCTGAAAATGAGGAAGTCCCCGACTTGTGGCTCAGGTGCCTTATGTGCAAACAGCAGATAGTCCTTTTCCATGCATGTATATCCAACCACGTGGTACTCGGCTTCCCCGTCACGCGGTTCGGGACTTACGATCTGCATCGGCAGGTTGTATGAGTGCATGGTCGGTTTGATGTTGTGAACACTGCCATCTACAAGGACGAAACGCTTGCCGCGATTCTCCTTGCAATCGATGACTTTGCAGACGAACGAAAAGGTATCCGCTACCAGCGAAATGCCCGGTTCCACCAGGAGGACTGGCTTTTTCTCGAGACCACGCAGTTCATCGTGCATGGCTGAACAGATCACCTCGGCGTAATCCTCGTAGCTGGGGACATCTTTAACTTGGAATGTATCCGGGAGAGAGCCATACATGCCTCCGCCGATGTCGATGTAGGAAAGCGAGTCCGCCAACGTCTCGACTGCCAATTGGCACAGTGTACGAGTAATGGTTTCGTAAACGGACAGGCTTCGATTGGCGGAAAAATGTCCGTGCAGCCCAACGACTTTGATGTTGGCTTCTCCTTGCAATCGCTGCAAGGCCGTTAGATAGCTGCCATTCTCCACGCAAAATCCAAACCGGCTGACTTCGTATCCGGCTTGCAGCGGGCTTTTTCCATCCGACCCCAGCTGAAAATTGACCCGCAAACCGAGCGAGATTTGCCGCTCTGGAAACTGCCGGGCATGGTTGATGACCGTTTCGAGCTCCGCCCAGGAGTCGAGGTTCACGATGCTTCCCTTTTGCAGTGCTTCCAACAGCTCTGTTTCCCGTTTCAGCGGTCCATTGAAAATGATCTGCTGCGGTGGTACCCCCAGCTTGCATGCCAGCTCATATTCCAAGCCGGAAACCACCTCGGCATATGCACCTGCTTCGTGGAGTCTATGGCAGAGATAGGGCAAGTAATTCGTCTTGTACGAGTAGCCTATCCGCACATCGGGATAGCGCTGCGCAAAGGCCTGATGCATACGTTGATAGTTATTCAGCAAGCGATCAGCATCAAACAAGAAATAAGCGGATTGATAGAGCTCATACCATTGGGAAAGCTGTTCATAAGTGTGCATGCAATGCCTCCCCGCTAGATGGAGATTGGCAGTCCCTGATTGTTTCAATGACGCGATGCTGCTCTTCTTCTGTCAAGCTTGAGCCGGAGGGTAGACAGATTCCTTGGGCAAACAATCGATCGGAAACGCTTTCTCCCTCTTCATGCGGATAGTACAGGCATCCGGCAAACAAGGGCTGTTGATGCATTGGTTTCCAGACCCGCCGGGCTTCGATGTTGGCTCGCTCCAAAGCTTGGATCACCTGTGGTACGGTGCAGCCAAACCGCGTTTCATCGATGGTAAACACACTTAACCAGCGTGTAGATCGACCTGTTGGGTCCTCCGGCATGCTCTCCCATCCAGGCAGTTGACCTAGTGTTTGTTGATAACGCATAAAGATCTGCCGCCGTGCAGCAATACGCTCTTCCAAGACGCGCAGCTGCCCTCTGCCCACCGCTGCGAGCAGATTGCTCAGCCGATAGTTGTAGCCTGACTCGCGGTGCAGATAGAAGGGAGCCTGCTCGCGTGCCTGGGAAGCGAGATACCGTGCCCGCTCCAATGCGGTAATATCATCGGAGACGAGCATCCCTCCGCCGGATGTCGTGATGATTTTGTTGCCATTAAAGGAAAACACGCCAAATGTACCGTACGTCCCGCTTGCCTTTTTCTGATAAGAGGCCCCAAGCGCCTCCGCTGCGTCCTCGATGATCGGTACCCCGTATTCCTGACACAACACGCCGATTTGATCCATCTTCGCCGATTGACCGTACAGATGTACGACGATGACGGCCTTGGGCAAGCGCTTCTTCTCCTTGGCATCCTGTAAGGCGCGATTCAAAGCTGTTGGCGACATGTTCCACGTAAGTGGCTCCGAGTCGATCAATACGGGCGTAGCTCCCTGGTACAGCACCGGATTGACGCTGGCGACAAAGGTAAGGCTGGAGCAAAAAACGAGGTCCCCCGCTCCGATGTCTAGCAGTCTCAGAGCTAGGTGGATCCCCGCTGTACCTGATGAAAGGGCTACTGCTCCCTTCGCTCCCACTTGCTCGGCGAGCTCCCGTTCAAATGCATCCACCTGAGCCCCTAGAGGAGCAATCCAGTTGGATGCGAAGGCTTCATCCATAAACATCTTCTCATCTCCGCCCAAATGCGGAGGGGACAGATAGATGCGCTTGTCGGTCATCTTCATTTCTCTCCTCCTGATCAGCCGAATGATTGCTCGTCCACTGCTTCCTTTTTGCTCCCGGTAAAATCTTTGACAATCAAATACTCGTGCTGCGCCGTCTCTTCACGATGAAAGATTTTTCCCGCCGTCATCCAGAGAATGCGCAGGTCAAGCAGGAAAGAGCGGTGATCCACATACCACACATCCAGCGCGAACTTCTCCTCCCAGGTCAATGCATTTCTCCCATGTACCTGAGCCCAGCCGGTGATGCCTGGCTTTACCTCGTGCCTTCTCGCCTGCTCAGGATTGTAGAGCGGCAAATACTCCATCAGGAGCGGCCGCGGTCCTACTAGGCTTAACTCTCCTTTTAGCACGTTCAACAGTTGCGGCAGCTCATCAAGGCTGTATTTTCGCAAAAACCGTCCCATTGGCGTGATTCTTGCCTCGTCAGGAAGCAGTTGCCCCTGAGCGTCTCTTTGATCGGTCATGGTTCGGAATTTGTAAATGGTGAACGGCTTTCCCTGAAAACCAGGACGTATTTGCTTAAATAACACGGGAGAGCCTATACTCGCACGAATCAGAATGATCAGAATCACGAGAACGGGAAGAAGGCTGAGCAGAAGCAGCAAAGCAACGGTGAAATCGAAGCATCGCTTCATCTGGCTGCCTGAGTGGTGCTTTTCAGTCTGTCGAGTCGATCTTCCAACAGCTTGATCACTTCTTCCCGCATGTCTGGACGGGCTAAAGCAAAATCAATCGTTGCCTCGATAAATCCGAGCTTGTCACCGACATCGTACCGTTTTCCATTCATTTCGCAGGCCATGACCGCCTGACGCTTGGAAAGGAGCCGCAGCGCATCCGTCAGCTGGATTTCTCCGCCCGCCCCCGCCTCCAGCCTTTCCAAAATGGCGAATATCTCCGGACGGATCACGTAGCGTCCCATGATCGCCAGTCGGGAAGGCGATTCATCGCGACGCGGCTTTTCAATCAGATCGCTTACATGATAAAGTCCGTTGCTCGCGGGCATCCGATCCCCACAAACGATCCCGTATCGCTCTACCGCCTCCTCTCTTACCTGTTGGACGCCGATGATTGAGGTATGAAAATGCTCGTACGCCTCGATGAGCTGCTGTAAGCTAGGCTTCTCGGACACGACAATGTCATCCCCCAATAGCACCGCAAACGGCTCATTGCCGATAAAGGTGCGCGCACACCAGATGGCGTGTCCGAGCCC
The DNA here is from genome assembly GCA_035644815.1 of Bathyarchaeia archaeon. Taxonomy (GTDB): domain Bacteria; phylum Bacillota; class Bacilli; order Brevibacillales; family Brevibacillaceae; genus Brevibacillus_F. The sequence continues at coordinate 23,210 of DASQNU010000247.1, read as the reverse complement.
CTTTGGTTCCTTTTGCCGGATGTAATGGATGTCTGCCAGATTGGTGATTCGTTCGATCTCCTCCAGCTCGGAAAGCTTCTGCTTGGCGGTGAGGGTTGCTTCCAGCTCATACGATTTGTCAAAATGGTCCTCAATGGCTCGCTTGCCGCGTCCCGTGACGATAATGATGTGCTCGATCCCTGAGGAAACGGCCTCCTCGATAATGTATTGAATCGTTGGCTTATCGACGATTGGCAGCATCTCCTTCGGCTGCGCCTTCGTAGCAGGCAGAAAACGGGTCCCAAGCCCCGCTGCCGGAATGATCGCTTTTCTGACCTTCATTTTGCCCATACCCTCCCTTTGGCAGTTACTGTCTGTGCTTGGGTCAACGCTTTTGTCAAAATGTCCTCCATCTGACTGGCCAACTTGATCCGATCGTATTTTTCTTCCGCTAGACGACGCGCTCGTATCCCCATATCCCGTAAACTTTCTTTGCCACTTTTGATCGCGAGCAGCAATCGGGCGAGACTTTCCGGCTGGTGCGGATCGACATAGAACCCGACTCCATATGACTCTACGATTTCCTTGGTCCATCCTGCTGCATTCACAATGACGGGCTTTCCCGCTGCCAACGAGTCAAAAAACTTGTTGGGAGAGTTGGTCGCCAGGATCGGCAATGGACGAAACGAGGTGATCGTCAAATCAGACATCGCCAAATAGAGCGGCATCTCTTTTCGCGGGATAGACCCTGCAAAAATGATATTGGTTAATTCCCGTTCCCGACACATTCCCTCCAGCTCCGGCCTGGTTTTCCCATCTCCGGCAAGGACAAAGCAAATCTCATTGTCCCCTTGCTGCTGCAACAGACTCGCAGCATGAATGATAAAATCCAGCCCATTTGCGATTCCCATCGCCCCGCCATGCAGGACGACCAGCTTTCCTTCCAGAGACAGATGTCTGCTCAATACTGCGGCACTCTCCTGTACCGTGGTGTTCGTCGGGTCAAACAGCTCCAGATCACAGCAATTGGGGATCATGCTCACTTTTTCCTCTGGAATCCCTGTCTCCAATATCCCAGCAACCATCCCGGGTGACAGGCCAACAACCTGCGTCGCTTCCCGATAAGTGGTACGCTCCAACCATCGCAGCAGGCGGATCGCGTGTTTGGAGCGGATCACCCCCATTTGGATCGGAGCCTTCGGCCAGAGGTCACGCACCTCAAACACAAACGGAGTTCCTCTGAGCTTTTTCAGCAATATGGCAGTGATCGCGACAGTCAGGGGGGTCGAAGTGGCAAATACGAGATCGTGTCGCTTGAGAAAGAGTGCGATCCACGTAGAAAAGAAGACAAAGGCAAAAAAAGCGAGCACTCTGCGCAAAAAGCCCATGTAATTGGAATAGGCATTTTTTACAGCAATGATCCGAATGCCATCCACCGTGCATGTACGAGTAAACCACCCTGCCTTCTCCCCCTCCATCGCCGGAAGATAGGCATCTCCAGTCAGCACAGTAACCTGATGGCCTTTTTGCACAAAGTACTTGGCGAACTCATAGGAACGGGTGCCAAGCGTGCCATCACGGGTTGTGAAGTATTGATGGATATACAAAATTTTCATCGGGCCACTCCTTTACGCCTAGCGATAGAGGGAGCATGTATCGTTACTAGTACTTTATTCGTGGCCAACCCTGCACAGAACCAAAGTCCTCTATCGATAGGACTGGCGAAGCCAGATCTCCAGTGCCAACGGATTGAAAATGTCCTTGAACCAGATGGCGCCTTTTCCCGCAGGCTGGCGACAGTAGCGCTCGTATTTGGCCAACAGGTTTTCGCGGTGAATCAGGCCATGGGTAAAAATCAGGCTATCCGGTGAAAAGTAGCGAAGCACCTCGTCTCTTAGCTCATGCTTCAGCCATTCGCTTTCCGGATTGACGAAACCTTGCTTATCCTTTCTCCAGGCGATTTCCGGCGGGAGCAACCGCTCCATGGCTTTGCGCAGCAGGTATTTCGTCCAGCCGTTGTGCAGCTTATAGCGTGGAGACAGCGGAAGAATCTTCTCGATCAATCGGTAATCCAAAAAGGGCAAGCGCACCTCACGCGACCATGCCATGGACATCCGATCTTCATAATGGGTAAGCGCAGGCACGGAAAAACGGGTGATATCCAGCAGCTGTCTTTCTTGTACGCTCATGCCTCTTCCCAGTCCGAGCTGAAAGGGTTGATAGCTGCGTAGCGCCTCTCCTCGAATGTCCGCTTCCTTTTCTTTGAAAAAGGACGGCAAATACCGTTTGGCTTCCGAGTACGAAAATTGACGCAGTATGGTCCCCTGCCGCCAAAAATCAACGAGTACCTGCTGTGCCTCTCGATACTTTCCCTGGTACATTAACGATTGCAGATAGAAGCCCAAATACTTCCGGTAGCCGCACAGCAGCTCATCCGCCCCTTGTCCGCTCAGGATCACGGTAATGCCGAGCTCCCTGGCTTGCTGCATCAGCAAATAATGGGCAACGGTGGAAAAGCTGCCGATCGGTTCGTCATGATAAAAGGTGACACTATGCAAATAATCAAAGGCCTGTTTCGCCTCGAATTGCAGCAGCACTTTATGGACGGGCCGCTGCAGATGCTGGCTCATCAGATCGATATGGGGGCTCTCGTCAAAGCGGGCGTCATTACTGACCGCTGACAGCATGTGCAGGTTGTCCTCATCCTTGGTGAATTTGTTCATCACCGCTGCAATGGAGGAGGAATCCACTCCGCCGGAGAGCAGGACACCCACTGGCACATCACTGCGCAGGCGCAAACGCACCGCATCCGTAAACAATTCATGAACCTGTTCGATCAGTTGTTTCTCCGATTCTTCTTCTTTCCTCTGAAGCTGGGGAAACTGCCAATACGAGTGCTGCTTCATGTCAAAGGAACTGGAAGCCAGATCGAGTGAAAGCGTATGGCGAGGAGGGACTTTGTGGATTCCTAGAAAAAACGTGTCTTCCGAGGCACAGAGCAATGATTGCTGGATATAGGCGCCGATCGTGGCTTGATTCAGAGAAAAGATGCGATTTGCAAGCTTGTGGATGGTCTTGATTTCGGAGGCGAACAAAAACTGTCCGTCTACATCGGCATAGTACAGCGGCTTTACGCCGAAGCGATCTCGACTTAGATGCAGCTTGCGGTTTTCGAGATCAAGCCAGGCAAAGGCCCACATGCCATTGAATCGCGGCAGGGCACCATTGATCCCCCAATGATGCAAGGCCGTTAGCACCACCTCTGTATCACTATCACTGGCGAAAGAGTACCCCTTGCCTTTCAGTTCGCTGCGTATTTCTTTGTAGTTGTACACCTCGCCGTTGTAGATTAGCACCCCTTTCTCCTGCCGATGCACAAACGGCTGTGCGCCGAGTTCGCTGCGATCGAGGATCGAAAGCCGCTGGTGGGCAAAACCTACCGTCCATTCACCGAGCCGATAGACTCCCGTTCCTTGCCCATCCGGCCCGCGATGACACTGAATGGCTTCCGCCTGCAACAATTGTTCCTGGATGGATCCAGACTGCTTGGTTACGATTCCGGCTATTCCGCACATCGGTTAGCCCCCTTTCTCCAACGCCAGATCTTGAACCGCTGTTCCCTCTCTCACACCCAATAACGGAAGAAGGATATCACCGATGACTCGTTGCTCGGTAAAGCGTTGTGCTGTCCTGCCAGCAGCTTGACATAGCTGGGCATGCAAAGCAGGGGCTGCAGTGAGCTTTCGTATATGCGCAGCGATCTCTTCCGGGCACTGTGGTTTGACAAGAAACCCGTTTTCACCGTGATGGACGAGCTCAGGGATCATCCGCCATTGTGTGGCAATCACCGGCACCGATGCAAAAAATGCCTCCACAATCGCGGCGGGATACCCTTCTCCCGGGTGATAGCTGGGCAACAGCAACAAATCATAGCCTGCAATGGTTTGGACCACGTTTTTTTGCGCAAGGACTCCTCCGTATTTCGCTTGGGGGAGCTCTTCTAGAAGCTGAAAAAAGCGCTGGCGTTCCTGGATAAAAATCGGTCCGTAGAAGGTGCAAGACATGCCCGGCACATGCTTCATGGCCTCAAGGATGTCAAAAACGCCTTTTTCTGCGCGGATCTGACCCACGAATACGGTACGGATGCTGTCAGCGGCTTGCTTCTCTTTGTACGCGATTGGCTGGAAGGGGAGAAAATTGGGGAAATGGACAACCTTGGCGTCCGGAAGTCCCTGCTCTTGTGTAAAGTAACGGCACAGCTCAATGGTTTGCGGCAGCAAAACATCCACATTCGAGAGGATCCGCATTGCCAGGCGCTGATACCAGAGCGGGAGTCTGCTGAATTCTTCACCAAAATCCCCGCCAAACAGCTTCAGGATCACTCGTTTGTTGGAGATGCGAAAAAGCAAGATCATGAAGAGCCCCAGCGTATAAGCAAAGCGGTTGTTTGCCCAGATCAGTACACCGTCAACCGCATTTCTTCTTACCATGGCGGCACCTGTTATGCGTATGGCGTTGAACAAATCCCGCCAATCAAGCCTGCGAACGAGCTTGCTCTCCTTTTCTTTACGCGAGGTGTCGATGATCTCTAGGCGGATCCCGGCATCGTGCAGCAGCCGACTCTCGACCAAGCGGGAAAAGGAGATGGTGTCTCCGCCTATGGGAGGGGGCAGCGGTCCTATTGCCAAGTACCTGTACGTTCGCATCTTGCTCCTTCTCCTTCCTCTGACATCCCATATTGAAACGCCTGCTCGTAGGCTTTCACCACCTGCTTTGCTTCAAATGCTAGGGCACGCTCACGGCCGGAAGCAAATGTATGTTCACCACACAGCACGCTGATCATCCCGTTTGCCAAGGCAGCGACCTGCTCCGGTTCGACCAGCAATCCATACTGATTTTGCTGTAAAATTTCACGAGGGCCGCTCGGACAATCTGTCGCGACAACCTGACATCCGCAGGCGAGCGCTTCAAGCAAAATGTTGGGAAAGCCTTCCCATCGCGAGGGAAGCACAAACAGATCAGCTTGGGCCAAATAGGCGTACGGATTCTGCTGAAAACCCAGAAAGCATACTCGCTCTTCTATCCCAAGCGCACGAGCCTGCGCTTTCAGATCAGCCTCGAGTGGGCCTTCTCCGAGAATCGTCAAGCGAACATCTTGTACGATCTGAGTGAGCTGAGCAAAGGCCGCAAGCAGTAAGTCAAACCCTTTTTGGTAGGTCAGTCTCCCCGCAGCTACGATTTGTTTTCCTGCTGATGGCAAGAAAGCGTCCTCTTTCCTCGCTGCTTGACGGAGCACGGTGGTTACATCTAGCGGATTGTAGATGCGGATTACTTTATTCGGAGAGAGACTGGGCAAAAAGTGGAGCAAATCCTGCTTCATCCCCTCTGACTGTACGATGATCCCATCTGCCTTCGTATAAAGCAGCCGGTACATCGTTTTAAATGCGACACGCTTCAGAAAGCTTAAAGCACCCATGGCATGTGTGGGCGTATTGGCTTCCCTGACGATGATCCGCGGCTTCTGCGCATACGCCATTTTTCCCGCCAATACAGCCAGGTTCATATAATCCATCGTGGACATTACGACGTCTGGCTGCAGTCGGTTGATTTCCTTGATCATTTTCCGCCAAGCATGCCGCACTCTGCCTGACTGTAAATTTACGACCTGTACATCCTCCGGGATCGACGCGACATACGGACCGGACAGGTCAACCGTCATCAGGATCGGTTCAAAACGGCTGCGGTCCAGATGACGCAACACCGTGATCATGACCCGCTCCGCACCGCCGCCGGCCAGATTGGGAATCACGAAGACGATTCGTAACGGCTGATTCATCGTATTCCCCCTCCTGCCTTGATACGCCCCCACACCGGTCGGGAGGAAAGCCACCCTTGCTTTCCTTGTGCTTCATACAGCAGATAGAAGGAGGCCGCTGTCAGCAACCAGCAGCTTTTTTCCATATAACTCACCATGCCAAAATCCCAGAGGAAAGATATGACCGTGATCAAAAGGACCAGCAGATTCCGGCTGTCCGCAAATAATCCCCGCAAGCAAAAGGCGACGATGACCAGATCGGTCACATAAAACAAAGTCGTCCCAAGCAAGCCGAAGTCAGCCAGCATCTCCGCATAGTTGTTATGCGAATAAGTGCCATAAGAGCCTAGCACGCGGAACTGGTCGATGCCATTGCCGATCAGCGGATGCTGCACCCATAGCCCGAGCGCCTCCTCCATCATCGAAAGCCTGGTTGTTGAGCTTGTGTTTTCGCCAGCCAACAGATCGAGGAAACGTTGGGTCACCGTCATTTCCTCCAGATGATCGTACAGATAGCTGCCGACGAACAGCGGGAAGGCCACCAGCAGCAGATATATCCCCATCATGGCTGCTTTCTTCAAATAGGATGCATGCGACCAGACATGCAGCTTTACTGCCGCAAAAAAGAGAAAGACCGCCCAGAACAAAATCATCTTGATGCTGCCTGAGAAGATCGTGGCAAACAGCACAAATCCGGTGGCAGCCAAGCCGTAGCCGACCTTTCCTTTGTCGGCGGCCATCATCAAAAAGGCGGCTGTTGTCAAATGAATCGCCATACCGTTGGGATTGCCAAGAATCCCCGCTAGCCGCATATTGCTTTTTGCTTCTGCCATTTCCGGCAAGGTGCTCAGGATGATGATGACGCCGCTCCATAGACAGCCTCTCACCACTGCCTGCCAGGAAGCACCTGCCAATAACGCTGTCCACACAGCAAAAGCCCCTGCAACACCGGAAAGCAGACTGACCATCGAAATGAGAGCAGAGCCCGGGTCAGCAGCCCACAGAATGGAAGCAAGCGCGTAGATGATAAAGAGAAAGGGCAGCATCATCCACCGTGATAGCAGCAACGTCTCCCGCTGGTGATAACGTAGCAGCAGCGTGAAGCCAATCATGCCAGTAAGCAGGATGCTGCTGCGGGAAAGGAGTGGAATTTCCGGAAAGAGCAGCACACTGCAAACGTACAAGAAAACCAATACGGACAGAAGTCGATCGCGCTCCGGTTCATGTGCTGGTTTCATGACCTTTCTCCCTCACCGCGGCACATGGGAAATCGTATACCGGTATTTGCCGGAGGAAGTCGGGAGTATCTCGTCTAGGAATTCCACCTGCACCTCGCATGCCATCACCTTCTTGATCTCCTGCTTGATATCAGCAACCTCCTGGGCGTACACCATTTCGGGGGAGCCTATATCCTTTGCCGGAACAATCAAAATCCGCAGAAAATCTGCCCGCTCCTGAATCACCTGAAACTTCCGGATATATGGTTTGGGATCAAGGATATAGAGAAAGACACGGCCATCTACCCAACGGCCATCCATATCCACAAACATATCCGTGACGCGGCCAGAAACCTCCTTTAACAAGGGCAGCCCGCGTCCGCAGGAGCATGGCTGCGCACTCCAAGCTCCCATGTCACCGATCCGGTAACGAATGTAGGGCATCGCATAGTTATGCAATAATGTCACCACGATCTCCCCTGTCTCTCCGGGCTTTGTCGGCTTCCCTTCCTGATCCACAATCTCGATCAGATGCGTGGCAGAGGAGACATGCAGACCTTGATGACGTTCGCATTCACAGGCCATATCGCCAGCTTCCGTGGAGCCATAGCGATTGAAAACTGGTGCTTGAAAGACGCGTTCGATCGTTTGGCGCATGTAGTCATATAATGTTCCCGCCGAGGTCATGATCGCTTGCGGGGAATACACGGGCAGACCTTCACGCTCGCAAAATCGAGCCAATTCATAGAGGCTTTCTGCATAGGCCAGGATTTGTACCGGACGAAACTCGTTGATTTCTTTTACGTATCGGATCATATCGTCAGGTCTCATGCGAAACGAGCTGTACCAGCGTTCATTGCGCAGCCAGCGGCCAATGTGCGTTCGGATTTTTTCGTGCCCGTCCATAATGTCCCGCTCCGATCCCCACAATCGCACCTGTTTATCGATCAGAGAGCGTCCCGTCCATTCATCGTCCAGCGCTTTGATCGCCTGGGTCCAACAGAAATATTCCCTGTCGCGGATAAAACGGACGGGAACGCCTGTTGAGCCACCCGTCGTTCCTTCATACCAATTGCGAGAAGCAAGATCATCTGAGAGTATTTCTTGAAAATGCTCCCTAACCGCATCTTTCTCCAAAAAGGGAATCTCCGAAAACCGCTCCAGTCGAACCTGTCCGCGTCCGTCAACTACCGCATGCCGTTGAAACAATTCACGATAATAGCTGGTATGCTCATAAGCATGCTGCAGCATGGCCAACAATCGTTGCTGCTGAAGCTCACGAAGCCGATCGCCAGACAGCCACTGCCATTCCCGCAGCTGATCAAGATAATCGAGGGTCTTTCCTTGCCAGGACACCCTTCTCTCCCATACAAATCGCTTGAAATTACTCATGGCGTACCCTTTCATCTTGTTTTGACCTTGGAGATCGTGTAGCGATACTTCCCGGAGGCAGTTGCCGGGATCTCGTTCACGAATGTGATGGCAATCCGGCAATCTTCCCCCATCAAATAATGGCACTTGGTGCGAATCAGATCGAGATGCTCCCAGTACTTGGACTGCGGATTGGGCACTTCTTGATGGAGGACGATGGCAATGGAAAGCCGATTTGATTCTTCCTGCACGACCTGAAATTTTTTAATAAAAGGCTGTGTGCCTAGCAAAATGACAAACAAGCGGCCATCAACCAGGTCCCCATTCGTTTTCACAAACATGTCGTTCATGCGACCGGTAATCTCCCCCAAGAGCGGCAACCATCTTCCGCAAGAGCACGGTTGCTCCGCCCACTTGGCAATATCGCCAATGCGGTACCGGATCAACGGCATGGCGTAATTGTGCAGACAGGTGATGACCAGATCTCCGCGTTCCCCTGGCTGCGCAGGGTGGCCATCCGCACGAATCACTTCCACGTAGTGGGTCAGCATGGAGACGTGCAAGCCGCGATGCACTTCACATTCACAGGCAATCGCTCCGGTCTCCCGTGAGCCATAGCGATTAAAGACCGGGGCCTGAAATACTCGCTCAATGGTATCGCGCATATGCGGATAGAGCATGCTTGCCGTCGTCATGATAGACGTTGGCGAATGAACCAGCAGCCGGCGCTCCTCGGCAAAGCGGGCAAGCTCATACAGACTTTCCACAAAGGCCAGTAGTTGCACGGGCTGAAACCGATTGATTTCCGCGATATAGGCTTCCATGCGGGCAGCGGACATATTTTGTGTGTTTAGCCAGCGCTCATTGCGCATCCAGCGGCCCATGCAGGTGCGCCATGTCTCATGGCCGACCATCAGATCGCGCTCGGACGCCCACAGCATAATTTGCCGATCGACCAGATCCCGGCCGCTCCACTGATCAAACATCATTTTCAGCGCCTGGTTCCAATTAAAATACACCTGATCCTGCAACAAACGAATCGGCTGACCGGTCGAGCCTCCCGACCAATTCTCATACCATTTGCGGTAAGGCAAATCATCCGACTTGAGCTCATCAAAGTATGGCTGAAAATGCTCACGCTCCAGAAAGGGAATGTGCGCAAACCGCTCTAGCGACACCTTGCCCCCCTGGCCGACGATCCCCGCTTGCTGCAAGGTTTTCTGATAGTAGGGGACATGATCATACGCATGCTGCAGCAGACTCATCAGCTTCTCCGCTTGCAATTGCCGCAGCTCGTGTTGATTCAGCCATTGCTTTTGGGTCAGCTCCTGCATGTAGTGCAAGGTGTCGCCCTGCAGCGCAATTCTTTTTTTCCAGGCGTAAGCTTTCAAATTGAGCATGTTATTCCCCTTCCTGCTGCCGCAGCTCTTTGGCCGTCGCCTCCGCCATACGATGCTTTCTTCTCCCATAGATGAAAACACAGACAATCAACAATCCGTTGAATATAGCTCCCACCGTACAATAAAAGGCAATGCTGGTATATGCATCGGCATGAGTCACTCCCCAGTACAGGATCGATGTACGGGACAGAAACAGGGCGATTTCGTAGCCTAGGAGAAAATGCTGAAGACCGTACACCTGCGCGGTGGCAAAGGAAGGAGAGCCCAAAAATCCGACAAACAGCCAAATAACCAGCCATTGCGCATAGCGCCCCGCCTCTTGCCACTGCGCCCCTAGCAAAAGCGTAAACAAATCAGGGCCAAACCAGATTACCAACAGGACGGGAATCACGACCGTGCATGCGAGACTGACCGTAGCCTTCACCAAAAGCCCGTAAACATCCGCTTTTTGGTGATTAGCCGAGGAAGCGCGCTGGTAATAGACTTGGGTTAACGATTGCCCCAGCAAGCTTAGCGGCATTTCCAACAAACGATGGGCTAGCGCATACCAGCCAACAACGGTTGAACCATAAGCATTCATCAGCAGAAAGGTCGGTACATTTTGTGAAATGGCATTCAGCAAGGATTGGGGAGCGCTGTAGAGCGGAAAACGGAGATAACGATGGGCTACCTGCTTCATTTTCGCCAAGGACAACATCTGGCGAAAAAAGGAGCCTTGGTCTTTCCACGTCTGATAGGCGAGAACACCCGAAGCCATTAGCTGGCCAAGCAGTTGGCCGCCTAACAGACCGATCAGGCCCTGCTGAAGGATCCCGCCAGACAGCTGGGCGACATTGACTGCGGTAGATCGGCTTACTTGCGCGGCAGAGAGACGGACATACGCTTCTTTGCGCGTACTCCAATAGGTCAGACTTTGAAATATGCCCATCGCAAGCAAACTTAGCGGAATCCACCAGAGCCAGGGAACAAGCTGCGCGGGCACATAATCGGCGATGAACGCTTGACCACCGAAAAGCAAGAACAATAGAGTCGCACTGGACATGCCTGTTGCGGACAAGAAAGCGAGCAACAGCAGATGCCCGGCTTCTTCATCACGCTCGGGCAAGCATATCGCCACCTCGTAGCGCAAGGAGGCGATCACTGCCAGTACGCTGACAATCGAGGTATAGAGGGAAAATTCGCCAAAGACAGACGGCTCATACAACCGGCTGATGATCGGTGCCAGCAGCACAGTCAGCACCTGGGCGAGTCCCGTCCCCGTCATCACGATCATGATTTGCTTTACGAAGCGGCTTTGGCCAAGCTGGATTACACCTGCGAGCCGATTGGTTTTCATTCCAAGGAGCGAAACCAGCTCACATATTCCCGAAGCCCCTGTTCCATCGAGACTTGCGGTTGATACTGCAGGATACGCTTGCTTTTGCTCAGGTCGGCCCAGGTCGCGGGTACGTCCCCCACTTGCATCGGCAGCCATTCGATTGTTGCCTCTCTTCCCAACACCTGCTCCACAGTACGGACGAGATCGATCAGCTTGGTCGGTTCATCGTTTCCCAGATTAAACACGTGGTAGCCGGACAACTCAATCTCCATCGCCTTGCGAATTCCCGCCACGATATCCGTGACAAACGTGTAGTCGCGGCTCGTCGTACCGTCCCCGTAAAGCTGGATTGGTTCGCCCTGCTCCAATTTTTTGACAAACGTATGAATGGCCAGATCCGGTCGCTGTCTTGGCCCATAGACGGTGAAAAAGCGCAGGGCGATCACATCGAGCCCATAGCAATGCGCGTAGCTTTGACAAAGCGCTTCCCCGGCAATTTTCGTCGCCGCATACGGAGAAGCGCAGTGAAGGAGGGGGTCTTCTTCGGCAAATGGCACCTTCTCATTTAAGCCATATACCGAACTGGATGACCCAAAGACAAACCGCTGGATGCCGTATTGGACAGACAAATCGAGGAGATGGGTCGTTCCCACGATATTGGCTTCCACATAAGAGAGCGGACGCTGCACGGAAGGACGAACTCCCGCCCGAGCCGCGAGATGCACCACCACATCCGGCTTCCAGGAGTGGAATATCTCTTCCAGCTGCTCTCGTTCGCATATATCCACTTCACTGAGCACATACCTGTCGTGTAAGCGATGCTGAGCGATATTACGCTCCTTCACTTGGCGGTCATAGAAGGAATCGAATTGATCCACTACGTGAACGTCGTATCCCTCCACCAACAGACCATCAACCAGATGGCTGCCAATAAAGCCCGCACCTCCTGTTACCAGCACCCGCTTCCTGACAGTATGTCGGCCCTGACCGATCCCTTGGTATTGGTAACCCGCCTGGCGTAAATGACTGGCGTGTAAAAAATTTCTTGCGTCGAAGAATCGTTTTTCCGCCATCGTTTCGCTAAGCTGGGCAAAAGGCAAATCGCGAAATTCCCTCCACTCCGTCACCAAAATGACAGCATGCGCCCCCACAAAGACGTCCTCCCCTCGTGAGCAATAGGTGACGTTTAGATCAGGGAATCCCTTTTTCGCTGCTTCTATGGCTACGGGGTCGTACGCTTTTACCTTGGCACCCTTCTCTGTCAGCTGGCGAATCAGATCAATCGCGGGAGCGTCCCGCAAATCATCTGTATTCGGCTTGAAGGACAGGCCGAGCACTCCAATCGTACAGCCCTCCAGCACCGGAATCGCTTCTTCGAGCAACTCGACTACGTGCTCCCGTTGTTTCTGATTGACCGCCAGCGTCGACTCGACCAAACGCATCCGGACACCGTGCTGTTTGCCCTGCTGGACGATCGCCTTTGTGTCTTTGCCAAAACAACTCCCACCCCAACCGATTCCAGCCTGGAGAAAATGCGGCCCTATACGCCTGTCCAGACCAATGCCTTTGGCCACTTCGCTGATATGAGCCCCTGTTTTCTCTGCCAGGTTGGCAAACTCATTGATAAAGGAAATTTTCATCGCTAGAAAAGCATTGCCGGCATATTTGATCATTTCCGCACTGGCGGAATTGGTCACCAGCCATGAAGGTTGTGTATATCCATCGGGTCTGGGAGCGACAGCAGGCGGGGTAAACTGCTGCTCGATAATCGGCTGATAGAGTCGGCGTATGGCTTCCAAAGCCTGCTCGTCATCTGCACCTACGACGATTCTATCGGGATAAAAGGCATCCTGCAGAGCTTCCCCTTCCCGTAAAAACTCCGGATTGGAAAGGACCTCCACACGCGCTAGCTGTTTTCGCTGTGCCAGCTCTTTCTGGATCAAGTCTCGCACTGCTTGAGACGTTCCTATCGGTACCGTCGATTTGATCACAACGGGGGGAACGGCTTTGCCTTCTACTCGCTTGCCAATTTCTCTCGCTGCTGCGTACACATAGGATAGATCCACCTCTCCTGTCTCCAAGGAAGGCGTCCCTACTGCGATAAGGATCATGTCTATGTCAGCCTGGGCTTCATCCCAGTCAGCAGTGAAAGTCATACGGTTCTTCGCTGTTGAAAATACATCCGGCAAGCCTTTTTCATGAAAAGGCACTATGCCGTCTTGGAGGCTCGCCATTTTCTCCTGATCTGTATCCAACAGAGTCACACGATGTCCCAAAAAAGCGAATACGCATCCTGTCGTAAGTCCTACGTAGCCCGATCCAATGATCAATACATGCATACTTCGGCCTCCCATTATACGCTTACTTACCAAAACCACCATTTCCTTGCGGGAGCGAGCACCGGCTCCTTTGCACGGCATGGATGGCCAAGCAGCACCGCTTTTGCATTTTCATGAAAAAGAGCAGCATCTTCACTCGACACAAGTTTTGCGAGGACGGAAAAAGCGGCGGACAGCTCGGCCCGCCGATGAGTCGCATGGTGAGCATCACTCGCCAGCAAGTGCACCAGCCGGTTTTTGATCATGGCTTCCGTCGCCCGTTTGGTGCTTTTGCCCATCTTGCCAACGAGACTGTCGGCCGTTACCTGTGCCACCGCTCCCTGTGCAATCCATCCTGCGAGACGCTGCGGCTGGTTGCACAACACTTCCAGCCTTTCCGGATGGGCAATAATCGGAGTAAGTCCGAGTGCCAACAACTCCTCGATCAATTGATCCGTAAACCGCGGCAATTGAATCGAGGGCAGCTCCAGCAATACATATGTATGCTGATCGCACAGAGTCGCCAGCTTTGCCGCCTGGAGATTTGCCACCAGCTCATGATGGATATGAATCTCTGCGCCTGCATGCAGCTTCAGCGGTATCCCCTGATCTGTTAAAACCCGCTGTAGCTGTTCGACCGCTTCTTTGATTTGCGATAAGGAGTTGTGATAGATTCCATCGCACGTATGCGGGGTTGCTATCATATCAGTGATCCCGTCGTGCCAGGCGTTCCGCGCCATGGCAACGGCCTCCTCTATCGATCTCGCACCATCGTCCAATCCGGGCAGTATGTGACAATGGATATCGATCATGCGACGTTCATCCTATCGACTGTTTTTTTCCGCATACTCGTAGTAGTAAGAACTCTTCTTGCTCACTTTTTTATCATTGAGTACCGCACCGATCAGATTGGCCCCGACATGCTCCAGAAGCGACTTCGCCTTTTTCACATGAGCAAGCTTCACCTTTCCGCTCCGTACAACCAGAAGAACCCCGTGTACGAAAGTGGCAAATAATTGACTGTCGGTAACAGGGAGAATGGGAGGGGTGTCAATCAGGACCATATCATAACGTTCCTTTAACTGCTCCAGAATGATCCTCATCCGGGGCGTACTGATCAACTCAGCTGGACTTGGCGGGATCGGTCCCGCTGTGATCACATCAATGCCTATATCAGGAATCCGCTGTGTCACCTCTTCGATTCCGGCCCGATGGCAGAGCAGATCAGACAAGCCCTGTTCATTGCTCAGACGAAATACACGATGCAAAGCCGGCTTTCGCATGTCCCCGTCGAGCAGCAGCAGATTCAGACCACTTTGCGCAAGGACGATTGCCAAATTGGTGATGGTGGTCGTTTTTCCTTCCCCTGGCTCGGCACTGGTGATCATCAACGACTTTTGAAACTCTCCATAGCTGGCAAACTGAATATTGGTGCGCAAGGTGCGAAAGGCTTCTGCGGCAGGTGTCTTGGGATCGGTGAAGCAGACCAGCTTGCTAATCGGTTTTTTATCCCTCATGTCGGACAACGACTCCCTCCTGCTTGCTTTTATAGGCGTTCTTGGGATCGATATTGGTAATGACCCCCAGCACTGGAATTCCCAATACCTGCTCGATCTGCTCTTCTCTGCGGATCGTTTTATCTGCAAATTCAAGTAAAAAGGAGAGACCGATGCTGCCTAATAATGCAAGCACAAAGGCGATGGCCATATACAAAAAGGGCTTAGGACGGATTGGTTCCGGCTCTGCTATTGTACGCGCTTCATCGAGAATGGCTACATTGTCAACTTTCATGATGGAACCCACATTTTGCTGAAACGATCTGGCAAACCCATTGGCAATATCCACCGCTGTCTGTGGATCATAATCGGTTACGCTGATCGTCGTGACCAATGACTCCTCCGTCTCTTGCACGCGTACCTTTTTGAGCAACTCCTCTGCCGTGATCGACAATTGCAGCGAGCGAATGACTTCATCCGCAATCTTCTTACTCTTGATGATGGCCCCGTACGTTTTGACCAGCTCCTGATTCGCTCGGAGATCGTTATACAGGGAATCCTCCCCACGACTTTGGCCTTGGACGACAATCGTTGCTTTTGCCTCATACTCTGGCTTCAGCACATAAAAGCTGACCCAACCGGCCGCAGCAACGGAACAGATAACAAGCAGCAAGATGAACCATGCCCGTTTACGCAATATTTTGCCAATCGCGGAAATATCAATGGTCTCCATATCAGCCGTAACCCCTTACGTAAAAAGCTTTTTCATCATGCAACTGATACTTTCAGCATATTGCCCATCCAACTCTTATATGACTGCCGTATTTCTTCGAAAGCGTTACTCATCGGAACGTTTGCTAGAGTGGGTCAATTGGAATGGTTTTACTCGCAGAAACATACCTTTAAGCATGGGCATTCTCTTATTCTCACACGCAGGAGAGATTCGTTATGAAACGATGGCTGAAAATCACATTGCTGGTTCTCGCATTCGCGTTGCTGGGAGCGAGCGGATATGCCTATTATCTCTATCATTCGGTGAAACAGGTCATGGAGCAGACTTATGAACCCATTCGCAAACAGCCCGCCAGCATCCCCAAGCTTCGTCCCAAGGAGCCTTCCATCGAGCAAAAAGATCCTATCTCCATTCTGTTTCTAGGGATTGATCAGCGCAGAGGAGATGCCGGTCGCTCAGATACGATCATGGTGATCACAGTCAATCCAAACAGCCATAAGCTGCTCATGTTTCATATTCCGCGTGATACGCGCACTCATATCAGCGGCTTGCAAAAGGAAGACAAAATCAATCACGCATATGCCTTTGGCGGGGTCGAGATGGCAGTGAATACCGTCGAGGCTTTTTTGCAGATTCCCATTGACTACTACGTAAAGGTGAACATGAATGAATTTGTGAAAATTATTGATGAGCTTGGCGGTGTCGATGTGGAGAACAAGTTTGCTTTTTCCTACGAAGGACACTCCTTCGCTGTCGGCAAGCTCCATCTCACAGGGGAAGAAGCCCTTGCCTACTCCCGGATGCGCTATGACGATCCAAAAGGCGATCTGGGCCGCAATGAGCGGCAGCGGCAAGTCATCCGCTCCTTGATGGACAAGGGAAGTCAAGCAGAGGTATTAACGAAGGCGGAGAAAATATTTGCACATGTACAAAGCAGTGTAAAAACCAATATTACGTTCGAGGAGCTGCAGCAGCTAGCGCTGGATTACCGTTCCTCGATTCAGGACGTGGATATTTTGGAGATCAAGGGAGAAAGCGTAATGATCGACAATATCTATTACTATGCAGTGGATGTTGCTGAAAGAAAACGCATCACCCAGCGATTGCAGGATAGTCTGGGAATTCCTACCCCAAAGAAAAGCGGTGACAAGTCGCCGCGCAGCGCGCTTGAATAAAGGCAAACAAAAAAACGATTGTCTCTAAAGAAACAATCGTTTCATGTGCGAAAAACACCCTAGGAGTACTCTGTCGGACAACCAATCCGTGTTTACGCGAAAATTAGATACGAGCGATCGCGGTCAGCGCGATTTTTGCCTCAGCCTCGATCGCCTTCGCCGTCGAATCGGTATGCGGATTATAGCTTTCCAACAGGTCCGCATCCGCATAGCCATCAATCGCCAGAATCGCCCCCGCCTTCATACCACGCAAGGCAGCAATCACAAACAACGCTGTATTTTCCATTTCAACCGCCAATACGCCCGCTTTTTTATAGAGGGCATGGGGAAAATCCAGCACGCCATTGTAAAACATATCGATCGTCAGCGTAATCCCTTCGGCAACGGACAAGCCGTACTGACTCTCCTGCGCTGCATCGCTCAATGCCCCGACCACTCGTCGATCAGCGACAGCTGGAAATCCTGTCGGCACTAACTGGCTAGTCAAACCGTCCGTACGTACAGCTGCCGTGCTCACCACCAGACTGCCTGGCGGTACCTCCTTTTGATAGGAACCTGCCGTCCCTACGCGGATGATCGTCTTCGCTCCACCCTTCGCCAGTTCTTCAAAGCATACCGCAGCCCCCGGCGCACCGACTCCGTGGCTGACCACAGCAACCTCCACCCCTTGGAAGGAACCCGTATAACTGTGATATTCGCGGTTTTCTGCGAGCTGGCGCGGATTGTCCAGCAGTCCGGCGATATTAGCGGCACGCTTCGGGTCACCGCAGACAATGACACGCTCCGGCAACTCTTGCGGATCGATTTTTAAGTTTGGCAACATGTTAATCAAACTCCTTTTTCTCCCACTCATCTTCTGGAATCGGCAAGGCCTCTCCGGAAAAACGCTCCTCCATGAAAGGATCGCCATTCAAATGAAAGCCGTTCTGTTCCCAAAAGCCCGCCTGATTCTCCTGTAAAAATTCGATTCCGCGCAGCCACTTTACACTTTTCCAAAAGTACAGATGCGGTACGATCACTCGCAGCGGCCAGCCGTGCTTCGCCGTGAGCGGTTCGCCATCAAAGCTGTGGGCCAATACCACGTCATCCCGCATTAAATCCTGTAGCGGCACATTCGCCGTGTAGTCGTTGTCGCCATGCAGCATCACATACTCTCCGCGCGGCTCAATGCCCACCGCCTGGAGGAAATCGAGGAACCGCACTCCCGTAAAGGCATTATCAAACCGCGACCAGCGAGTGACACAATGGATATCGCACTGAATCGTCGTCTGCGGCATCGCCATGATCTCTTCGTACGTCAAAGTCAGCTCTTGATCCACCTCGCCAAATATGCGCAAGCTCCATTGCTGCATATCGTACTCGGGAACGTCACCCTCATGCAGAATCGGGAAGCGCTCCGTCAGGATTTGCCCTGGCGGCAAGCGTTTTGCCAACGCGGGATCGGTGGCGGGCACCTTCATTTGTTTAATCCGTTCCGCTTTATTCTTCATACTCGTTATCCTCCCTCTTAGCGGCTGCTCTGCTGAGTTGCCCGGTTGCTGCCCATCCCGCGATCCTTCAGGAAAAACATCGCCGCAATCGTAAGGATGTATGGCAGCATGGCGGTAAATTGCGTCGGCAGCGAGAAGCCTTGCAAACGAATGCTAATGGCGTCCATCAGCCCAAATAAGAAGCTGGAAGCAAGGATGCCAAACGGATGTGATTGTCCAAGCATCATGGCTACCAAGGCGATGAAGCCGCGACCCGCAGCCATTCCCTCGGTAAACATCGTGACTTGCCCCAAAGACAGCTGTGCTCCTGCCAAGCCGCACAAGATGCCGCACAGACTGATCGCCAGGTATTGCAGTCTTACCGTATTGAGACCGATGCTTTTGGCTGCGGTCACGTTCATGCCCACTGCCCGCACGCGGAAGCCAGTGACGCTCCGGTAGTAAAACAGATACAGCAGGACAGCAGCTGCAAATGAGACGTAGACCAACGGTGAATGTCCGGAAATGATCGGCCCTAGCACGGGAATATCGTGCAGCACCGGTATTTGGAGCTGCGGCAAACCTTGCATGTCTTTATCATAGAAAGCGCCCTTCACCCCGAAGACCGCCCGCAGCAAAAACGTCGTAAGCCCAAGTCCAAGGAAGTTGATCGCTACCCCTACCACGATTTCATTGGCCCGCAAATGCACTGTCATATAACCAAACAGCAGGGAAAACAGCAGGGTCACCAATGCAGCAAACAGCAAGGCAAGCAACAGGCTGCCTGTAAAGTGATTTCCTACGATCGCTGCAAAGGCGCCAACGAGGATAAAGCCTTCCAACCCTACATTAAAGATTCCGACCCGTGCGCACAAGGATCCCCCCAATGCCGCCAGCAGGATCGGCGTCACCATCCGAATCGTAGAACTGACAAGGGAGCTATCGAATATGTCAAGCATGTGATTCCCTCCCTTGTTTGCGTTTCTTCCACCATGCATACGTAAATCTTGCGGAGATGAACAGGATCAATACAGCTTGGATGACGCTGGCCAATTCCAGCGGTACGTCCGTATTACGCTCGACCCCCATCGCGCCTGTCTGCAAGGCCGCCAGGAAAATCGAAGCAAAAATGACCCCAACCGGATTGGAATTTGCCAGCAAGGCTGCCATCAGCCCCGTCCAAGCGTAGCCCGGCATGGTAAGGGCTCCGTCTACAAAGCGATACTGGGCCCCCAAGACCTCAACCGTTCCTGCCAATCCGGCAAATCCGCCACTGACAAACATGCTGATGAGCATGACACGCTTTTGCGAAACACCGCCATACAAAGCAAAAAAAGGATTAGACCCAAGCATCTTCACTTCATAGCCAAAGGACGTAAAGCGAAAAAGCAGAAACAATGCGACAGCTGCCAGAATCGCGATAACAAATCCGGTATGAAGCGTCATACCCGTAAAGAGCTTCGGCAGCCATACGCTTTTCTCCAGCATGGCGGTCTGGGCCAAAGCTGCGGAACCTGACTTGTCCTGAAACGGATCGCTTACCAGATAGCTGGCAAACAATACGGCAATATAGTTGAACAACAAGGTCGAGATGAGCAGCTGGATTTTAAACTTCGCTTCCAGCACTCCGGCCAATAGCGACCAGAGCCCCCCCAAAACGATCCCAGCGATCAGAGCCGCCAGCAGCTTGACCATACCGGACCCGGGGATGTATAACGCCACGAGGGATGCAGTTAAGGCACCGAGCACCATTTGCCCCTCGGCCCCCATATTAAACACGCCAGCACGAAAAGCCATCGCCAGACCAAGTGCAATCAGCAAAATAGGTGTAGAGCGTGCCAGCGTCGACATGAAGAAATAAAAGCTGCCAAACGCGCCGTTCCACATTTGCTGATATGTCTCTGTGATCGATGCCCCTACGATGCTGATGAAAATCGCACCTGCCACTACGCCGATCGCCGTGGCAACCAGCGGCTGGAGCAAGGAATTACGCAGTTGCTTGAGTGCTTCCATCGACCCGACCTCCCGCCATTAACATGCTGATTTTTTCCTCGGTTGCCTCCGCGCGGGAGAGTTCGCCGACGATTCGCCCTTCGAACATGACCAGGATCCGGTCAGACAACGCTAAAATTTCCGTCAATTCCGAGGAGACCAACAAGATACCGTCTCCTTTGTTTCGTTTTTCCAGCAAAGCCTGATGGATCGTCTCCATCGCTCCGATATCGACACCGCGAGTAGGCTCTGCCGCCAGCAAAAATGGTGTTTCCCGTCCCAATTCACGAGCGACGATCAGCTTTTGCAAATTACCGCCCGATAAATTCCCCGCCTTTTCGTGCAGCGAGCTCGTCTTGATGGCAAAGCGCTCAATCCATTTCGCCACTAAATGACCGAACCAATTACGCTGAATGAATATCCCGCGTGAATATGCGGCTTGACGGTGATACCCCATCAACGCGTTTTCGGCCACCGTCTCCTCCTTAGCTGCTCCCCAGAAGTAACGATCCTCCGGGATATGTGCCAAGCCCGACTCACGGATAAACGCCACCGTACGATTCGTCACATCGCTATCCTTCAGCCGAATCGTCCCTGACTGTACCGGTGCAAGTCCAGAAATGGCCTGCAGCAATTCGGATTGACCATTGCCAGAGACTCCCGCAATGCCGACAATTTCGCCATGATGCACAGAAAACGTGACCTCATCGACAACCGGTTTTTTCCGTCTCTCCTGCATCGTCACTTGATTGACCACGAGCAAGGGTTCCCTGCGCTGCTCCGTCCGTTGGCTCAACTGCTCCAGCTCACGCCCGACCATCAGACGGGCAAGCTCCTCGACAGTCGTCTCCTTTGCGGAAACGGTACCCGTCACTTTACCGCCTCGTAAAACGGTAACCCGGTCAGCCACTTCCATAACCTCTTGCAGTTTGTGGGTGATCAGCAGGATGCTTTTGCCCGCCTCCGCCAGCGTACGAATGGTTGTCAGCAGCTCCTTCACTTCCAAAGGAGTAAGGACGGCAGTCGGCTCGTCCAGGATAATGATTTCCGCGCCTTGGTACAGCACCTTCAAAATTTCCACGCGCTGCTGTTCTCCGATCGAGCATTCGCCGATCACAGCCGTTGGTGAAACCGGGATGCGATAACGCTCTGCCAGCTTCGTTACATCAGCCACTGCTTTTTCGCGGTCAAAAAAACCACCGCGTTTTGGCTCGTAGCCGATCACGATATTTTCAGCCACGGTGAAATCAGGAAACAGCATAAAATGCTGATGGACCATGCCAACCCCATGGCGGATCGCATCATCCGGCCCACGAAACGAAACCGGTTTTCCCTGTAATACAATCTCTCCCGAGGTAGGCTCCTCCATCCCATAGAGCATACGCATCAGGGTGGTCTTGCCTGCGCCGTTTTCACCTACAATCGCGTGGACTTCTCCGGCCTCCACGGCAATCGATACTCCCTCGTTAGCGAGAAACTGACCGTATCGTTTCGTCATGTTTTTCATTTCCAGACGCACACTCATCCGCTTGCCTCTCCCTTTCGCGTTGCTTGAATAGGAAACCGACTACGATCTTGCCGTAGTCGGTATCGTGGTTACTGCTTCAATGGATCTGGAACTTGCAATTTTCCGGAAACAATATCTTCTTTAATCGCTTTTACCTTGTCCACAATCTCTTGGCCGACAAAGGCATGAAGCGGTGTCGTGCTTTCGTGTGTGATGTGGGTGACACCAACGCCGTTCTCTTTCAACCCGTAGGAAACCACACCTGGCTCAAACTTGCCTTCTGCAAAAGCCTTCACGGTCTCATATGCAGCCGCATCGGTACCTTTCAACTGAGACAGGACAATATGCTCCGGATCGATCGTCGTGCGGTCTACGTCTTGTCCTGCTGTGTAGAAGCCTTTTTCCTTTGCTGCTTCAAACACGCCGAGGTCACCTACAGCTGCGGCTCCAGCGATGAAGTCAGCTCCTTTGGAAGCTTGCAGCAGTGCCAGCTCTTTTGCTTTTGCCGGATCAGAAAAACTGCCAACATAGTTGACTTGATATTCCGCATTCGGATTGGTTGATTTCAAGCCTTCCTGGAAGCCAACCGTCCATTTTTTGATCATCGGGATGTCCATCGCGGCGACCATCCCTACTTTGTTCGTCTTCGTAGCCAATCCTGCCGCTGCCCCCAAGAGATAAGCGGCTTCTTGCTCGCGGAAGGTAACGCTGCGCACATTCGGCAAATCGATTACCGTATCGATGATGGCAAATTTGCCATCTGGATTTTCTGCAGCCACTTTTTTCAGTGCGTCTTCGGATTCAAAAGAAGAGGTGATGACCAGATCATACTGTTCAGCCACTGCCACACGAAGGTTTTCTTCGATAGCGGAATGATCGGTCGATTCGATTGTTTTCAGTTCCACGCCAAACTCTTGTGCTGCCTTTTTCGCTCCCTCATCCATCTGCTGGAAGAACGGGTTCACACCGATTTTTTCCGGCAGGACCAGCGCGATTCGTTTTTTCGCAGCGGTATCTTGTGGGGTTCCCCCCTGCGCATTATCTGCGGGTGCAGGTGCATTTCCTCCGCCGCATGCTGCCAATAGAATGGCAGCTGTACTCACAACTGCTAGAAGCTTTTTCATGATAAACTTTCTCCTCTCCATGCTCTCTCTTCTTTTTGTTATGTGGGCAAACAAAAAACTCTTCCCTGAGGAAGAGTTTGCATCCATCTGCACTCTACCTCATCTGTCAAAACCGATATGGTCTTGCAGGAATTGGCACCTTTCTGATGTGGGTGTACCATCTTCAGTGGTTGCCGGGCTTCATCGGGCCAGTCCCTCCGCCGCTCTCGATAAGGATCATCGTAGCTATCAAGTTGTCCAACAATAATCTTTATTGTATACAATACAGGTAAAATTGCAAATCTTTTTTTATTGCT
>DASQNU010000246.1:0-55619 GCA_035644815.1 Bathyarchaeia archaeon | reverse complement strand
GTTTCTTCATTTTTCAGCAGGCCGACCAGTTTCTCGGAAAGAATCGGCTGCAAATCGAGCGCATTCTCGATTTTATGCTTGCGTACCTCGCTGCGCAGCTCGTCGATCAATTCCATGACGGTATTCACGCCGACATCGGCTCCGATTAAAATTTCCTCCAGCTCTTCAAAGAAGGACTCATCGATTTTTTTATAGCGGCGTACCAGATCCTCTACCTTTTCCACCAGCAGATTTCTGGTCTTGGACAAACCTTCTGTGAACTTTTGTGTGACTGCTTCTGACTTCTGTACGATCGTCTCGCGCAGCTTTTTGAAAAAACTCATTTGGATTTCCCTCCTGCTTCCTACGACACATTCTCAATCAGTTTATTCGTATCTTCCAGACGCACAGACATAATTTTGGAGACACCGCCTTCTTGCATGGTGATTCCATACAGCACATCTGCGCTTTCCATGGTTCCTTTGCGGTGAGTGACACAAATAAACTGGGTTTGCTTGCTAAAATGATGCATATATTCGGCGAAGCGGTTGACGTTCGCTTCATCGAGTGCTGCCTCTACCTCGTCCAGCACACAAAACGGCACTGGTTTTACGCGCAGGATGGCAAACAGAAGCGCCATGGCGGTTAAGGCACGCTCGCCACCAGACAGCAAGGCCAGGTTTTGCAGCTTTTTGCCTGGTGGCTGGGCGACGATATCAATGCCCGTCTCCAGCAGTTTTTCCGGGTCAGAAAGGATTAAATCCGCTCGCCCGCCTCCAAACAACTGGACAAACACGTCGCGAAACTGGATCTGAATCTCGTCAAAAGTCTCCTTAAACCGACGGGACATTTCTTCATCGATCTCCGCGATCACTTGATAGAGCATGTCTTTTGCTTGATTCAAATCTGCTTCCTGGCTACTTAAAAAGGTTTGCCGTTCTGAGAGGCGATCATACTCTTCGATCGCACCGAGATTCACTGTGCCCAGCGCTGCAATCTCACGCTTCAGGCGAGCTACGATTTGCTGCTCGCTGGCGATTTCTCCGCGAGGCGGATATTTTGCTTTCGCCATATCGTAGCTCATCTCGTATTCTTCTGAAAGCTTTTTCAGCAGATTATCAAGCTCTACATCATAGCGGTTCCCTTTTACTTCTTCCTGGTGCAGTTTCTCCTCAATGCTTTTTACTTTTTTGCGAATCTCTTTTGTTTCTTGCTCCACCTGCTCCTGTTGGCTGAACAACAAAGCGCGGTCCTGTCTGCGCTCCTGAATCAAGCCTGCCACTCGATCCTTATCTTGACGCAGCTCAGCGATTTTACCGTCCAACTCTTTGCCTGCAGAGTCATTGCCTGACTCCAAGTCGTCCAGTGCCGAAAGGGATTGATTCAACTCCTCCCACTCGCGCTGCAAGGCGGTACGCTGCTCTTCCAGACGTTCTATCTGTTCCAAACGCGAATGGTGCTCTTGCTTGGTCTTGGCATCCAATACCTTGAGACTTGTGATACGTTCGTTAATCTCATCTTTATGCGTAAGCTGTTCTTGCCTGCGGGTCTCTGCTGCGGCAATCGATTCCTGCATGGTTTTCTCTTCAGCAGCCAGTACTTCCAGCGCGGCAGTCAGTTCTTGCTGCTTTTGCTTAGACTCCTCCATCTCCTTGACGAGTCCAGCCATATCCTGTTGGATCAAAAGCAGGCGTTCGGAAAGGGAGCGTCCCTCTGACTCGATTTGCTGCAGCAGCCCTTTCATTTCCTGTTCACGCAATCGAAGTGTTTCGCCTTCGCTGCGCAGCTGCTCCTGCTTCGTCTCAGACAAGCTAAGCTCTTCTTGATGCTCGCGTATCTGCTTTACTTGCTGCGCGATCAACTGCTCGATTTCGGCAATTTCTGCTTCCAGCTCTTCCGCTTGACGGCCGCGGCCGAGCAGATTGGTTGTATTCTTCTTCAGCGCACCACCCGTCATCGATCCGCCCGCATTGACGATATCGCCGTCCACCGTGACGACACGGTACCGATAGCCGCAAAGACGTGCGACGCGGTTCGCTTGTTCCAACGTCTCTGTCACGATGACATTTCCGAGCAGGGATTCCAATATCGAGCGATAGGTGTCATCAAATGTGACCAGTGTACTTGCAATCCCGACAACCCCTGCTTCCTTATCAAGCAAACGGCGATCATCAGGTTGTACCGAGCGAGGGCGAATGACATCTAGCGGCAAAAAAGTAGCTCGTCCAGCGTTATGCTTTTTCAGATAGGCAATCGCTTCTCGACCTGCTGCCTCGTTCTCCACCACGACATTTTGCAAGGCTCCTCCCAACGCAACCTCGATCGCGGTTTCGACCTTTTCCGGCACGACGACAAGCTCCGCAACCGCGCCGTGAATCCCGCGAAAGCCATTTTCACGGGCCTTCAGAATCTCCTTTACCCCTTGTTGAAAACCTGCGAACTCGGCCTGCATCTCTTTGATCAGGTCTAACCGGGACTTGGTTGCTTCCCGTTTCTGTTCCAGTCGGCGCTGCTCCTGACGTACGTTCTCCAGCGCGCTTTGGCCTTGTTTCACCTGATCCAGCAGCTGCTTGTATGCATCCAGTGTTGCTTGAATGGCGACATCCGTTTCTTCCAATACACGTTTGACTTCATCGGCTTTCTTCTGTCTCTCTGCTTCCTCGTTATCCAAACGCAATTTTTCCTGAGAGAGCCTGTCCAAACGTGCTTGATGTGTCTGAATTTGTTGCTCATGATGACGCATCTCATTGCGAAGATTGGCCATTTCATTCAATTTCTCAAAGTAGTCGCTTTTCATCCGATCCACGTCATCGGAAAGTGTCTGCGCATTTGCAGCAAACTGATTTTCCGCGTCCAGCAGCGCTTGGCGAGCTTCATCCATCCGCTTTTTGGTTTCTTCGGCCCGCTTCTTTTCTTCTGCAAGGGCAGCTTCGGTTGCGTGCTGCTTTTCCGTGATCCGGTGCAGCTGCTCCATCGTCTGCTGACGGTTGGCGGACAAGTTGCGCAGACGTTCCTTGAGAACCTCGCGTTGTCCTTCCACTTTTTCCGCCTCTTCACTCACTGTCAACAGCACCTGCTGCAGCTCTTCAATGGATTGATCGATCTCGTTAACGCGATGCTTGGCCTGTTCGAGCTCTGCTTCTCTCGAACTAGCCTCAGTCGCATAGCGCAGCAGATCCTCTTTGAGCAATTCCACCTGCTTGGCCGCTTCCTCCCACTTGGCATGCGTCGCTTCGATTTGCTGTACGTATAGGGAGACTTCGTGATCGGTCAGCTGCTTTTTCAGCGCTATGTAGTTCTTCGCCGTTTCGGCTTGTTCACGCAGCGGCCCGATCTGTTCACTGATTTCACTTACGATATCATGAATGCGGACAAGGTTTTGCTCGGTATCCTCCAGCTTCTTTTCGGCTTCCCGCTTTCTTGTCTTGTATTTCACGATTCCCGCTGCTTCTTCAAAAATCCCGCGGCGATCCTCCGACTTAGTCGACAGAATTTCCTCAATCTTCCCTTGGCCAATAATCGAATACGCTTCTTTTCCCAGCCCTGTATCCATGAACAGCTCGGTAATATCTTTCAACCTGCACGGGCGCTTGTTGATGGAGTATTCGCTCTCCCCCGAACGATAGACACGCCGTGTTACTGACACTTCTGTATATTCCATATCTAATGAACGATCACTATTATCCAACGTTAGCGTTACTTCAGCAAAATTGACCGGTTTGCGCGAATCACTGCCGGCAAAAATAACATCCTCCATTTTGGCTCCGCGCAATGATTTCGCACTTTGCTCACCCAGCACCCAGCGGATGGAATCCGAAACATTGCTTTTTCCGCTCCCATTTGGCCCGACGACTGCAGTCACACCTGGCACAAACTCCAGCTCTGTACGATCGGCAAACGATTTAAAGCCAGCCAGCTCCAAGCGTTTCAAATACATACGTGCGATCCTCCTTAACCTACCCACGAGGCCGAATTCACTCCAACCAATGTGGATGCAAAAAAACTGACACCTCACGTCCAACATTGCAAACCTTTGTGGACGTTTAACTTTTCTATATTATCATAGCATGAGCATGTAAGCGAAGTAGAAAGCTTTTGCAGGATCACCGTTTCACGTCGTCATTTTCTATTAACGCAAAAAAGCGAGAGGCTCTGATTCTCCTCTCGCTTTTTTCCTTCACCCATAATCGCTCTCAAGCATATGCCCCAAGATTGATTAAAGCACGGGCCGCTGCTTGCTGTTCTGCTTCTTTTTTGGAGCGTCCAATGCCCGTTCCTAGTGAGCGGTTGTTCAAAAACACCTCAGAAACGAATTCCCGATTGTGTGCAGGCCCTTTTTCCTGTACGATCCGGTATTGAATCTCACCCAGATTATCTTGTTGAACAAACTCCTGCAACTGACTTTTAAAATCAGTGACTTGCGTAAACTCTCCCCGGTCAATTTTGGGGTATACATACTTCTCCATAAATTGAAAAACCGTATCCAGTCCTTGGTCGAGATAAAGAGCGCCGATAAAGGCTTCAAAAACATCCGCCAGCAGGGCAGGCCGCTGTCTTCCGCCCGTCAGCTCCTCACCTTTCCCCAAGAGGACCAAGTCCCCAAAACGGAGCAGCTCCGCAAATTTCACGAGTGATGGCTCACAGACGATGGCCGCTCGCAATTTTGTCATTTCCCCCTCGCTCATCTTCGGAAAGGTCTTATACAAAAAATGAGAGACGGTTAATTCCAACACTGCATCACCAAGGAATTCAAGTCGTTCATTATCCTGAATGCGCTTGCCCTTTTGCTCGTTCACGTAGGAAGAATGGGTGAATGCCTGCCGCAAAACGCTCTCATCCCGAAAGCGAACACCGATCGTCTCTTGCAGCTCTGCAAAATTCATACTCTTCACCACCATCCCTGTCCCTTCCTACTTGTGGAGATGTTGTTCAAACGAATCTGTTCGCTTGTGAACAGGCTTGTTTCTAGCATCGTACAGTAGGAAAAATTTATGCTTCGTAACGTTTTAAGAGTATTGATGCGTTATGACCGCCAAATCCAAATGTGTTGGAAAGAGCGACATTTACCTGCGCTTTTCTTGCTACATTTGGAACGTAATCAAGATCGCACTCCGGATCTGGATGCTCCAAATTGATGGTTGGCGGCAAAATTTGGTCACGCAGGGCGAATGCTGTAGCGATGGCTTCAATACCGCCGGTAGCTCCCAGCAAATGTCCCGTCATCGACTTCGTAGAGCTGACTGCCAACTTGTAAGCGTGTTCGCCAAAAACCTCTTTGATCGCGTTCGATTCCGCGATATCGCCAGCTGGCGTGGATGTACCATGTGCATTGATATAGCCCACTTCAGTTGGATCGATACCTGCATCGCGAAGGGCATTACGCATGCAGCGAGCAGCTCCTTCACCCCCTGGAGCTGGTGCTGTAATGTGGTGGGCATCCGCACTCAAGCCATACCCGATCACTTCAGCCAGGATGTTCGCTCCGCGTTTTTTCGCATGTTCCAGTTCTTCCAGAATAACGATACCGGCACCTTCACTCATGACAAATCCGTCACGTTCCGCATCAAATGGACGGCTCGCTTTTTGCGGCTCGTCATTGCGTGTAGACATTGCCTTCATGGAGCAGAATCCAGCCATGGCCATCGGGCGAATTGTCGCTTCGGCACCGCCCGTAATCATCACGTCAGCATCACCATATTGGATCAAGCGGAAGGCATCCCCGATCGCGTTTGTACCAGTTGCACAGGCTGTAACGGCGCTGGAAGTAGGTCCTTTTGCACCATATTCGATAGAGACCAGTCCGGACGCCATATTGGCAATCATCATCGGAATAAAGAACGGGCTGACACGACGAGGTCCTTTTTCCATCAGTACGGTGTGCTGGTCTTCCCATGTGCCCAGCCCGCCAATACCGGAGCCAATGTATACGCCTACACGTTCGGCATTGTCTTCGGTGACCGACAGCTTTGCGTTCTCCACGGCCATCTTGGTGGCAGCCAGCGCGAACTGCACATATCGATCTGTGCGTTTCACTTCTTTTTTATCCATATACAATTCTGGATTGAAATCTTTTATTTCACCTGCGATTTGCGTCGGATAATCGGATACGTCAAAAGAAGTGATTTTATCAATCCCCGATTTACCCTCCAGCAAGCTATTCCAAAACGTGTCTGCATCGTTGCCCACGGGAGAGAGTACACCGACTCCTGTAATCACCACGCGTCTTTTCATTAATATCACCTCTATATAAAAATCAGCATTAACGCTTCTTGTACTCATGGAATAATAAATGAAAGAGTTCAAATGCTTGTTAGTCTTGAATGTGAAGGGAGGAGCCCCAATACATCGGGACTCCTTTCATGATCATGTAAGCAGTTCTGATTATTTGTGGGACTCTATGTATTTCACTACTTCACCCACGCTAGTGATTTTCTCAGCGTCTTCATCAGAAATCTCCATATCGAACTCATCTTCGAGTTCCATAACCAATTCAACTACGTCCAGAGAGTCTGCACCCAGATCTTCTTTAAAAGAAGCTTCCAGCGTGATTTTGGACTCTTCTACGCCCAGACGGTCGATGATGATTTTCTTCACACGGTCAAATGTGTCTGCCATTTTTGCTTCACCCCCTCTCACGTATTATACGAGATGAGACTGATAAAAACCAGTTGATAGGTTTCGTTGCCTTTTACATGTACATGCCGCCGTCTACATGCAGGGTCTGTCCGGTCATGTAGGAAGCTGCATCCGATGCCAGGAAAGTTACCACTTTGGCGATCTCTTCAGGCTGGCCAAGTCGTCCCAATGGGATTTGACCAAGCATGCCTGTCTTCACTTCGTCTGGCAGCACAGCCGTCATTTCCGTATCGATAAAACCAGGCGCGACGGCATTCACCGTAATATTGCGGCTCGCCAGCTCACGTGCTGTGGTTTTTGTAAGGCCAATCACGCCTGCCTTGGCCGCCACATAGTTAGCCTGACCAGGATTGCCCAAGACTCCGACCACGGACGTGATATTGATAATGCGGCCAAAACGTTGCTTCATCATCGGACGTGTCGCTGCCTTGATGCAGTTGAACACCCCTTTTAGATTCGTGGAGATGACATCATCCCACTCTTCCTCTTTCATGCGCATGATCAGATTGTCTCTGGTGATCCCCGCATTGTTGACCAAAATATCGATATGTCCAAATTGGTCCAAGCCAGCTTTGAACATGGTTTCCACTTCATCGCTGTTCGCTACATTCGCTTTGACCATGATGGCATTGCGACCCAGCTCCTTGATTTTCGCAACCGTATCTGCCGCTGCCCCTTCGCTTCCTGCATAGTTCACGATGACATCCGCACCCGCTTCGGCCAACTGCAGAGCGATGGCCTTCCCTATTCCACGGGACGCACCGGTGACCAGTGCTACTTTTCCATTTAACATAGTACCCCTCCGTTCACCAGCTCTTCCAAGGAAGCCAGATCTTGCACCGCATAAATGGTTGTGTCTGCTGGCGCGATTTTTTTAATCAGTCCAGCCAAAACTTTTCCTGGACCAATCTCGACAAACGTTGTGACGCCCTGTTCTACCATCCACTGCACGGAATCTTCCCACAGCACGGGAGAAGCGACTTGTTTGACCAAGCTATCAACAATTTCATCAGCCTTATCGACCGGACGTGCGATTACATTCGCAACCACTGGAATGGAAGCATCTGCGACCTGAATGCCGGAAAGCACGGCAGACAGCTTCTGGGCAGCCGGCTCCATCAACGAGGAGTGGAATGGTCCGCTCACGTTAAGCGGCAATACCCGCTTCGCTCCGTTTTCTTTCGCTTTTTCACCGGCAAGACGGACACCTTCCGCACTCCCAGAAATGACAATTTGGCCAGGTGAATTCAGATTGGCGAGTTGAACCGGATATCCCTCTTGGCTCACGCCTTGGCATACCGAGTGAAGCAGCTCACGATCCATCCCAAGAACCGCTGCCATCGCGCCTTGTCCGGCCGGGACCGCTTCTTCCATGAATTGACCGCGGGAGCGAACCGTTCTTACTGCATCCGCAAAGGAAAGCGTGCCTGCAGCGCAGAGAGCGGAATATTCACCCAAGCTGTGCCCCGCCACAAAATCAGGACGGAAATTGGGTACCATTTCTTTTAATGCCGCATATACCGCCATGCTCGCCGTAAGAATGGCCGGTTGCGTATTTGCTGTCAGGCGAAGCTCTTCCTCCGGACCTGAAAAGCAAAGACCGGATAACGAAAAACCGAGCGCCTCATCCGCTTGTTGAAAAATTTCTTTGGCCGCAGCAGACTGACTCACCAATTCTGCTCCCATGCCTACAAATTGTGAACCCTGTCCTGGAAAAACGAATGCAATTTTCCCCATGACGAGTGCCCCCTTTCCAAAATTAAGCCTCTGTTGTGTTCCAGCGAAGGAGTGTTGCTCCCCATGTCAGACCGCCGCCGAAGCCTACCAGCACCACATTGTCTCCGTCTTTTACACGCCCTGCTTCCACGGCTTCGTCCAGCGCTACCGGAATGGAGGCAGAGGACATGTTACCATAACGATCCAAATTGATCGCGACTTTGTCTTCGGATAATCCAAAGCGTTTGATCGCGGAGTCAATAATGCGCAAATTGGCTTGATGCGGGACAAGCAAATCGATCTGTTCCTTGTCTACTCCGGCTTTTTCAAGAACCGTCTCTGTTGCTGAGTTCATCACACGAACAGCGAACTTGAATACCTCACTGCCCGCCATCGTCAGATAGTGTAGATTATTGGCAACGGTTTCCGCTGTTGCAGGCATGCGGGATCCGCCGGCTGGCTGGGACAACAGATGACCGCCCGATCCGTCTGCGCCCAGATCAAAGGACTGGAAGCCAGTGCCTTCCGCAACAGGGCCGAGTACGGCTGCGCCCGCTCCATCACCGAACAGGACACAAGTATTGCGATCTTTATAGTTCGTGATTTTTGATAAGGTTTCCACACCGATTACCAGGACGTAGCGGTACAGTCCATTTGCAATGAATTGTGTACCTGTTGCCACACCATACAGAAAACCTGTGCACGCCGCAGACACATCCAGTGCGGATGCTTTGGAAGCACCCAGCTTTTCCTGCAGGATGCAGGCAGTAGATGGAAACATGGTATCCGGAGTTACGGTCGCTACAATAATCATGTCAAGCTGTTCCGCGCTGATCTTTGCTTTTTCCAGCGCCTTTTTCGCTGCTTCAAACGCCAGATCGGAGGATGCCTCTTCCGGCGAGCAGATGCGGCGCTCTCGGATACCCGTACGCGTCACGATCCATTCGTCAGAGGTTTCCACCATTTTTTCCAGATCCGCATTTGTCAGCACTTTCTCGGGTGTATATGATCCTGTCCCCAAAATTCCTACAGATCGTAATCCATTCATGTTTCCTCACTCACCTTCATGGTAGATGTCTTTTTCTAATTCTGCCTGAATGTATTGATTCACATCTTGCCGCACAAAACGCGCTGCCGTCAAAAGGGCACTTTGGATCGCTCGCTCACTAGAGGAGCCATGCGCCTTGAATACCGGGTGTTTCAACCCTAAAAGCGGAGCTCCACCGTACTCGGCATAATCCATTTGTTTTTTAAAGCGGACCAGACTTGGCTTTAAAATGGCAGCCGCCAACTTATTCAAGAAACTGGAAGTGAATTCCTTCTTCAATTGGCCAAAGACCGTTGCTACACTGCCCTCCAGTGTCTTCAACAGCACGTTTCCGGCAAAACCGTCGCAGACAATGACATCGGTCCCACCTTGAAGAATGTCACGCGCCTCCACATTGCCAATGAAGCGGATCGGCGCTTTTTGCAAAAGCGGAAAGACGGCCTTGGTCAGTTCGTTTCCTTTTGCCTCTTCGGTTCCCACATTGAGCAAACCGACGATCGGCTGTTCAAAGCCAAGCACTTTTTCGACGTACATGCTACCCATGATTGCATACTGAACCAAATGATACGGCTTGGCATCCATATTGGCTCCCACATCGAGGGTCAAGGTAACTCTCCCCTTCATATTGGGGATAAAAGCTGCCAATGCTGGCCGCTCGATGCCTTTCATGCGTCCGGCAATCAATAGTCCTGCAGTCATCAAAGCTCCCGTATTGCCAGCCGAAATGGCTGCATCCGCTTCCCCTTCACGTGCGAGCTGAATGGTCACGACCATCGAAGCGTCTTTTTTCCTGCGGACAGCCTTCACCGGCTCATCGTCCGCCTCAATCACTTCCGTCGTATGACGAATTTCAATGCCTGCTGGAATTTCTACCGGCAAATGTTTTTTGATGGCGGCTTCATCCCCCACCAAAATAACAGTGAGAGAGGGATCTGCCTGGACAGCTGCCAATGCTCCACGCACATTGCTCAGCGGTGCATGATCTCCTCCCATTGCATCTATGGCAATACGCAAGGTACTTCCTCCTCTAAGAAGTTACGGTTACGGCTTCAGCTGTGCCTCACTAGTTTCGAGCAACTTTTCTTCCGCCATGCGAAACACACGGAAGGTTGCGGTAAAAACAGTCTCGCCCTGTACTTTTGTCTCGACACGGACTTTGCATTCATCTCCATCTCGACTACGAACCACCGCTTTCGCGACCAGTTTTTCGCCGAGGCGGACAGGTCGAACAAAACGAATACGTGCCGTAGCCGTCAATGCTACATCCGCATTCATCACAGCAACAGCCAGTGAGTTAGCCTGTGCAAATATGTAGTGACCGCGTGCAATCTGCGTGCGGGTAAACACATGCTCTTCCTTTATTTCCAGTACGGAGATCGCTTGTTCATCGAGCTGCAGGTCAATCATTTCCCCGATGACCTCCTCGATGCCGAGCGACTTGACATGGTCAAAGCTTTTCTCCGCAACCGATTTGATTCGTTCACGCAATTCCGGAATGCCTAATTCCAGGCGATCCAGACGTATGGTTTGAATACTGACGTTAAAACGCTCTGCCAAATCCTCATCCGTCTCAAACGGATTTTCCTGCAACCGTTGAATCAGTCGGGTTTGGCGATCTTTTTTCGCTAGTCGGGCGATAACAGGCACCCCCATGCCGCAATCCTGCCGATAAATTGCGAGTAGTTTTTATTACCAGGTACTAAAGATAGTATAGGATAACCCAACCGCTTTTACAACCCTTCAATACATCATTCGGATGATATCTTCAATTTCAGGCTCTTTGATCTGGATATCGATCGGTTCTCCCCAACGGCCGATTTCCGTCAAAATCTGCAGAGCGGACACCTTTGTTTTATCAAAATGAATGTGCAGCTGATTGCCCTCCCACTCTGTTTTTTCTACTCCCTGCCTGGAGAGCTCATCTGTCGCACTCGGTTCGTGACGATACTCGATCACCATCACGCTTGGCAAGCCAATCTGCTCCCGCAACTGGCGTAAAGAACCGTCCAATACGACTTTTCCGTGATTAATCAGAATAATCCGTTCACACAACTGCTCGATATCATCCATATCATGCGTCGTCAACAGAACGGTTTTTTTCTCAATCCGGTTGATCTGTTGCAGAAACTCACGGATTTTCTTTTTGGCCAGGACATCCAGTCCGATTGTCGGTTCATCCAAAAAAAGCACCGGGGGATCGTGCAACAGCGCCGCAGCCAAGTCTGCACGCATCCGCTGTCCTAATGAGAGTTTACGCACAGGCGTGTCCATGAATTCCTGCAAATCTAGCAAATCATCATAGCGAAGCATTGCTTTGCGGTAGACGGCATCATCAATCTTGTACATCGCTTGCAAGATTTCCAAGGAATCACGAACCGGCAAATCCCACCACAGCTGTGTTCGCTGTCCGAAAACTACACCAATGCGCTTCGCAACTTCCTTGCGCTGTTCCTGCGGGCTGTACCCTGCTACCTTGACCATACCGCGTGACGGATGAAGAATCCCCGACAGCATTTTAATTGTTGTTGATTTCCCCGCTCCATTTGGACCGATGTACCCGACGAATTCTCCTTCTTCAATCTGAAAGGAGACTTGATCCACCGCTTGCACTTCGGTATATGCGCTGGAAAATAAGGCTCTTGCCGCTCCGAACATACCCTTTCCGGCCTTCGTCATGCGAAATGTTTTACCCAATTCATACGCTTCAATCATAATCTTCCCCCTAGCTTCCCGTACTGTGATAATGACGAATTCCATACTGCCAGAAGCGAAGCGCCAGAAAGCAGACCAACGCCGCCATCCCCAAAGGAATCAATAGCGTTATCCACGAGCCGCCTTTATCCAGCAGATATAACATGGGTAAATAGTTCATAAACGCTACGGGTATCACGGTATAAAACAGAAGCTTCAACCACCCTGGGTACAGACTGATGGGATAATTGGCAGCAGTAGCAGGCGCATACAGTGTAAATGTCTGCAAATCCTTTATCTGCCCTGTCCAAAAGCCAATCGTCGCTGTCGCTAATCCGACTGAAAACAGGATGACCGTGCCAACCGCCAAGCTTATCGGCACATAAGCAACCAGGTAGCCGATGCTTTTTCCTGCCTCATGCATGCCCTGCAAGGAAATGATCAGGATGGCAAGCCCCTGCACGACGCCTCCAATTCGGGCCAATTCGATATTTTTCGTAAGCAACAACGTCAACGGAGATACCGGCCGCGTAAGCAGCTGATCGAAATCGCCAAAAACGATATACCGTTCGAAATCATGAATTTCCGGAGCAAACATTCGATAGAGGGACATGGACGCTGAAGCCAGGCCATAAAGCACACCGACCTCATAAATGTTCCACCCTTTCACCTGATCAAACCGTTGCAATATCGCAGACAATACGAGAAAGTCAATGACCATGATTAACCCTGTCGTCGCTGCTGTTGTAAGAAAATTAAGCTTGTATTGCATTTGCGCACGTACACTTGCCAACATGAGTTTTCGGTATAACCAGAACATGCTACCCTCCTTGCACCTCCACTTTTCGACGCGCCCTGCCAGTAAGGAGCAAGGCGACACAGGTAAGCACAATGGCCCAACCCGCTTGTCGCGCGATCATACCGGGGTCGATACGCTCCAAAAAAATCATCGCTGGTGTATATAAAATACCTGAAAAAGGCAGGTACAAGCTAAGCTGACCTAAAATTCCCGGCAACAGCTCGACAGGAATCATCTGTCCGCCCAATCCAAATATTAAGGTTATCAAAATATTATGGGACCAGCGAATTTCGGTTGTCCAAAAAGAGGAAATGCCCGTGATGTAAAACAAGAGAAGCCCTAGAAAAACAGCAAAAAGCAAGGAGAGTAAGAACCAGAGGTAAGTTTGCAGCTGTTGAGGAAAAGAAAATCCAGCGATACAGCCCAAAATCAGGCCAACCGGAATAAAACGATACAAAAAGCTATAAACGACCTTTCCAAATTCCATGCTGATCACATAGAGAAAATAAGAGATCGGCCGCATCAAATCTGTGCTGACTGCCCCTGTCCTCACCCCGTTCTGGATACCAAGGCCAGGCGTGCGAAAGGTAGTCACCCATAGCAAGCATTGCGTCAGTGTTATGTATTGGGCCATCGTCTGTTGATCATAGGGACTGTTTCCAGCCCTGCCATCCAGTACACCAAACCAGATGGCCATATAGACAAACCCAAAAATGGCACTTGCGACATTATTAATCAGATGCGAGACACGATACTGAAGATTGCGAATATAGCTCTTACGGATAATCCGCCAATAGACCATGTTTCCCCTCCCTTTCGATGGCCGGACGACTATTTTACAAAATGGAAAGGAACCTCGTCAATATCATGACACGCTGCTTGTGGAAAAAATAAAAAAGCAAGGTGAGAGTATCACCCTGCTTTTTCATTATTTTGCTACTTTCACACCTTTATAGTGTCCGCAGCTCGGGCAAACGCGGTGCGCAAGCTTGTGCTCGCCGCAGTTATCGCATTTAACCATGCCTGGAATCTCTAATTTGAAATGCGTACGGCGCATTCTTTTACGGGTTTTGGAAGTTCTCCGTTGAGGTACTGCCATCT
The DNA here is from genome assembly GCA_035644815.1 of Bathyarchaeia archaeon. Taxonomy (GTDB): domain Bacteria; phylum Bacillota; class Bacilli; order Brevibacillales; family Brevibacillaceae; genus Brevibacillus_F. Next base: position 41,649 of record DASQNU010000246.1, on the reverse strand, counting down.
TCCTTACACCTCCTTCAACTGGTAAGTACGTCTGTCTCTTAGGGCCTCTATGGGAGCATTCAACAGAATCGAGTGCAACGATAAGAGGTTTGACATCCCTTATATCCGGATGGGAAGGACAATAAACACTTCAGCCATCCGTTCAAAAATAAAGCTGAAAAACAGCCTCATTTTGAAAACAATAATGAATCATTCTTTGTCTTTGGCAAAAAAGTCTGCCAATCCAGCAAGCCGCGGATCGATACGCTCTGTATTGCAACTACAGCTGCCTTCATTGCGATTGATGCCACAGGATGGGCACAGCCCCTGACAATCTTCCTCACAAAGCGGGAAGGTTGGCATTGCCAGTAAAAAATCCTCTTGCAGCAGCGGTGTCAGTTCAATCTCATCTCCCTCGAGAAGATGGATTTCACTATCCTCGTCCATATTCACTTCAGACTCGTTGGTCGTGAAGGTTTCTGAGAACGGGATGCTCATATGCTCCGTAAACGGTTTTAGACAACGGGCACAGACAAAATTCACATCCGTGTCCATCTCACCCTTTACGTAGTAAAGCTCCCCCAGCTTTGCTGCTTCTCCCGTCGTTTCAACAGGGGTCAATCCGCGCACTTCTTGATGTCGATCTTTCAATTCGACGGGATCAAGTGTGAGTCGGAATGAAAGAGGCTCACCTTTTCGATGATCGAGCTCGGTAATCTTAATGTTCACTTTCATTCACCTCAAACACAACAAGGATGATTATAGCTTTTGCCCAAATCTTTGTCAACCTATTTTCCTTGACAGGCTAAACATCTGCTACGATTGCTTCGGCGCAAGCGCAGACAAATATTTGAGCGCGTCACGGACATTTTTTACGGGGATGATTTTCATCGTAGTGCCGATGCGTTTCGCCGTTGCCACTGCATCCTCATAGTTGGAGGTGGCATATCCCTCATCATCCGGGGCAAAAAAGATCTCGGCTCCTGCACTGTCGGCAGCCACGATCTTATGATTGATGCCGCCGATTCGCCCAATCGTACCATCGTCGGAGATCGTGCCGGTGCCGGCAATCTTATAACCCCGTGTCAAATCGAGATCTTTCTTGAGCTGATCGTAAATCTCTAAGGTAAACATGAGACCGGCGGAAGGCCCCCCGATATTTTTGGAGGCGATCGTCACTTCTCTCGGTATTTCGATGGTTTGGTAATTATCCAGACTGATGCCGATTCCTGGCCTTTTGCCGTTTTCATCGGAGATTTCCGCGAGGGTAATGGACTCGGTGCGCTCTTCTTCATCGCGCAAAAAGGTAATCTCCACGGTCTCTCCAACCTTTTTCTTGACCAAGTATTGCTGCAGTATGGTACGCTCCATCGTTTTTTGTCCGTCAACCGCGATGATCACATCCCCAACCTGCAGTTTCCCTTTTGCAGGCAGGCCTTCCGCCGTTCCCATTACCGTCACACCGTGGTTTTCGACCTTGACTGGATACCCCGCCAGACGAAATGCTACCGCCTCCGCGATTTTTTGCGAATTCTGCATGACGGCCTGCTCTCGTTTCGTGAAATCCTCATCCGATCCGCCATTCAATACGCTTTCCTTTTCGACCAGTTCCGCATCTGGTGACAAGTGGGCATAAACATACCAGAAGGGATTGGCCTCTCCCATCCGCACGGTGGTGAGCATGAATGAACCTTTCGCATCCTTTTTGCCTTCTTCCACCTGAATAATGGGTCCTAATGCCACGGCTGACCCTGGCCGCATGACATAATAAGGTACAGGAATAAAGATGGATGCTACCATGAGTAGCATGACAAACAGCATGACCCACGGTAAGATGCGGATTCTACTTGCCTGCAGATGGTCAGGCATGTGGTGTTCCTCCGTCATTTCTCTGCCTCCCATTGTCCAATCAATTGCTTGATTTCATCCACGTGTTCAAGCGCAGTTCGTTCTCCTTCCGCAATGATCTCCTCAATGCCATTATAAGAGATACTGCTATAATGTCCTACATTCGGCCGGATTACCAGATTAGCCGAAAGCATGCGATGACGCAAGATCTCCCTCTCCATGACATCGATCGTTTGGGCGATCACATCAAAGATCGAGGCCACTTTCATTTTGGTATCGAACTGGGCGACATCAATGGCGATCACGATATCAGCGCCCATCTCTCTGACAACTGTAATCGGTACACGATCGATCACTCCACCGTCTACCAGCAAGCGGTCCCCAACCCGTTCTGGGACAAAAATGCCGGGGATGGAAATACTCGCCCGCACGGCTTGATCAACAGGTCCTTCGCGAAAGACCACTCGCTCACCTGTCTCGATGTCCGTAGCCACGATGGCGAGCTCCTTATCCAGCTCTTCAATCTTCTTGCCATGCGTCAGCAATCGAATAAGCTGCTTGATTTTATCCCCTGCAACAAATCCCAGATTGGGCACGATCACATCCAGCCAATGCTTCCGTTTCAGATTCATCGCGAGCTTTTCCATCATATGCGGTTCAATCCCGTTGGCGTAAAGGGCGGCAATTAAGCTTCCCATACTGCTGCCCGCCAATAGATCGCATTGAATACCGTGCGCTTCGAACACTTTCAGTACTCCGATGTGGGCGAAACCACGTGCCCCTCCTGACCCGAGTGCGAGTCCTACGGTTGGTTTTTTTCTGCCTTCCACAGGCATCTACCCCCCTTACACAACACGTATATGTTCGTCACGCCCATTTTCTCCCCATGTTTATGTATAGCTTGGGCGAATAGTTTTTTCCTTTTCAACGTAGACATGTACTAACCTTCATGTCCAGGAGGAAGTTATGACACGTCGTTCTCCTATCCTCACACTGTTGCTTGCACTCTTGTCGATTGGCCTGGTCATTACCCTCGTCTCCAATCCTGAGACGTCCTTTCAGGCTGCCCTCGACGGATTAAAAGTGTGGTGGGAAGTTGTCTTTCCTGCTACCCTTCCCTTCATTGTGGTCTCGGAGATATTAATGGGGGTTGGCGTCGTTCATTTTGTCGGCGTTTTATTGGAGCCCTTGATGCGCCCTCTGTTTAATGTACCCGGCACAGGCGGCTTCGTGTTGACCATGGGCTTTTCCTCCGGTTATCCGGTTGCCGCCAAATTAACAACGCGTCTACGCGAAAATGGTGGCCTCACACGAGCGGAAGGAGAGCGTCTCGTCTCCTTTGCCACCACGGGCGATCCGCTATTCGTGATTGGAGCCGTCGCCATCGGTTTTTTTCACAGTGAACAGCTCGGCTTTGTGCTCGCGACCACTCATTATCTTTCTGCCCTGCTGATCGGGATCCTTTTTCGTTTCCATGCCGTCGCCGATCCATCGAGCAAAAAGCTGATGAAAAACCAGCTGCCCTTAGCCATTCGTGCGCTCCAAGCCATGCATCGCGCCCGGATTCGGGATGGACGGCCATTTGGCAAGCTGATGGGTGAAGCCGTTCATTCTGCTCTGCAGACCCTGCTTATGATCGGTGGTTTCCTCATTGTCTTCTCTGTACTCATTCAACTTTTGCAAACCATCCACGTCACGCAGCTGATGTCAACGATTTTGCACATCATTCTCGGACCGCTTGGCTTTCCTCCTGCTTTTTCCAAGGCATTTATCGCGGGGCTGTTTGAGGTCACACTCGGAGCGCAGGCTGCAAGTGAAGTCCCCAGTCATATTTCGCTCATGTGGAAAACAGCTGTAGCCAGCGCGATCGTGTCCTGGGGCGGGCTAAGCGTTCATGCTCAGGTAGCCAGCATCTTGAGCCAGACGGACATTCGGGTTGCTCCCTATCTTTTTGCACGGGTTCTGCATGCATGCACCGCTGTCGTCATGACCTTTCTCCTGTGGAACCCACTCTCCCAGCTCGCGATGTCGATGACAGACACTCTGCCGGTCTTCCTCGGACAACAGGAGACGCATCCCATGCTGCAATGGTGGCATGTGTTTTCCCAGTCGGGGCTGATTGCCCTGGCCATCTCCTTGTTCTTGATCTTGCTCAGCGTCATCTTTGTCAAAGGGTGGCGGAAATCGTATCGGTAATCAGCCTATTGGTCTGCAAATTTCTCCTGGAGTGCCTGTGCCACGACCGGGGGGACCAGATCGCTGACACTTGCATGATACCTGGCCACTTCTTTCACAATGCTGGAACTGATAAAGGAATACTGACTGTTCGTCATCAGGAAGAACGTCTCCACATCCTCATTCAGCTTTCGGTTCATGGCAGCAATGGGCATCTCATATTCAAAATCAGAAACTGCACGCAGGCCACGGAGGATGACCTGGGCCTGCTTTTTTTTCATATAATCCACCAACAGACCGTCAAACGAGTCAATTTCCACATTGGGAAGATGGGCGGTTGCTTGCTTGAGCAATTCGAGCCGTTCTTCTACCGTAAACAGTGACTGTTTTTTCGAATTATGTAAAACAGCAATAATCACCTTGTCAAAAATGCGGGCGCCGCGTTCGATGATGTCCAGGTGCCCATTGGTAACCGGATCAAAGCTTCCTGAGCATACAGCAATCGTCATCCTATTTCCTCCTCCTCCGGATCAAAACGGTAAATGGAAATTCTCGTATCTCCATAGACTGCAGAACGCTCGCAGCGGCAAGCCCCGATCGTTTCAGCCAGACGATCATCCGCATCATGCTCTGCCACAATCCAAGCATCAGGCGCAAGCAAGGATGATTCTTGCAAAATAGCGATCTCTTCCTCTATTTTTTGCTTGGCATAGGGAGGGTCCAAAAAGACAGCGTCAAATTGTATCTCTCGCTTGGCCAACGCTTTCAAGGCGCGTCTGGAATCGTTGCGGTAAAGCTCAGCTTTCTCTTCCAAACGCAGGGCTGCAATGTTTTCCTTCACAACGGCAAATGCCCGGGAATCAATCTCTACAAATACCGCTTTCTCCATTCCCCTGCTTAACGCTTCAATGCCTAATCCGCCGGTTCCTGCATATAAATCAAGGGCCCACCCTCCATCAAAATAGGGGCCGATCATGTTGAAGATCGATTCTTTGACTTTGTCGGTGGTCGGGCGCGTGCCCTTCCCCGGTACGGCTGCTAGTGGCCGTCCTTTGTGTTCTCCTGCAATCACTCGCATATGTACCTCTCACAATCCATGGAAAAGTTTGCTTACATACTAACACAACCTGAAAATGCTCGCAAAAATTCAACTGGGGAATGTATACAAAAAAAATAACTGGTAAAGAATAGAACTAGCGACGCAAGGGTGTCGCTGACAACCGCGGAGAAGACTTACGTTTCCCCATAAGCTCTTCCTCCGGTTTCTCCTCTCCCATAATTGAAAAGCGGCCTTACGAGCACATGAATTGTCTGATAGGAGCGTTCATGTCATCGTTCCCTGCGCGGGAACCATTGGCCGCTGCCTCACTGGAAACAGTGAGGTCTTTTTTTATGCAAAAGAATGCTCCTGAGCACGAAGGGAAACAATATTGCTATCCACCGTGAAGGAGGCGCAACCGAATGGCAAAAAAACTCCCTTCCAAACGCAAGCAACAGGCCGCAGCCGTGCAATCGTTGGCTGACCGCACTGGCCAATACGTCGAGCTGGCTCGCGAAATGCAGTCGGATGCAGATCAGAAGGATATCACCAAACACGGTCGTTAATATTTGCTTGACCCCCAGCCGATCTTTTTCAAAAAGGATCGGCTTTTTCCTTTTCATGATGACAAAAGTTGCTTCGTACAGGCCAGCGAACAACGGGCGATACTAACCCTAAATCAATGCAGCCCGCAGGAGGTGCTCGATGCATACTGTCTGGAAAGGCTCAATTAGCTTTGGTCTGGTCAATATTCCTGTACGCATGTTTACCGCAACAGAAGAGCGGGATATCCGCTTTCGCCAATTGCACAAGGAATGCCATACGCCGATTCGTTATGCGAAGCTGTGTCCCCATTGCGACCGAGAACTCGAAGCGAGCGAGATTGTGCGAGGCTTTGAATATGAAAAAGGTAACTTTGTCATCGTGTCGGACGAAGATATGGAAAGCTTGACCCCCGAGACGCGAAGAAATATCGAAATTCTGGATTTTGTGGATTTGGCCCAAATCGATCCGATTTATTTTGATAAAAGCTATTACCTCGCACCGCAGGAGTCTGGCGAGAAAGCATATGCTTTATTGCAAGCGGCCATGCGCAATACAGGAAAAATCGCTATTGCCCGCTTTACCTTGCGCAATCGTCAAAGCTTGGCTGCTGTCCGTATTTTTGAGAACTGTATCCTGCTTGAAACGATCTACTATCCGGATGAGGTCCGGCCTGTGTCGCAAGTGCCGGCGCTTTCTGCTGAACCTTTGCCCATCGCTGAGCACGAATTGAAGATGGCGGAAGAATTAATCACCAACATGTCCACTGCCTTCGAACCCGGCAAATATACGGATGAGTACCGTCAAGATTTGCAGCAATTGATTGACCGCAAACTGGAAGGAAAAGAAGTCGCCGTATCGCCTGCTGCCCCGCGGGCCAACGTCGTCGATCTGATGCAGGCATTAAAAGCGAGTCTCCAAGCCACTTCGCAGGAAATTGGTACACCGGTTCCTACCGTACCTGCTCCGACACCAGCCAGCCCAGCCGCCAGGAAAACTGCAGCACCTCCTCCTGCTGCCACTGAAACGACAACCACAACGAAAAAATTGCGGCGTAAAAAAGCAGAGTAGCAAACGATAGAAAAACTGTAAACCCATGCAAACAACCACCTGAATTCACCATCAGGTGGTTGTTTCACGGGCTGGTTCCATCTCACCTACGAGAATGAAGTATTCGGATATCGCAGTCGCAATTGCATCGGCGAGGATCGCCTGCTGCTTTGGATTCGTCATCCATTGGCGGTCCTGCGCATTGCTCAGGTAGCCAATCTCGACAATGACGGTTGGACATAGCGATTGTTTAAGAAGATAATAACGACCACCCTGGATTGGCTCCTCTTTCACCTTATACACATGATTGAGCGAATGCTGGATCATATCCGCAAGCATGAAACTTTGATTATTTTTTTGATACAGCACAAGGGGGCCACGCTTGGTTGGATTGCTGGCCCAATTGGCATGAATGCTGACCATCATTTCTGCCTGCAGCTCGGCAGCCAAATGTTTTCGTTGCGCAAGGTCCCTCAGATGGCGGGAAAAGCTGTTTAACCAGTTGTTCTCCTCACTTAAGGCGTAATCTCCGGATCGATTTAGTACAACTTGGTATCCTTGCTGATTCAGTTTCGTGTAAAGAAGCTTGGCAATTTGCAGATTAATTTCTTTCTCCAACAGGTTTTGATAACTCGCCCCTCCGTCTACGCCTCCATGTCCGGCATCAATAATCACATGTATCGGAATGAGAACAGGAGAGGCTGCATAGCTAACCATCCCGCTTCCCCACCATAGCCCTACGAATGCGAGCATGCCAATGAATCGTCTCAAGCCTCAATCACTCCCCTTCACGATCTAGGGCACTTCGTCGTTAGTATGCCCGACCACCGGAAGGAGTCAGCCACTCGCCATAATGATTGATTACTTATTTTTAACAAGATGCTTTACTGCAACGGGTCGTAATGCAGCTGTTGCAGGATAATCCCTGCCGAATCTGGATTGGGTAGTTTGTTGATGATCACCATTGCATAGAATGCTTCTGGCGGGACTTTTGCCGTCTGATAGGAAACCTTTTGGCAGACGTTGCTAACAACTTTGATCGTGTCTGATAACCCGTATGAAAGAAATGAATGATCTTCCCTTAGATATTGGACGACAATCGTTAATTCCGGTGTTTGACCATTTTTTTCACGGGCAACGTCCAGGGTTAATGCATGGCTTTTATTTGCTCTTACCGGGCGAATTGCCTGAATGTAGCTATTGCCTTCCCCACCAGGGAAAAGATAACCGGGGGAGGTATCGATGGCATTGTACGAGAACCAATCCGTAAAGTGCATTTTTTCCAATTCCAGCGTAATGTTTGGACGGGCAGTAAGCGGGCTTTTCCTGAATTGCTCATAAGCAGACATGATGCGGGGCCACACGAGGGGGATTGTCTTCTGATAGGCAAAATGCTCGATTGCATATTCCCGACCTGCTCTGGCTATTTGCACTCGTTCATCAGGATGTTCGAGAAAATGCTTGATTAACCGTACCGTATCCTCCGGAGATTTCGAGACAGCGCAGTTTACCCCGGGCATCAGTTTTTCCCTAACGGCGGGGGAATCTGACGTTAGCAAAAAACCACCTGAAGACAAAATATCGTAGGTGCGATTGCTTAATTGGTCATTACATGTTTGCACGCTGATGCATATCTTTGCGGAACTGTATACCTTTGGGGTTTCAGAAAAGGGCAGCTTCCCTTGCAGCATGTATGCAGGAGCAATCTTTCCACCATGAAAGTTTCCGACCTGATCCCATCCGTTGCCCCATATCTTTGTCTGAAAAGGCTGATCAAAGAGGGCCACAATCAAATCGGAAATGCTTTTCGAGCGAATTTCCCCAAATCCGAAATGGCCGTTCGCGATAACAGCTACATCGCATTCATATTGCGGCTGGCTGGATACAGGCTTGTGAAAATCCGGATTGCAGCCAACATCAAATTCCACAGCAGGAACGCCCATTTTTTCGTATTTCGGAATACACGTCGCACTTCTTGTCAAGACAAAATCCGGTTCAACCTCTGCCACGTAAAGCCGCGACCAATTCTCATGATGGAGCCAATCTTCCTCTGCATAGTAGACATGGAACAGCTGATGCTTGTGCAGAATCTCCTTTACATTGGGCAACCGCCCCTCACCATAAAAATCCACATGCCAGATATCCCACCCCATACTAAGAACAAGTTCCGGCTGAAAAGAAAGAACGGTATTCTCCAGCTGCTCCTCGTCGAAACGCTCAAGATAACGCACTTCATGCCCCAAACTCTCCAGCGCCTCTCCGATTGAATGTCGGAAAATATCAAACGACAGTAGGGCTAATATCTTCATTCTCCAACCTCCTCTTTTTCGACCATGGCCCAAAAAATCACAGTGCATCGGACTTTCATCTATCCTAATGTATGTAGTCGGAATAAAATGGAGTGGGTGTCTGTCCGATACAAACCATCAAATTCTAAAGACGTGGCCTGTTTTATTCGCGAAAAGAAGCTTTTACATATAATGGATTAGCGAAGAGAAAAGGGTGATGATAAATGGATGAAAAGTTCCGCATTTTTCATTGTCCCATTAATATCGCCGGTCAAATGGGCTATATGGTGAAGGGACTACGCGCACAAGGTCATACGGCTATCGGCTTTAATACGTATCAAACCTATCTGAATTATAAAGACGGCATTGTGAATGCGGATTGGGTATCGGTTGTTACGCAATTCGAGGAAATCAAGAACGATTATGATATTTTTCACTATCATTTTGGCTCTACTTTATTTGAAGATTTGCGCGATCTGAAAGATTTGCAAAACAAAGGCAAAAAGTTTGTCATGCATCAGTGGGGGAATGATGTACGCTTAAAGGAAAAGGCACGCATCATGAGTCCCTACCTTTTGGACCCGTGCAACCCGATGTCAGACGACAAAATGCTGGAACGATTGAAACGAAACAGCGAATGGATCAAAACGGTGATCATCCAAGATTACGAGTTGTATGCATACGTAAAGGACTATTATCCCAACATCTATATCCTTCCTCTCCTCTTTGACGTTTCCGGGACGATCCCCTTTTATCCCCAACCGGACAAAAAAAAGCCATTGGTCATCCACGCTCCCACACAACCTGCTTTCAAAGGAACCAAACACATCGAAGAGACACTTACCAAATTGCGCAACGACGGCTTTTCCTTTGATTACAAGAGAATTGAAAAGATCAGCAATGAGGAAGCACTGGCGATTTACAAGCAGGCGGATATTGTGATCGACCAGTTGCTTGTCGGCTCTTACGGTCTTTTTGCCGTTGAAGCAATGGCTCTTGGCAAACCTGTCGTTTCTTATATTAGAGAAGATCTGCGGCACACCTTCCCTGCAAATCTTCCCATTATCAGCGCGAATCCGGATAACCTGTATCAAGTCCTTGGCCCGCTTCTGAACGATGCATCGAAAAGACACGAAACAGGTATCAAAAGCCGGAAGTACGCTGCGGAAAGGCATGATATTCAGAAAGTAATTCCCCAATTAATTGACATCTATCGGGTTATGCTTCAAACGTAATCAAGGCCAACATCCTTCCCGTTGGCCTTGTTTTCATTGCCGAAGTGTCGGCTATTGTTCACTGAACTTACACCGGTTTGAAGGGCATCCTGTACATCATAAGTACTGAAGCAAAATCACCCATCATTCAAACATTCATTTGAATATGTCGAATTAAGGTGATAAACTAAAAGGAAATAGGATTTCTCACAGGAGGTGGCTATCCATGTCAACGACTCATCCTGATCCGAAACAGGTCTATCGCATCCAAGGGCTAACCTGTGCCAATTGTGCCATGAAGTTTGAAAACAACGTAAAGCATCTTGCAGGTGTCTCAAACGCACAAGTCAACTTTGGCGCATCCAAAATCACAGTATACGGAGAGACAACCGTTGAAGCTCTAGAAAAAGCCGGCTCGTTCGACAATCTGAAATTGTATCCGGAAAAGGAAAGAAATCAGCCGCTGCGAGAACCTTTTGCCAAAGAGCATTGGAACGTCCTCGTCTCTGGCCTCTTCCTGATTATCGGATATGTTTTTCCTGAAGAAACCACTGCTTCTGTCCTTTTTTTTGCGGCATCCATCTTGCTTGGGGGCTATTCTCTCTTTATAAAAGGGGGGAGAAACCTCTTTCGCCTGCAATTCGATATGAGCACCCTCATGACTGTCGCTGTGGTCGGCGCTGCCATCCTTGGCGAATGGGGCGAAGGAGCTACGGTCGTTATTTTATTTGCCATCAGTGAAGCTCTGGAGCGTTTCTCGATGGAAAAGGCCCGCCAATCAATCCGGTCTCTCATGGATTTGGCGCCAAAAGTGGCTCTCGTCAAAAGAAATAATCAAGAAGAAACGGTAAATGTTGATGAAATCATGATCGGGGACATCATGATCGTGAAGCCGGGGCAAAAGCTGGCAATGGATGGCATTATCGTGAAAGGGAACTCAACGGTCAACCAAGCGGCCATTACTGGCGAATCGATACCGATCAGCAAAACGATCAATGATGAGGTCTTTGCGGGAACCTTGAATGAAGAAGGTCTTCTCGAAGTAAAAGTGACAAAACACGTGGATGATACGACCATTGCCAAAATCATTCATCTGGTCGAGGAAGCTCAAGCCGAGCGCGCTCCTTCGCAAGCTTTTGTCGATACGTTCGCCAAATTCTATACGCCAGCAATCATGCTCGTTGCACTTGCAGTCGCATTGCTCCCCCCTCTTTTTCTGTCAGGCAGTTGGGGCGAATGGGTGTATCGTGGGCTGGCTGTCTTGGTTGTTGGCTGCCCGTGCGCCCTCGTGATCTCAACACCGATTGCGATTGTGACGGCCATTGGCAAAGCTGCCAGAAGCGGCGTTCTCATAAAAGGCGGCATTTATTTGGAAGAGGCAGGAAAACTTTCGGCCATAGCATTCGATAAAACGGGAACGTTGACCAAGGGCATGCCGGAAGTAACGGACCTGATTCCTATTGAGCTTAACGAAAATGAGTTGCTTCAAATGGCAGCCATACTGGAAAAAGGCTCCCAACACCCTCTTGCTTCCGCCATTGTACGTAAGGCTAAAAATAGCGGGGTTGACTTATGTTCCACGGTTGAGGATTTCCACTCTGTTACCGGAAAGGGCGTCAACGCAAAAGTAAATGGCAGGACCTATTACCTGGGGAATCCAGCATATCTGGCTGAAATCAACTCCGCCATCCTGACCCCGCCGATTTCTATAACGATTCGCACCCTGCAAAATGAAGGAAAAACGGTCATAGCACTCGGTACCGATTCGCAAATCCTTGGGCTGATTGCAGTTGCGGATGATGTTCGCGATTCCAGTAAAACTACGCTTAACCAGCTGAAACAACTCGGTGTCGTCCGAACCACAATGCTCACCGGCGACAATCAAGCCACGGCAGAGGCGATTGGCAACCGGCTAGGCATTGCCGAAATCAAGGCGGAACTGCTTCCGGAAGCGAAACTTCACCACATCAAACAGCTCAGGGAAGAATGCGGCAGCGTAGCCATGGTTGGGGACGGTGTAAACGACGCCCCCGCTCTTGCGGCTGCCTCAGTCGGAATTGCCATGGGCGGAGCAGGTACCGATACCGCAATGGAAACGGCTGATATCGTGTTGATGGGGGATGAGCTTCACAAGCTGCCCTTTACAATCAAGCTCAGCCGCAAAGCACTTGCGATCATCAAGCAAAACATAAGTTTTTCAATTGGAATCAAACTTGTCGCCTTATTGCTCATCGTTCCTGGCTGGCTGACATTATGGCTGGCGATTTTTGCCGATATGGGCGCCACGCTCATTGTAACAGCCAATAGTCTTCGCCTGCTCAGGGTAAAAGAATAGCTGTGAAAAAACAACGGATATCCATTCACGATATCCGTTGTTTTTTTCGAAATGATTTCGTTTATCATGGGAAGACTATTACCTACCATTGGTTGCAAAAGCGGAGGTACTATGAAACTCAATCCGATCATTCCGTTCGAGCCAGTCGCAAGCGCTCACCTACCTATCGGTGAACAGTGGGTAGCCCAGATCAAGTGGGACGGTGTGCGAATGCTCACCTATTTTGATGGCCAATCGGTTCGCCTCATCAATCGGAGACTTAACGATCGAACAGAACAGTACCCCGAATTATTGGATATCTCCAGCTATTGCTCCGCCTCCTCCGTCATACTCGATGGCGAGCTAATTGCTTTCAACAGCAACCGTCCCGCTTTTTCAGAAATCATGAAAAGAGATCGTGTGCGAAAAAAACAAAACCTTGGCCTAGCGGTCAAACAAACTCCCATTACGTACATGATCTTCGACGTACTTTACTGTAATGGTGATTACGTCGTGGATCGCCCTTTATCCGAAAGACAGGAGCTCCTGTCTGAAATCATCATTCCCCAGCCACACATCCAGATCGTTGAAAACTTTCAAGATGCGGCTGGCTTGTTTCACGTGATGAAGGAACACCAGATGGAGGGCATCGTTTGTAAAGACCTGACCAGCACCTATGTCATCAAAGGCAAGGATCAACGGTGGCAAAAAAAGAAGATTTTCCACGATCTCTTCGCTGTTATAGGGGGAGTAACCTTGCGTGATGGCATTGTGAACGCCGTTCTTCTCGGCTTATATCACGCCGATGGCACGTTCGTATATATTGGCCATGCAGGAACTGGGAAACTGAGTGCGAACGATTGGCGGGATCTGACTAAGAGAATTGAGCCTCTCGTCATCCATCACAATCCTTTCTCACAGGTACCAGAGAGAAGCAAGGATGCGATCTGGGTAAAACCCGAACTCACGGTGAAAGTGCAATTTATGGAATGGACATCTGGCTTTACCATGAGGCAGCCAAGCATTCAAGCGTTTGTGGATGTTGCGCTATCCGATTGTACATTTGCCCAGATTCAATAGCTCCCCTACACCATGCATTCAATCGTCAGACTGGAGATGAAACGGCAATGGCGGTAACCGCGGTGGAATACCAAATGACAGTGGAAGGCAAAACGCTTTCGATCACCAATCCGGACAAGCCGTTGTGGCCTGAGGCTGGTATCACCAAGCTGCTCTATTTGCAATATCTGATCAAGGTCGCCCCTTATCTGCTGCCGTATACGAAAAATCGTTTATTGACTGTGATTCGTTATCCTCACGGCATTCACGACAAATCGTTTTATCAAAAAAATCTGCCTGATTACGCACCCGATTGGATTCCGACTTATGTCTGGGAATCCACCCGCTATGTGTTGTTAAATGACCTGCCTACATTGATTTGGCTTGCCAATCAAGCGGCGTTGGAGTGGCACGTGTCCTTCCATCAATGTGAGGATGAAGAACCAACGGAACTCGTCTTTGATTTGGATCCGTCCACTCCCGATTTTGGTGTAGTCGCTGAGTCAGCCTTCCATCTGAAAGCGGTATTAGATGAGCTTCAGCTTCCCTCCTATGTAAAAACATCAGGTGCAAGCGGATTGCAGATTTACATTCCGATCAAATCCGGGTACACCTTTTCCGAAACACGCCGCGTAAGTGAGTTTATCGCCAATTATTTGACGCAAAGATATCCGGAGTTGGTGACTACGGAGCGGCTGGTGAAAAACAGAGGAGATAAGCTGTACATCGACTATTTGCAGCATTGGCGGGGCAAAACACTGCCTGCCCCCTACTCTACCCGGGCCAAGCCCGAAGCAAGCGTGTCCACACCGCTTACCTGGGATGAGGTAGACAAAATCCACCCCACCCAATTTACCGTCCATACGATACCTGATCGTTTACAGAAGCATGGCGATCTGTTCGCGGCACTGCTAGCAACAGAAAACCGCGTCTCTCTTGATCCGATCCTCTCTTTTTTACAACAGAAAAGATGACGCTGTGAACGCCCTATAGAAGCACCAAGGGCGTTCCTTTTCATTTCTTTCTGTTGCAAGGAAATTGAGGGAAAAGATATGCTATACTGGCAAAGAACAATAGAGAAGGAGGAAAGAGATGATTGATCCAGTTGCAATATCATTGGGTCCCATTAATGTCCACTGGTACGGCATTATCATGGGCTTAGCATTTTTTCTCGGTACATACTTGGCACGCTACAACGCGAAAAGAGCTGGATATGATCCGGATCATGTGTTGAACATGGTCGTCTGGATTATCCCTGCAGCTATCGTTTGCGCGCGCACCTACTATGTTATTTTCGAATGGGATCAGTATCGTGACAATATAATCAGCGCATTGTACGTGTGGGAAGGCGGCCTTGCGATCCATGGGGGTCTGATCGGGGGCGTGCTGGCAGGTGCGCTATACATCCGCAAGCACGGGTTGCCGTTTCTTTTATTCGGAGATCTCTTGATGCCGAGCGTGATCCTCGGTCAAGCCATCGGGCGCTGGGGGAACTTTATTAACCAGGAAGCGCATGGCGGCGAAGTATCGGCTGAATTCATGGCCAACTTCCCTGCTTTTATCCGGGACCAAATGTTCATCCAAGGCCATTACTACCATCCCACTTTTTTATACGAATCGCTGTGGAATTTGCTAGTGTTCGGCATTTTGATGCTGATGCTCTACCGCCTGAAGAAGTTTGATGGTCAAGTTCTGTTCAGCTATATGATTCTCTATTCAATTGGCCGCTTCTTCATTGAAGGCTTGCGGACAGACAGCCTCTACTTCGCAGGAATCCGCGTCGCCCAGCTGGTCAGCCTCAGCTTGATTGCTGCTGGTATTGTGCTCATGATCATTGTCGCACTCAGACAGAGACAGCATCGGTAACTCCTTGTTTGCTAAGATACCTCCTTGCGTTATCGCAAAGGAGGTCTTCTTTTGTCTGAAAGCACGAAATCTTGGCAATGCTGATAGATAACTGATCTAGAGACGGAGGAACGATTCCTATGGCGCAAGACTTGCTCTCAGACTATCTCGAGCACCAAGTAGAGGTCTCCCTTTCCTCATCGATGCAGGGGCAGCGAGCATCGGAAGAGGGAATTCTCAAAGATTGCAGCAGCTCGGGGATTCTCCTCGAACAAGATGACGGCGTTCTCGCCTTTATCCCGATGCCGATGGTCCGAGCTATGCGAATAAAGCCAAAGCCAACCTTCTGGCAGCGACTAACCGGCTCCTGAAAAAGCGGAAAAGCCATGCAAGGAAAGCTTGTCTGCTCTTCTCGCATGGCTTCTTCTATCTTACCTCAGAAAACATCCAATTCTATAAAAACACATCGTATACCACGTAACAGGCGGCTGCCAGCAATGCAGTACAAGGCAGGGTAACGATCCAAGTCACGATAATGCGACCCGCAACTCCCCATTTTACCGCTGAGAATTTTTGTGAAGCCCCTACCCCCAAAATGGAGGAGGTGATAACGTGTGTGGTACTTACAGGAAGCTTGAATGCAGTAAAAATCGTAATGATCAAAGCAGATGAAAAATCGGCAGAAAACCCGCTGATCGGACGAATTTTCATAATATCGCGTCCCATCGTTTTAATAATCCGCCATCCACCGAAAGCTGTTCCCAGTGCCATAGCCACAGCTGCAGAAATCTTCACCCACAGCGGAATCGGGAACTCCCCTTCTGCCACCTGTAGAAAACCGCCGGAGATCATGGCCAAAGTAATAATCCCCATCGTCTTTTGGGCATCGTTCGCACCGTGGCTGAACGATTGCCAGGAAGCGGCTAATACCTGAAGCCCGCGGAATCCTTTGTTGGTTCGATGGTAAGACATGTTCGCCACGATCGCTGAAATGACTTTGATCACAATAAAACCTACTGCGAAGGCAATCAATGGCGAAATGATCAAGGCCTTAATAATATCGATAAATCCTTGTGCATTAATCGCTCCAAATCCGGCTGCACCCACTGCCGCTCCGCTTACCCCACCGATCAACGCATGGGAAGAGGAGCTTGGGATACCGAACCACCAAGTGATGATATTCCACAGGATGGCAGAAGTTAATGCCGCCAATACGACGATAAGTCCGTTTTCCAGTTTGAAGGGATCCGTAATATTTCCACCGATGGTCTTAGCAACCCCTGTGTAAGTAAGGGCACCAACGAGGTTAAAAATCGCTGCCAGTATGACCGCTGTACGAGGAGCGAGTGCTCTCGTCGATACCGAGGTCGCGATCGCATTGGCTGTGTCGTGAAATCCGTTAATAAAATCAAAACTAAGCGCAATAATTACAATCAGTACGAAAATGATGATATCTGGAGAAAGACTAAGCATTCTTCAGCACAATCCCTTCCACCAGATTACATACATCTTCGGCAACATCCGCACAGTCTTCTAATTTATCGTAAATCTCTTTCAACTTGATAGCTTCAATGGCATCTGCACCCGGCGCATTCAACAAGTCAGAAACCATACGGCGATAGTTTGCATCCGATTCACGTTCCAGATCTTTTATCTCTGTTGCGATGCTGGAGACGACTTGATGGTCAAGCTTACGCAATGTACGAATCAAATCGGTCAATTTCGCTGTCATTTTCATCAAGATGTTTGCCTGTGCCAATACCCGTGGATCAGGATGCTTGATTTGGTACAGGTAAAGGCGGTCCGCTACCCCGTCAATCAAATCCATTACGGAATCGAGAGACTGTGCAAGCGCGTGAATATCTTCCCGCTCCAGCGGTGTAATAAAAGTAGAGTTCAATTCGTTCATAATTTGCCGAACGATTTCGTCACTTTCCTTTTCTACCGCTTTTACTGCTGCTGCTTTGGACTCCAGATCTTGATAGTTGCCAATCATTTCATAGAACAAATGACTCCCCTTATGTACGATGGAAGCTTGCTGTTCAAACAGATCGAAGAAAACGTGTTTTTTGTTCTTTAACATAATTGGTCAGTCACTCCTTAAGGAAATATGCGCCTCAACGATTATATCGAACAAAAACGTTAACGTAAATTTAACTACAAGGTTTTTTGTGTGATTTTTGTGTAAAAGAATTATTAAGTTTTTGTAAATATTATTGACTTTCTTTTCGAGGCACAAAAAATGTCCCGTATTTATTGTTACCAGATGACTCTAATTCATGCCGTCTTCATCCAGTCTGTGATTTCACATGAGATCTTTTATGTACCATATTGATTCTCGTTGATTCCGCATCCTCATGCGTTTTTTTGACAAATCGGGGAAAGATTAATTTTGTAAAGGAACGAAAGATCAAAGGTGGTCAGTAATGGAAGTAATGATAAAAAGAGCGTTATATTATTTGATCAAATTAAAAGGAAGAATTTTCATCCCCTTTGTCCTCGTTTATATTCTCATCGTATCAGGGATGGCATTATTCATTGAACCGCAAACCTTTGAAGCCTCTTATCTAACCGCTGTATATTGGGTTCTCACCACGCTTGCTACAGTTGGTTTTGGAGACTATGCCCCTGTGACGGATGCAGGGAAAGCTTTTACCATCGGACTTTACATGACAGGCATTGGGCTTGTGAGTGTTTTGATTGGAAAAGTCATTACATCAATCTCTCATATCGAAAACCTCAGAGTAGGTGGAAAAATGAAATACTCCGGTAAACAACACATTATTCTGATAGGCTGGAGTGATAAATCCAAATTAGCCATTCAAGAAATTCTCGCATCCGACACATCAACAGAGATAGTCATCATTGATAATTTGGAAAAAGCTCCCATGATAGAGGAGCGCCTCTTTTATATACGCGGTGACGCCACCGATGAAGAGACACTGCTTCGTGCAAATTTGCAGAAAGCGAAAGGCGTTATTATTTTTGCTGATCAGATCACACAAGAAACGAATCTTACCAAAGATCCCTTACTCGTCGACGGAAAAACATTATTAATTGCTTCCGCAATCACATCCATTGAAGGAAAAATGAAAACCTCTGTTCATGTCACCGCTGAAGTCATGCATCAAAAACATATCCGCTTATTTGAACACGTGAAAGTAGATGAATTTATCCCGACACAAGAAATGATCTCCCATGCAGCAGTAAGGTCTATCTATATTCACGGAGTCACCCATCTGTATTCGGAACTGATGAGCAGAAGCTGTCCCCAAGGGATGTATGAAATTCCCAGACAGCATGAGTGGAGAACCTATCGAGATGCGTTTATGGATCTTCTTAATAAAGGAGCTACACTTGTCGCAGACCGGGGCGATCTGAACATCAATCATAAACTCGATGTCCCTATTCCTCCCAATGCACAGTTGTATATCATTTGTGATAAAGATACATTTAGTCGTATCACCGAAGAATTCGCGCAATAATAAAAGAGCTCTAGCCTGATATGGCCGAGCTCTCTTACCAGCCTCACTGTGATTCCTGCACGCCTAGCATTTGCAAAAAGGAAGCTTTCAGCGTCGCCGTTTTGTTTTCCGCTTCTTCCCTGGATGTAGAGTTTGCTGCCATGTAAATTTTTATTTTCGGCTCGGTCCCGGATGGTCGAACGGCAATCCAAGATCCATCTTCGAGAATAAATTTACATACGTCTGACTGCGGAAGGGACAGCGCTTCACTGCTGCCGTCTTTTCGCTGTCTCTTGCCAATCTGATAATCTTCCATGACCTCAACCATCAGATCTGCCACAGCTTGCGGAGGCTGCATACGCAATTTGGACATCATCTGCTTCATTTCCTGCAGCCCTTCGATCCCCTTGAGCGTAAGAGATACCAGATCTTCATGGTAATACCCATGTTGCTGATAAATCTCTTCTAGGACCTGCAGCAAGTTTTTGTGCTGCAACTTGTAATACAGACCCATTTCTGCCACGATCACAGCGGTTTGCACAGCATCCTTATCCCTGACAAAATCCCCAACCAAGTAACCATAGCTCTCTTCAAAGCCAAATAGGAAGGTGTGCGTTCCGAGGCTCTCATACGTTTCGATTTTCTCGGCGATATACTTAAATCCGGTTAGTGTCTGTTCCGTAGTGATGCCGTAGGTTTCTGCAATTTTATTGGCCAGATCGGTGCTGACAATGGTTTTGACGAGCACTCCGTCATGGGGCAAAGTTCCCTTCCTGTATCTGCGCTCCAGCAAGTATTGGAAGAGCAGGACACCCAATTGATTCCCTGTCAGCTTTCGATATGCTTCCCCGTCCTTGACCAGCACACCTATTCTGTCGGCATCCGGATCAGTCGCCATGACCAAATCTGCATTCACTTCTAGTGCCAACTGGATGGCAAGATCAAAGGCGGCCAATTCCTCTGGATTTGGGGAAGCTACTGTAGAGAAAAGCGGATCGGGCTTCCCTTGCTCCTCGACTACATGGACGTGCTGGAATCCGGCGCGCCGCAGCATATTCGTCACAGGTAAAAGACCAGTGCCATGCAACGGGGTATAGACGATCGTGATTTGATCACCGTGCGTTTCAATGATCTCCGGATGATTTAACAGGAGCTTGATTTCATCCATGTATGCTTCTCTGACCTCTGTCCCCACATACACTTTTCGCTCCGGTTCCATCTGTCCAAGCGGCAGCTCTATGGAAAGCGGATTCCCCACTTTTTCCATTTCCAGCAAAATCATTTGAGCTGATTCTTCCGTCAACTGAGCGCCCAGGCGATTGTACACCTTCAAGCCGTGGTATTGCGGTGGATTATGACTCGCGGTCAGCATAATGCCCGAAAATGCCTGATAATAGCGTACAGCGTAGGAGAGCAACGGCGTAGGAGCGATTTCCGCGAATAAAAATACGTTAATGTTTTGACTGGTTAAAACGTCGGCTGCTGCCTCAGCAAATTCTATTGAATTTTTACGGGAATCGTAGGCGATCACTACGCCCATCTCCATCGCTGTCGGTCCCTGCTGCTTGATATAACCGGCAAGGCCAAGAGCGGCTTTCCGTACGGTATATACATTCAGGCGATTCGTGCCGGCTCCCATGATGCCCCTCATCCCGCCCGTACCAAATTCCAGGTCTTTGTAAAATCGCTCCTCAATCTCCTGCGGATGCCCGGAGATGCCACTCAATTCTTGAGCGAGTTCCTCTTCCAAACCTTGATAATGTAACCATTGTTCATATATTTCTTGATAGTTGGGCCTTGCCTTCGTTTCCACTTTGGTCAATTCGATCACCGCCACGTTTGGTTACACATTCACCTATCGAGCCAGCTCGATCGGCTCACGTCGGAATGCACTTGCATCAATCCCTAGCCCTTCATAGGCAAATCCGATGTCGATCAGGAAATCTTTCGGCAGAAAATTGCGTGTATCCAAAATATACGGACTGCGCATCTTCGTTTGCATCAGCGCCCAGTTCAACGACAAATATTCCTCCCAGTGGGTTAGAAGCACGACCGCATCAGCCAGTTCAGCGGCTTGAAGTGGAGATTCGCAATATCGAACAGGAAGATCTGGATTCAATGAGCGGAACATTTCCATACCCTGCGGATCATGTACGCTGACATTTGCCCCAAGCTCCATTAATTGCTGAATGATAATCGATGCTTGGGTTTTCCTCGCATCATCCGTATTGGGCTTGAAGGTCAGACCCAGCACCCCGATATTTTTACCGTTGAGCGACTTTAAGCGGCGTTGGATTTTTTCAACCACATACAGATGCATTTTTTGGTTGGACTCTACCGCAGCCTTTACAACAAGCAGTTCGCTTCCGTATTTTTGGCTGGTGGTCAAAATTTCGGCCGTGTCTTTTGGGAAACAACTGCCGCTCCAGCCGCTTGACACTTGCAAGAACTTTTCCCCGATGCGGGAATCCATCCCGATTCCTTTGGCCACATCCAGCACATTCGCGCCCAATGTTTCGCACAGTCTCGCCACTTCATTAATGTAGCTGATTTTCACTGCCAAGAATGCGTTGGAAGCATACTTGATCATCTCGGCACTTTTCGTATCGGTCTCAAAATAAGTAGGTTTTGGAGCGTCTGTTTTCGCCGGGAACGGGAACAGCTTCGAAATCGCTTCATAATGATTGCGCTGCAGCAAATTATGATAAAGCATTTTGATGGTATAACGTGCCTGCTCATTATTGGTTCCGATCACAATTCGATCTGGATAGAAAACATCTTCTACCGCATAGCCTTCCCGCAGGAATTCTGGATTGCTGACGACAGCAAAATGGGATTCCTGACGCAGACCGGAAACTTGCTCGACAATCGAAGACACCAGGTCAGCTGTACCAACGGGCACCGTCGATTTATTCACGATGACGGTAAAACGTTTCGGGTCGAGGTGTTGCGCGATGTTTTCCGCTGCTTTTTTAATGTAGGTCAGATCGGCGGAGCCATCGGCGTTGGAGGGAGTGCCCACGCAAATGAACACAACCTCCGCTTGCCGCACGGGCTCATAATCCGTTGTGGCAAACAACGTCTGGCCCATGTACTCGGCGATCAGATCATCAAGGCCCGGTTCGAAAATCGGACTTTTCTTCGCCAGCAGAGTGTCTACTTTTTTCTGATCAATATCAATCACAGTTGTTTTATGTCCCAATGCTGCGAAAGCCGCGGCTGTCACACTTCCTACGTATCCTGATCCAATGCATACTACATTCATCGCTGATTCCTCCTCCACTCTTTCACTCATTGTCTCTGCAACGCCAAATTATCGCGGTAGGCCGCAATCGTTCGTTTCAGCCCTTCTTCCAAGCTCACCTCGGGCTCCCACCCGAGTAATGTTTTTGCTTTGTCAAGTACGGGGCGGCGTACTTTCGGGTCGTCGGCTGGAAGTGGATGGAAGGTAATGCGGCTATCGGATTCGGCCAACATTTTCACCATGTGCGCCACTTCGATAATCGGATATTCCCGGGCATTCCCGACGTTGATGACCTGACCGACCGCTTCCTCTTTTTCCATCATCAGCTGCAATGCGCGAATGTTGTCGCTCACATAGCAAAAGGAGCGCGTCTGAGAGCCATCCCCGTAGACTGTAATGTCTTCCCCCGTAATCGCCTGGGTGACAAAATTAGAGATCACTCGACCGTCATCATTGCGCAAGCCGTCCGAGTATGTATTGAAGATCCTGGCGACCCTTACAGGCACACCGTAGCGATGATAATATTCGTAGCAGTATACTTCACCAAGACGTTTCGCCTCGTCATAGCAAGCCCGCGGGCCCCATGTATTGACGTTCCCCCGGTACGATTCCGGCTGTGGGTGCAATTCGGGATCCCCATAGATTTCGCTCGTGCTTGTGTATAACAGTTTCGCATGCGAACGTCTGGCCAGCTCGAGCATGTTGCGCGTACCGATCGTATTGACCGCGATGGTTTCAAACGGAGTCGCCTGATAGAACTTAGGGGAGGCTGGTGAAGCGAGATGATAAATCTCCGTAGCCAGCTGCAATTCTGGCAGATCTACGACAGTTGGTTCAGAAACGTCGTATTGGATAAACGTAAATTGTGGATGGGCAAGCAATGTTTCAATATTTCTCTGGGTCCCCGTCGAAAAATTATCTACTCCCACCACGTTTTTTCCTTTTGCCAACAATTCTTTGGCTAGATGAGAACCGAGAAACCCAGCTACACCCGTAATGATCGTTGTCAATGCAGATCCTCCTTTTGCTGTTACAAATGAATTAATGCGTGTTGCTCTTGAACATCACCATGATGGTTTTCCATACGATTTTCAGATCAAGCGCGAACGAAATGTTTTGAATGTAGTAGAGGTCATGATGCAAGTTTTCGTGGATCGGTTTGGTTCGGTCCGGGCTTACCTGCCACAATCCGGTAATGCCAGGCTTCACCAAAAAACGGAGGCGCTCATAGCCGGTATAGAACTGTTCCACAATCATCTTTTGCTCGGGACGGGGACCGATAAAGCTCATCTCCCCTTTTAGGATGTTGATGATCTGCGGCAATTCATCCAGACTCGTTTTCCGCAAGATGCGCCCAACTTTTGTAATACGCGGATCACCGTCTTCATGCGGTGAACGTCCCTGACTGGGAACATCCGCATACATGGTCCGAAACTTGATGATCTGAAACTCTTTACCTCCCCACCCGATACGCGGCTGCACGAAAAATACAGGCCCGCGTGATTCCAATCGGATCAGCAGGGCGATGACCGGAAAGAGGAACAGGCTAGGTATGCTGAGAAGCACGCACAACATAAGATCCAGCGTTCGTTTCCCGTACCGAGCGTAGAGGTTTCCCTTCGGATGGACTTGTTGGATTACTTTTGGTTCCTGCTGGTATTGCGGCATCAGTTCCATGATTGTGATTACGATCCTACCTTTACTTTCACAGGATAGTGGTGTGCTTTCAGATCAAACAAATATTCACTGAAATCCTCGTACAGCTCTTCATTGGTCAACGCAAATTCAACGGTTGCTTTCAAAAAGCCGATTTTGCTGCCCACGTCATACAGTCTTCCGTCAAACTTGTAGGAATACATCGGTTGCTGCTCAGCGAGGATTTGCAGGGCATCGGTCAATTGAATTTCACCGCCGACACCGGGTTTTCCATTTTCGAGAATCTGGAAGATTTCCGGTTCCAGAATATAGCGTCCAATGATCGCCAAGTTCGAAGGCGGGTTCTGCTTTGGCTTTTCGACCAGATTGTGAATGAGTGTAAGACGATCATCTATTTTGCTGCCATCAATCACGCCATAATTGCTCACTTCACTCCACGGAACTGCCTCGACGGCGATCACATTGCTTTTCTTTTCCTCATAGATGTCGATCATTTGCTTCAGGCAAGGAGTCTTGCTCTGGATGACCATGTCACCCAGCAGGACGGCAAAAGGCTCTTCCCCGATGAATTTGCGTGCGCACCATACGGCATGCCCCAAGCCCAATGCTTCCTTTTGGCGAACATAATGGATATCTACCAAATTCGTGATGCCATTGATGATTTCAAACAGTTCATTCTTCTGTTTTTCCAACAGATTGGATTCCAGTTCAAAGTTTTTATCAAAGTGATCTTCAATCGCTCGTTTGCTGCGTCCCGTCACGATAATAATGTCACGAATCCCGGATGCGACAGCTTCCTCGACGATGTATTGAATCGTCGGTTTATCTACGATGGGAAGCATTTCCTTGGGCATTGCTTTTGTCGCCGGGAGAAATCTTGTCCCTAACCCCGCGGCAGGAATGACAGCTTTTCGCACTCTCTTGCTCATCTTCATCCACCCCATTGTGTTTCTAATAAAATCACAAAGTTCGTTAAAAAGAACACTCGATATAAGTATATCGAATAATGTTTCATACAAAAACGTGGATAATTTACCTTGTTTCGTTATTAAGAACGGTAAGCGCCCATTTTCATCGTATGTCTTCAAATCTCTTACGTTTTCATAATTTTATAAAGAACACTTTGTTCTTATAAAAGAACGTAAAAGCGTGTATACTTTATAAAGAACAAATACATCTATCCAATCCATTATCCGTTTTTTTTACTTATAGACGAGAAAGTAAGGGGAGGTCTTCTCGTGTTTGGAAAGCGCATTCAAAAAAAGCGGCTAGAGAAGGGGCTGTCTATCACTGAACTGGCGGAGCGAGCAGGCGTTGCCAAATCATATCTCAGTTATATTGAGAGAGATCTGCAAACAAACCCATCCATTCAATTTCTTGAAAAAATCGCAGCCGTCCTACAGGTCGATGTGCAGACTTTATTGTCTTTCGAAGAGCAGACAGAAGCTGACAGCAAACTGGACCATGAGTGGCTGGCGCTGATACAGGAAGCGATCAATGCCGGGATCAGCAAAGACGAATTTCGTGAATTCCAGGAATTCATGGCCTATAAGAAATGGCTGAAAGAAAAGAAAATGAAGAAACATTGCCGGGTACGCAGCAACCAGGTCAGCAATGAATTATGAAAATGAGCCTCAGCTATTCTTGCTCGTGGGACAAGAATGGCTGAGGCTTTTTTTTATCCAAAAGACTCTTCTTTTTCGCGACCGTCGGGATAGATGACAGGTATAGTCTTTACGCCAAATCTTTCTGCAAACAAATTAAAAAGATAGAGTGGATTTAGGTACATATATCTCTTCCACAAACGCTTTGGCTCCTGAATGAGTCGGAACAACCATTCCAGCCCTCTCGATTGCATCCATGGCGGAGCCTGGGGCAAAATCCCTGCATGAAAATCAAAGGCGGCGCCAACGGCAAGCAACGGAATCGACAATATGTCACGATATTCGTACACCCAGACTTCCTGTCTCGGGCAGCCCAAACCGACGAACACCAATTGGGCACCGCTCTTTTTGATCCTTTCGACCACCTCGCCCTTTTCCTCGGGACTCAGCTTCCTGAACTTGGAAGGCTCTTTTCCCGCGATGATCAGAGATGGATATTTCCTTTTTAAATTCTCCTCAAAAAGATCAATCGTTTCCTGCTTGCTACCATACAGATAAATCGGAATGCCTTCCTCTGCCGCTGCTTTCGTCACACGGAGTGTCAATTCAGGTCCGTATACGCGGTCCGGCAAAGAGATACGGTGCAACAGCCTTAACCCCCACCTAACCGGTTGACCATCGGGTACGACCAGATCCAAACCGTTCAGCCTTCTCTGATGTATTTTGTCCAGATAACCGGTCATGACACCGTGGACAGCCAATGCGGATACCGCATACGGTAGCTTTTGCTTTGCATGTCGAATGATCTGCTCCACGGCATATTGATAATCGACCGCGGATATCTGTACTCCTAAAATAGGGAACTTTCCGTGAAAAATCATTGCGGAACTCCCCATCTCGCCTTATTTTCCTCAAAAATCTCTTCCATGATCATTTTCACATTATAACGAACCTTCCATTCCGGATAGTGGGACATGAAACGTTCCAGGCTGCTGACATACCAAATGTGGTCGCCGGCTCTATTTTGATCCGAATACGAAACATCCATCTGATTTCCTGTGATGGTTTCCGCAAGCTCAATGGCCTCTAACATGGAAATGTTCGACACTCTTCCGCCGCCCAAGTTGTACACTTCTCCACCCGCTCTTGGTTTTTGAAAAAAGGTGTGGAAAGCGGAAATCACATCGTTGGAATGGATCACATCACGAACCTGTTTCCCTTTATAACCAAAAATCGTATACGGTGTTCGGTTCATCGCGCATTTCATGAGGTAATTGATAAAGCCATGAAGCTGCACTCCAGACTGACGGGCGCCACTCAATACTCCACCGCGGAAAACCGCTGTTTTGAAATTGAAATAACGACCATATTCCTGTACAAGGATATCTGCTGCCAATTTCGAAGCACCAAAGAGTGAATGCATGTTTTGGTCGACACTCAAATTTTCGCGTATGCCCTCCGCATACTCATGAGTTGGCTCGATTTCCCAGCGTTTTTCCAACTCCATAAGCGGCAGACGATTCGGATTGTCTCCATACACCTTGTTGGTCGAGGTGAAAATAAAGACAGCCTCCGGGCAGTGTTGGCGCATTGCTTCTAATAAATTCAGTGTGCCATTCGCATTCACCCCAAAATCGACCAGTGGATCACGCGCAGCCCAGTCATGGGAAGGTTGGGCCGCGGTATGAATAATTAACGCGATGTCCTTTTGATAAGTGGCAAAAACTTTATTGATGCTTTCACTGTCGCGGATATCAATATCATGGTGCTCATACTTGTTCCCGTATGTATTTTCTAAATGCCTGCGGTTCCACAAGGTTGAGCCTTCCTCACCGAAGAAAATCTGTCTCATATTATTGTCAATCCCAACCACCTTGTACCCCAATCCGGCATAAAACTCCACCGCTTCAGAACCAATTAATCCGGCAGAGCCGGTAATCATGACAATTGACATGTTCTCTACTCTCCTATCTTTATTTCAAAAATTGGTTTACACACTTACGTTTCCTTGCAATTTTGCTTCGCGCTTATACCTTTCCCACAGCTCGGCCGAAAGCGCGAGGCCCACCCCAATCAGCAACCCAAATGCGACGGCAATTGCTGCATTTTGATAAGGCTTTGGACTTGCAGGTGCCGCATTCTCATTTAGCTCAGCCTTATCGATTACGAGGATATTATCGGAATTGAGTAATTCAGCAGAATTCATGGATATTACTTGAGAGAACATGTTCGCGTATCGTGCTGCTTCTTCCTGACTTTGGTCACTAACGGTAATGTCGATCAGGAAGGTACCGTTTTTCACCTTCACTTCTACTTGGTCCAACAGCTGTCCAACGGATTTGGTCACTCCCAGCTCGTCGATTACTTCCTGGGCGATTCTGTGACTGCGGATTAATTCAGCATAGGTTTTCATCAATTGCTGATTCCCCATTACGCTGTTGTACATATTCATATTGGCTGTGTTTTGAGGTTGCACGATGATCGTAGATGTCGCCTGATAGACAGGCGTAAGTATGTATACGCTTGCTACGACAGCGGATATTCCCGCTATCACCGGGATAACCAGCACGAGTAAGAAGCGTTTGCGGACACTTCTCCAAATATCCATGATTAGTTCCATAAGCTACCTATCCCCTCTTCCTCCACGTTTGTTCGTTATTAGAATTATATTAATTCGTTAAAACGAATTCTTTCTGAGTATAGCTGAAAAAATGGAGGAAAGTAAACATTCTCTTTTCACGGATAATTCTCCGATTTTGGCCGATTTCACACTTCTTCTTTCAATATCTCCTGCTTTCACCATTTTCCTCAAAAAGAACAAAAATGTTCATTAAAAAGAACAAAACTATGGCATTCCTTAGACACCATTTGTTATAATTTTAGGGTAACCATAATTTTCTAAATCAATGAGCAAATGGGGATACTGTGAATGAAAGCTAAGATATTGACCGTTCACAATCGATATTTAATACGGGGAGGGGAAGATGAGAGTGTCGATTCCCATCAAAGACTGCTAACACAGCACGGACATGTAACCGAATTGTATGAGGAAACAAATGAGAGAGTTGCGGAATTGGGCAAGGCTCGCACTGCATTGCGCACAATATGGTCCAGAGAATCGTCACGAAATATTCGTCAAAAAATCATAGAAGGCCAATTCGATATTTTAGATTGCCAGAATACATTTCCCCTGATTTCGCCTTCGATATACTATACCGCGAAGAAAATGGGGATACCTGTCGTGCAAACACTGCGAAATTATCGGCTACTTTGCCCAAACGCACTTTTTTTCCGGGAAGGCCGTGTCTGCGAGGATTGCTTGGGTCACAAATTCCCTATTCATGGCATCTTGAACCGTTGCTATCGGGACAGTGCGGCAGCGAGTGCCACTGTCGCATCCATGATCGCCACCCATCACCTCATGCAAACTTGGCAAAAACAGGTGGATCTTTTTGTTACCTTAACAGAGTTTGCACGTCAAAAGTTCATCGAGGCTGGTTTTCCCGCTGATCGTATCGTGGTTAAGCCGAACTTTGTATTTCCGGATCCTGGCGTGGGAAAGGCGGAGGGGGATTTTACCCTTTTTGTCGGTCGTTTAACGGAAGAAAAGGGAATATTGACTGTACTATCTGCTTGGGAACAGCTGGAAGATCATATCCCGTTAAAAATCATCGGCGAAGGTCCCTTAGCTGACAAGGTCAAGGAAATCGCCAGTAGACATCACAATATCGAGTATCTCGGCAAAAAGCCTGTCCAGGAAGTTTACGAGATCATGGGGAACGCCAAAATTTTGGTGTTTCCTTCCGAATGGTACGAAACTTTTGGGCGTGTTGCCATCGAGGCATTCGCAAAAGGCACTCCTGTCCTTGCAGCCAATATCGGCGCGATCGCAGAGATTGTCGATCATGGCCGCACAGGCTTGCACTTTGCCCCGGGGAATGCTTCGGACTTGGCAGCAAAAGTAAAATGGGCGTATGCCAACGACGAGCAGCTACTCCAAATGCGTCATTCGGCCAGAACCGAGTACGAGACCAAATACACCGCGGAGAGGAACTACAAGTTATTGATGGATGTATATGAGCAAGCAACCTTTCTGTCCAGACAAAAAGTTGTACGATGAAAAGAACAGCCAGGCTTTGCATTTTCTCACGCAAGCCTGGCTGTTCTTTTTTTGCTGGTGATCGGATTATGGAAGATAAGATTGATACACATAGAACAGCTTTTTTTTAATCACTTCCTGGAGATTCATCGGATTGATCGGTTCATGGAGGGTTTCTTCCCACATTTCCTTGGTCAGTGCTTTAAACACCAAATAATTCGGGGGCTTTCTGTATTCTTTTTCAACTGACAACAGGGTCCTCAGAAGCCTTCTGTTGTTAAACGGCCAAAATTCCTCAATCGCGATGTCTTGTTCTGCAGGAAGCATAGCGCCCCAATTGCCCATGCGCTGTTCCCAGTAATACAAGTCGTAGATATCGAGATCACACTTCATCGCGATCGCATATGCTTCATCCAGCCATTTGGAAACCTGATCAATGACATACGGATCCCCTTTATAATGATAGATCTTGGCCAGAAACTCCGGTGTGACATTCTTTCTGTGGTAATGAGTGTAGGTAGACTTACGTGCAATCTCACTCCCGTTTCCACACACATTCAACTTGCCTTGCGATAATTTGAAATGCTGATAGATGCTTAGCGTCTTAGGCAAATACCTCGCCATCGTCACATTTTTTTCATAGATTTGGGCAAATTCTTCTTCCATATCTTCGACTGACTCAATGACATGAAAATCCAGGCCCAATCGTTCCAGCAATTTTTGAGGGACCTTGATATCCATCGATTCCGTAGTCATTTTGCTGTTTCGGCAAATGTAATAAAAGATCTGATGTCGGATTTCCTTGCTGGCTGCAAGCAGCATCCGGCTATCCCAACCAGCGGACACAGGAAGCATCAGCGAATACCGATAAGAGGCTGCTTTGATTACATCGATCAGTGTTCGCGAAGCTGCTCTCACAGCTTGGGCAAGTTCGATCCGCTCCAGTTTTTCATTTGGCCAATACCTTACGATGCTTCTCGTGTTCACATCTAAATACCGATTGGGCAACAGATGCTTGACGTTTTTGTAGATGGTTCCGTCACCTGGCCAGGCGCGTTCTCTTTTATCATATTCGGCCGAATTGGCGAACCTTTGCGCAAACGGATCGATCTCCAGCTCTTTCCCTAGCACATACTCTAAAATGGCTGGTTGGGAGCCGCACCAGAATGATTCTTCCGTGGTGGTAAAGAAAATTTGACGAAGCCCGCAGGGATCATGCAGCATTTTCACATGATGCCCATCATTATAAATGAGAACGTATCTGCCACCCATTCGGTCTGTTTCCATGATCACATCCTCAAAAGATCGTACGGATTTCTTCATCTCGCGTATGATTTCTTGATTCGAATGACGTGGATGATCAGGGTCGAACATATAGCCGAGAAGGGTTAATTGTATGCCGTCTCCCGTTGTTTGCTCCGTTTCCAGATCAGGATGTGCAGTAATAAACAGCTGGTCGTTAAGTTTGATGCACTTCCAACCTCTCAGTTTTGTTACGGGATATGCTCCAATCACATACTGTCTTCGGAATAATAATTTCTCTGAAGCATATTTCACCGCATTTCCTCCCCATGTCGTTATTACGTGTAGTAGAATCTTCCCCTATCTCAATATATAAGTGACATATGCGCGTCTCAGCCTTTTCTTCATGCTCTCTACGAAATCCATCGGATTGATCGGTTCGGAAAGCGTATCGTCCCACATTTCCTTGATTAACTCTCGAAAAAGAATATAATGAGGCGGTTTCCGATACTTTTCTTCAACAGACATGATGGTTGTGAGCAGCTTTCGATTGTTGTATGGCCAAAATTCCTCTATGGCGATATCCTGCTCGGCTGGATACATGGCTCCCCATGTTCCAATACGCTGCTCCCAATAATGAAGGTCGTACAAATTAATTCCATATTGAGGTTCAAAATGCCTCACTTCTTGTAACCATTTGTCATAATGCGAAATGGCATAGGAGCAACCTTTTAAAAATGAAATTTGTGCGAGAAAGCTGGCCGTTATCTTTTTCTTGTAATAATGGGTATAAATACATTTCCTTGCGATTTCACTAGCGTTTCCGCAAATATTCAGCTTCCCTTGCGAACTCTTAAAATGACGGTAAATGATTCTTGTCTTGGGCAAACTTCTTGCCATTGTTACATTATTTTCCAATACCTTTGCGAATTCTTCGTCCATTTCCTCATTACAGTCGAGAACATGAAAATCAAGCCCCAGCCGGTCCAGCAGCCTTCGGGGAACACGGATATCTGGACAATCCGCCGAAAGTTGTCCATATTTGCTCACATAGTAGAAGATCTTGTGTCTGACGTCCTTGCTTGCAGCTAATAAGGTCCTGCTGTCCCACCCTGCTGAGACGGATAACATGAGCGAATAGCGATGCTCGGCTGCCTTTATCGAATTTTGCAGCACTTCCTTTGCAGTTCGAACCGCTTCCTGAATATCTACAGGCTCCAATCTTTTCCTCGGCCAGAACCTCACAGTCTCCCCTGTGACGGCATCCAAATAATGGTTAGGCATAAGATGCTTAACATTTTTATAAATGGTACCATCCCCCGGCCATACTCTTTCTGTTTTTTCATACTGTGGCGATTTGATAAACTCAAGCGCTTCATCGTCATAGGCAAAGCGTTTTTCCATGGAGTACTGCAGGATTTCCGGCTGTGCGCCACACCATACCTCACGCTCTCCGACGGTATAGAACACTTGTCTGAGACCACAAGGGTCATGAAGGATTTTTACTTGAAATACATCATTGTATATGAGAACGAATCTTCCACCCATACGATCTACCTGGAGAATGACATCCTCAAAGTCGGAGATGCAACCCATTATGTCTTGTAAAATCTCCTCATTGGAATGGTACGGATTTTGCGGATCAAACATATAGCCCAATAGGGTTAATTGTTTCTCGTCTTTTTGCACTTGTGCAGTCTCCAGTTCTGGATGGGCTGTCACATGGAATTGATTGTTTATAACCAGGTGCTTCCAACCAGGCAGTTTTGGGATAAAAGACGATCCGATTACATACTGTCTTCGAAACAACAATGCATCTTTTTGATCCTGCACCTTTGTCATCATCCGGTGAACGTCGATCATGGTTCAACCAACCCTTTCCGATTCTCGCTCTGCCCGACTTTTCAGGGAGAGCAAAGTGGCAACAAATAATATCCAGAAAACACTATTCTGACGGTACATAGACCCTTCCGTAAGCATGTAAAAAATGTTAAAGGAAAAGAAAAGGAATGGCCAAATATGCACCAACGATTTATGGGCTATGATGATTCCCAGTGACTTTCTTATGCTGGAGATCACAAGAAGCAGGTACAGAAGTAATCCGATTGCACCCAAATCCGTCCAAATATCCAAGAATCCATTATGAGAATGATTCATTTCCCAGCCAACCTGAATAATTACCTCTGCTGACTCGCCATTCAATCCCTGCCAAAACCCGCCAAACCCATATCCCAGCCAAGGCCGCTCATACACTTTGTCCAGTACTGCTGCCCACAGGTCGGTTCTCCCCGTTAGTGAAGGATCGCGTTCCAGGCTTTGGGCCGTTGACTCCATCATCGCTTCTATATTCAGATTGAGGAGAACAAGAGCGGATGCCAGGATCAATCCAATGAAGACCAACGGAATCGTTAACGTATGCTGCCAGCGGACAAACAGTAAGACAGGTATGAGAAAGAAAAGTACCAGTAGAATAACCAGTGCTGTTTTGGAATTGGATAAGAGCAATAATGTAAGCGATAACGAAAACAACCCGAATTTTACCCATCTATGCTCTTTGTAACAGATCATCAGAAGGAAGAACGCAACACTGCTTAATGTCATAATCCTGCCAAGCGTGTTTTTATGGAAGTAAATCCCTTGCCATGCCTCCCCCCTGCTCTCCACAAAAATTCCATAAGCGGGAAAAAAAACGGCGAAAATCAATGACAGAACCGCAGCAAGCCCAAACACCACCGCGAGCATTCTCAGCTGCTCCTGGTATGTATACCGTGCTGCGATATAGATCCCCACCATTGTTGTCCCAACAAGTGCTACCGTTCTTCGCAAGGTCAGCTCCGGTGTGGTCGCCCAAAAGATGGAGCATAATGTGAAAATCACAAGAAGAACGACTAGCGGGTCTCTTCTTAAAGCTGCCAATACTTCTTTCCACTTGAGTACGATTAGGCAAAATGTGATTGAATAGAGTACATACCACGTGAGTTGTATCACTTGATTGCCTTGGGAAGTATCCACCAATTCTCCAGCCTGTTGGGTTAAATGAGGTAAGATCGCACCCGAAAACAAAAGCAAAGAGATGATGAGGAATGACTTTTCCAATATCCCAAACCATTTCCTTGTTTCATTTTTTCTGAGTTCAATCCGTTTCTCTCCGAAGGAATCAGAGTGAACCGCCACGTCCATTTGCATCACCTAGTTCATTTGACTTAGCACACTTGTTCTTTTGAAAGAACATACACTGTTATTATAATGAAGATTCCCCAAAAAATAAATCAATTTTCTTTCATTTTTTGGGAAAAGTGTTTCATTTAAAGAACGCAGAACTCAAAAAAAATGGTACTACCCCTGTTGTTCCACTTTTCGCCCCTGGTGCTGATATTCTTTATACAGACTTCCTTTGAGCGCCGCAAGCATTCCCATACCCCTGTAGATTTTCCGTAACGAATCGCAATATGAATGTTTACCTATAAGCAGACTCGGAAGCCATTGGAGGATTCCTTCCAACATTTTCCCACACCCCATTAGCAACCGTCTGATTTTTACAAATGGAGATGAGAGCAGATCTATTTCACAAAATGTGATGGTATTCCCTGTCCGATAGGCCCTCTTTATAATCCAATCCATGGTTGTACGATTATTCGGGACATATTCATAGGCGACTGCCCGATCCGCCCACACCATTTTATAGCCCATCTGGTGAAGCCGCATGAAAAAGTGCGTGTCTTCCCCTCCTGTCAGTGTCAACCGTTCATCGAATATCAGGCAAGTCTGACGAAGCACTGCCGAGGAGATCAATACGTTTCCAGATGCTACATACTTTAATACATGCCCGGTCTCATAGCGCTGCCTATCGAAAAATTTCCCTTTTATCACCCATTCGGGTACGTCTCCTTCAAATCTGGATAGTACCGGGCCCGCTACAACGTCCGCCCCATAGGTCTTTTGAACATGCAGCAGTTCATCCAACCATGCAGGTTCAACGACTTCATCGTCATCTACAAAGGCCATGAAGTCTGTTGTATCTTTCACAGTGTGCAGGGCGCGGTTACGGGCATTCGAGACTCCTGGAAGCGGTTCTTCCACATAGGCCAGTTCCCATACATAACTGGAGGCAAGCTGTTCAACCATCTGTTTCGTTTCGCGTGCACATTCATTGTCAATGACAACGATGGAAAGTGCGGGAACATCATTTTTTGTAAAAGTTAACTCCCCTAGATTGACAAGCAATCGCCTAAGACCTTCTAACCGACGATATGTGGTTATGCATACTGCTACCCTCATTTCTTCACCCTTTCTATTGTAAGTAACTTCCATAACTCTTTTGTTTTTATGTAAAAGGAGACCCGACGAGAGTCTCCTTTCGGCAAACACCTAGCTGGTTTATTTTGTTTTCAATTTGATTTGATGCGTTTTTCCATTTGATCCCTCTACATCAATCTCTAATACTAACGTAGGACTTGTTTGTTGGACTTTTATTGTTGAATCCTTTTTGCTGACATCCAGGTCATCTCGCTCAAGCTCGATTTCCAGCGTTTCCTGATTGTGAGTCGGGTCGGAAATAGCCAGGGTTATTTCGCCATTATTCTCTTGCATGACGACCGATGCAGGACTTTCCGAACGGATTCCCTCTACCTCTCCATCTTCCCAGAAGTTAACCGCAATGATGCCCAGCGTTTCTTCTCTGACCGCGTGTATGCTTGATGTATCCCGGATGATGTGTGCCTCTGGATTTCGCACATATTGGGTAAAATTTGAGTATGATTGATTCGGGTATAGGATGTACGCGTATTTCTCATTGCTAGGATTCCTGCCGTGGTCAAACCATAGGGTCAAAAAGTTGTTGCTTACTTTTTGCGACGGTTGCGTATAGTTGATGTCTTTCCAGGAACCAGTTCTCTTTTCCCTGATGCCTTTCACAGTCTTCTTGACAGGCAAGAAATATCCACCAACGTCATCGATGTAAATGGAATGTACGTTTGCCACGGTATCTTTCCACCCAAGCGAGGTAGATATAGGTTTTCCATTAATACGTAGTCCGTTGTTTCCTTTGCTGTTCAGCTTCCGGTTTTCGATGATCGTTTCGATTGTCCGTCCATCTTTGCTGTTGATATCTGTTCCCATTGCGACGATTTCATCATCAAACATAAACCACGATTTTTTCGCGGTAAGTGTAGTATTGTAAGGATCTAACTGCATTCCAACCGCACCGTATTCTCCATTGAGCTCAGCTCCCCCCACCCAGTCAGTCGGATAGGACAAAGTCTGGTCGGAACCGTTCTTTCTGGACCTTGTATCGACCGTTGTTCCCGGCATGCGATATGGATTCACGGTTGGCCAAAAGTTATCGCTATATTGCCCTTGGTCATCCGTATACAGATATGTCATTCCTTCTCCTGTATACCAGCCTTTTAAATTCTCGCCGTTTACTGCCTCATAATTATAGGTGCGCCTCGAGGACATGCTGATGGCAAACGCAAAGCCAGGCCGATGATGAACAACCCGATCCATCATCGGAAATTGCTTGTGCATCACCAATTCACCTCTTGCCCGGATAGAGCTGTCTTTGAGAATACGGTTGGCAAGCACCCGATCAAAAATCTTGGCTTTTTCCATGAAATGTAATTGTTTGTCCTCTTGGATCCAATATTTCACCATTTGCTTCATTCGCTTGGCATCAGTACTGTCATTCATTTCAGCCAGACGCATAATCGCTGAAATCGCTTGATGTCCTCTGAAGTGGCTGGAAAGATCCTGTCGCGAAATATCGCGGCCTCTGACCATATCCATCATTTCGCCTTTGTAAACAAGAGGCTCAAAAGAATGATATACCCACTCATTGACGTTTCGGATTTTGCTATTGTTTGGACGCCATTGTGTATCGTTTAAGATATACACAAGATCGGCTACATTTTGCAGGTACTCGACGCCGTAAGAGCCTGTGTACGCTTGCTTGTAGTGATTGATATACGAACCATCCTCATAAAAACCGTCATACAGCCCCCGGTTTCTATTGGCGTATCCCAACAGTTCCTCATTCATGATCTCCTGAACTTCGTTAAGCTTCCTGCTGTCTTTTAAGACAAGGCCTTCTGCCGCCCAGATCAAAGCTTGTTTTGCTCGTCCTGATCCTGTCTGCTCCTGTCTTGTACTAAAGCGATCGATTGCATTTGTATAATTCTTAATTTGCTCACTGGTTAAATCATCGT
The DNA here is from genome assembly GCA_035644815.1 of Bathyarchaeia archaeon. GTDB lineage: Bacteria > Bacillota > Bacilli > Brevibacillales > Brevibacillaceae > Brevibacillus_F. The sequence goes on along the minus strand of DASQNU010000246.1, from coordinate 4,783 downwards.
AAAGGATGATCATAATCTCGGTAAGCTGCAACGGTATCCCTAGTTCCCAGCTCCACCAGTTGCCGAAGTCTTTTGTGTTCTCATTGTATTTTTTTTCATACAACCAATCTAATGCCTCAACAATATCATTTTTCAGCTGTTGGTCGTTCTCATACTTTGATCCTTTGGTTGCATACGCCACCGCCAGCTCCCGAATACGCATATAGGTGGACGTGATGTGCTCAGGATTGGACCAATTGTTCAAATCTGCCCAGAGATAGGTACGATTTCCTTCTTTGTTCATGTTTCTCCATCGGTATCCTACTGTTGCATCGAGAGACTCAATGTACGGTTTGATCATTCTGTCGTTCGGGTCATAGGAACGTCCTCCCGTAATGAGCTCTTTCCATCTGATTCGGTAGGAGTCATAGGTATCCTGACCTTGAACTTGACCCACCGAATCACTAAACACTAGCGTGATCATAGAAAATAAAACTGCAAAAACACCCAGTGTTTTCCATACACTATGCAATGTTGTTCACCCCTCACATCAGTTAATCTCATATTCAATCACATCTCAATTTCGTTATAACGAATCACAAAATATAGTATATCCTTCCCATTGGCTAAATGTAAACGGGATGGACTCTCTTTTTCCTTTAAATTTTCTTAATTACGCACAAACATGAGCGCCTCACCCTGCATGTGCAAGGTGAGGGATTCTGCTTCTTATACCGGATCGGCATCCGCTGCGCTCTGTGAATTGACAGCTGTGATCCTTACTTTTTGCTCTGGTCGCGCATTTACCAGCAGCAATGTATCGGTAAATGCTTTACTCGGATTGAGGGTTCGCAATATTTCATTGCTCAGTCTTGAATTGACATGGTTATACCATATTTCATTTGTCGTTAGATTAAACCCGTCATACCTGCGCTTCGTCTCTTCAAAGTTTTTAACCCCATCAAAGATAATGGGAAAAAACTTGCAGTTGAGAAAGGTTGCATCGATACAGTTCGCGAGGTAGACGGCATTCATCCCGGCATTGCTGGTATTTGGCTTAAAGCTGCAGTTTTCAAACAGGAAGATGGATCGTGAGTTTCCTCCATTGCTTGCTCGTACCGTATTGATTTCCGAGTTTCTGATCCTGCAGCTGGTAATCGCTCCACCTACATCGAGCCTGAATTCCTTGCAATTGACCACCTCTATTAACGGGTACATCGAATGCTGATCCGTGTATGCAGCGGTTGCACTGACATTTATGCCGACATGAGCAGCCGTCACGTATGCAGGACTTGTCGTATTTCTCTCAAATTCAATGTTCTCCAATAAAATGTAGCTGTTCGTCGTCAGATTATCACTATTCAGGCCGCCCGACTTTCCGATATACACCAAGTGCGGATTATTCAGTTGTAAGCCTTTAATGCCTTTTTGGTTTCCTCCCATCACATGAACGTTGCGAAATGAGATAAACTCGGGATAGACAACCCTACTGTTCCCCGCTTTATAATTCTCAGGGAACAACAGTAGATTTAGATTCGTATATGTTGTTTGCGCCGCAGTATAATCAATGATGAAATCCTCTACCACGATTCGCCTTCCCATAATGGACTGATAGCCGTAGTCGTGATCTACGGAACCTAAGCGAATAATGGTTTGGTTCAAATAACGGCCTTCTGAAAATAACGTGCAATTTTTGATGGTAATCTCTCCATCCCATCTGCCAAAGTCTTCACGTATTTCCAGAAAATTATAGGCCCAATTTACCATGGTATTCTCTATAAGGAGAGAGCCGCCGCCTGATAAGCCAATGCCGCGGGAACCGATGATACAATCCTTAATGTGTATGTTCCAGCAATGGAAATGGACACTGATCCGATTTAGCTTGCAAGCTTCAATTTTGAAATTCTTCACTACATTATCGCCGGTAAAGCTCCAGAAATCCTCCGTGCCCTCAGAAGTAATGTTCTTATAGGTTACCCCTACAACCCGATTCAGGTAGGCAGTATAGCTGCCGATATAATTATTTCCCCCTGCAGAGACATGCTTGGGCAAAATAGCTTTCACATTCTCCATCCGCAGATCATATCCAAATTCCATATGATAAATCCCTTCACGGGGGTCTGTTGAGTTGTCCACACCCTCTCGCTCTCGGCCAATGTATTGGTTGCGAATAACCACCCTCGATCGTCTGACGTGTATCACAGCAGGATGATAGCGCTGCTCATATCCGCCTAAGTTCATGGTCAAATAAAAGGAGCCGCCCTCAAACGTCAAATAACTGTCGTCACAAGGATAGACCGTGATTCTTGTAATGTTGGTAAAATCCCAAGTGATTTCACCAACCAACGCACCACCATTATCGATGTAAACACAGTCCTCCATGGGGTAATCGTACGTATATCCGTTTCGCTTCCCTACACGCGTGGTCTCATCAATGATATGAATAAAGCAATCTTGGTATTTGGCGAGCTCGGGAATTACCTTCGTTTTCTTTTTTAATCGCTGTAAGATCGCTGGAAACTCCGAACTTGGTATATTATATGGTGCTGCTGAATACTCAAGGCGAAATACATTTTGGCCATTTGGCATACTATAGCGATCATCAATATGAATCTTCGTAAAATTCAGGTTTGTGTTCGTTTTTACGATGATTCCCCTTGTTTGTTTGATGTAATATTCGCCGTCCAGATTAATCACAGGCAATTTGTATTGGTTGGCAAACTCATGCGCTTTTTTGATTTGTACGCCGTCATCGTTTACTCCGTCTCCGATCGCGCCAAACATCTTGTAATTAATCGCCGTTTCATTCGTCAGATAGGCTTGGTAGCCGTTATTCAGCTGAATAATACTGCCCTCATCGGCAGCACCTGTTCCGTTTTTGACGAGGTATATTCCTGCACCACCGTCTCCTTGATTGAAGTAACCCAAGGTCTTGACGACGGTACCAACTTGAATGCTTTCATCCGCTTTCATCTGAGGCACGTTGTAATAAATTTTCACGCCTGACCACCTCGGCTTCTATTTTTCCCTCCATTCGTTATAACGTCATCTTATGTACGTTATGTTGATCAAGTGTTAGTGAAGGTGAACCAATTTTTACACGTTTATTCCATGCCCACATCGGCACTTACATGCTCCAAACGCCTTTGTTTTTGATAGAAATAATAAATGGCACCCCAGAATCCGAACAATAACAGCAGATCTGAAGCAATGGCAGCAATAGCAGCTCCTATCCATGAATACTGCGGAATTAGTACTAGGTTCAAGACTACATTGCAAAAGGCGACAATAATCTGGATTCCGCTCCGCCATCCTTGATAGCCTGAGCCTGTCAGCGTGTCCTGCAGCAAACTGTTCACGCTTTTGATGATCGGAATGACCGACAACCACTGAATCGCTTGCACAGCATTTGCGTACTCAGCGCCCAATAGGAAAGGTACTAGCGGCGCAGAAAAATACAAGCAACAAGCAGCAATGATCCCATACAAGCTGGAAAACGGAAGGAATCTCTTGGCAAGCCCAAGGCTGCTGGATATTCCGTCTTCTCCCTCTTTGAAAAAACGGGCATAGATTGCACTCATTAAAGCACGAATCGGGCTTAATGCCACTTCGACTACCCGGCTCGCAGCCGCGAAAATGCCTGATGCTTCCAAGGTTGACAATCTAACGAGCAGGATTTTGTTCGTTTCACTGTTTAACGCTACCGACGCTGTACTGATCGAAAAGTAAAAGCCTTCTTTCCATTCCTTCAACAAGGACGACCATTGCCATTTCGGTTTTCCCAGTTCGCTTGTGACCAGGATGATTCCGATAGCAGTACTGATCAACGTAGCGCATAAATAGAGGAGCGACCAATCCTCTGGTGAGCGGGAATCGAGGATCCATACCAGGATAAACGCCCCGATAAGTCTCGTCAGGCTGAGAATCATATGCAGCAGTGCCGTTCTCTTTAGGTTATGAAATGCTTGAAAGGCTTGCGCACTTACTTCAAGAACTCGCATAAAGATAAAATCTGAGATTCCGATTGCGATCACCATCGTAGCGCTGAAAACCGGCATCAGGATACTTGTACCGAGATAAGTAGCAACCGTTAATACCGAACCGGACAGAAACGTCATGATCAACGCTTTTCCCCAATATTCAGGAAATGCTTCGCGGTCTCTTGCCGTATGCATGATCAGCAAGTTTCCCGCCCCCCAGCTGGAAAAGGGGGACAACAATGCTACCAACGATACAATCCCTACAAAAATGCCAAATCCCTCGACACCCAAAGTACGAGCAATGATCACGAAATAGGCGGCTTGGATCGCGATGCGAATGCCTTGCCCGAAAAACATCCAAAGCGTATTTTTGGCAGTCTCGCTTTTGTACAATTTTTTAAGCATCGGTTCACATCCATTATGTTTTTAAGTGATCGTTCTTTAAAACGAACAAGAAGATTATACACTTCCTGGTAACCTTGATACAAGGTTTCCGGCCAATTTTTCTTTCCTAAAACAAAAAAGCTTCTCCCAGTAAGTATAGAATCTTATCTACCGGGAGAGAGCTTATTTAACCTTAGCTGGAAATTCTAATTTTTATCTCGATCTAAACGCCATTTATTGTACTCCAAAAAATCTCGAAACTGTTCCTTGCTTACCCCGGAAGCCATTGCTTCCTGCACCAATTGAAACCATTCCGGATCCAGTTCACCTTTTTCTACCTCTGGCTCTTCATGAATGATTGCTTCAACGGTCAATCCTAGCACGGTAGAAACCTTTTCAAGAAATTGTATGGACGGATTTGATTGTAATCCCCGTTCAAT
>DASQNU010000245.1:0-3978 GCA_035644815.1 Bathyarchaeia archaeon | reverse complement strand
AACTCTTTCATTTTTTTATCTCAGCTTGTAACAGACCTAATTTTGTCGGTTGTTGTAAATGTTTGTTTATAAGATTACGAATTTTTGCTTCATCCTTCCATGTTATACCATCAATATAAACATATATTATATCGCTTACCTCATCTGCCTTTATGTCAGTAATGTCAAACCCGGAAGCCCTTTCGACATCTGACATTTTCTTTTCCAATGCTTGTTTTGCATCCTTTGCGTCCATAAAATTCATATTATTAAAGAGATTTCGTAGTACTTCACTGGAATGCAAACTTACCGTATTTTGTTCACGTCCAAAAAACACAATGGTGTCTGATTCAGGATAATAAGTGAGAAATCCATTATGTGCAGAAGGTTCATCGTCGTCATCAAAAGTAATTTGATACGCTATCTCATCATTCGGAGGCGATTTTAAATTTGTGTTCCATGTCCAGACTAGGTCATTAAATAATGCTTCTATTTCTTCTTTTTTATTCGTAAGAATTGCATAGTTCCAGTGTTCGCCCCGCCGATCAGATATGAATACATGATTGATCTGGCTTTCATCACCCGCTAAATGAATCTTACCAAATGGGGATATTTGAACTAGGTACCGTTCACTAAAGGAATGATAGAAAAAGTTAACCCCCAATAAAAGTAAACCGCCAATGGCAATAAACTTGCATACTTTTTTAGTTTGATTAAGCATTTTTATCTCCTTTTTATTGCTAAACTGCAATTACTTTAATGATAAAAGGAACAGCTACCGCAGCATTCTACTCCTTTGTTAATTGACTAACGATCTCCGTTAGTTGATGAAATGTAATTCAATCTGAAAATAACCTGGGGCCAAATTATCCACCTCCTATTACGCTCTTCTGCCCGCTAGTTCAGCAAATACTGCTTTTTTGGCTGTTTTTACGTTATTAATAACACCTTTTCAGTAATCCTCAATTATGTTGAGTTAATCTCTCCAAATCAGGAACAGCAAATGACCGCTGTCTTTACTTTACTTTTGAGAATGTAAATGTTCCCTGCGCTATCAACTTGGTAGAGTATATTGTTTGATTTAAAGCGAATGAGTAATGCTTCTCGCAGATCAAAAGTAAGGTTCTCAGATGAAGCAAATATAACGTAGGGGTCGGGTTGAACCGAAACGTAATAGAACAAACCTACACCGCTTAGAATAAGGAGTAAAAAGGATGATGCGAGAACATTCTTCATACCATCACTCCTAAAGAGGGGGTACAGTGAAAAATTTTAGGTTTTCAATGGGTTTTCTTTTATACGTATATAGAGACGCAGTTTTGATCCATTTTATTACTCCCAAAGCCACTCGCTGCGTGGAACCATGTTGTAACGGTAGAAATTCTTGGGGCAAAGGAAATCGCAAAAGAACACCTACCTAGCCACTTGTCAGAAAAAAGTGGTTACTCAGGTAAAATATGATCGCACTTTTGGATCTCCACTCTATCTCATGGAGGTCAACCCTCCCATGTCTCACAGAGTCTACGCTCCAACATTCCTTCATTCAACCTTTCCATGAGGTGGAGGTCAGATATACTGCCCGACAGGATCTTTGTCCGTACTTTAGTTTAGTTCTGACTCATCCGTGCTTCAGTTGTTTTTTGTGATCAAATAAACTCAAGAGTAAGCTACCTTAACTAAGCAACCATCTTTGGTGAAGCGAAATGAGGGATATCGTTTAGCATCTTCTCCTCGTTAAACTGGCATCCCTTTTTCCCTATCGCAAACTGCACTCGTATCAGCTTGTTACACAAGGCAATGAGGGATTGCATTTTTTTCAGTGGGTTTTCGGGACGTTTTGTATAATACTCGTGCATTGCTTTAAAGGCTGTATTCTTAGCAACTAAGGGCATTATGACTCGAATGAGGTGAGCTCGTAGCTTCTTCCTTCCTCTCTTCGTAATCTTGGTTTGCCCCTTATGTTTACCCGAGGTATTCTCACGTAGATTTAGCCCAGCTGGCTTAATGATTTGCTTCGGATGACTATAGTTGTTTAAGTCCCCTACTTCTGCAAGGAAGCCAGCAACCGTATCTTTGCCAATTCCTCTTATCGCTAACAATCGGCTGACACTCGGTACCTGTTGAAGCAATGCGTCAATTTTATTATCGAGTTCTTCGAACTTGTTCTTAATCATCTCTTACTGATCTAGTAGAATGACCAGTTCCAACTTAGCCATATCAATTCCTTGGCGAATTCCAACAGAGCAACTGGCACCTTCTTTTAAACTCCTTAGAGGGCATTACATTTTACAGGCCTTCTTCCTTAACTAGATCTGCAAAAGCTTTGTATGCATAGCTCATATATTTTTCTCTTCTTCTGATAAGGCCTGTTTCAATAAATTGATACGATTCGGGTATAGGGTACACATGTAAATCTTCATATGGACCTTTTAAAACCGATTTAGGTAGAATGGTGGACGTCAACCCAGCTCTCACACTGCTTAAAATCGTTTCTAATGAACTAATCTCAATGAAGTTCTTTAGTGCAAATCCCTCATCCTTCAACCATTGTTCCAATTTCATTCTGTAAGGACAACCTTTTGGAGAGATCGCCCACTTTTGCTCTATTAAAGCTGAGACATCTAATGTCCTGCCAGATAATAATACAATTTCATCCGTTAATAAATAGTCGGTAACGAAATTAGTAGTAGTCAGCTCACCTGTTACAAAAGCAGCATCTAATTCAAAGTTCTTTACCTTCTCCATTAATTCAAGAGGATTGCCTGTTTCTAAACTGAGAGATACTTGTTCATACCGTGATTGATAAGAGGCAATTAGGTTCATGAAATTTCCGCACGTAACCGTTTCAACAACACCTATTTTTAATAATCCACTTGGTTTACCGTGATCTTGAAGTATTTTGATCGACTCATCTGCCATTTGCAAAATTGAATCGACATACTTACGGAAAAGTGCGCCTTTTTCTGTGATCTGAACTCCTTTAGGAGTTCTATAAAAAAGAAGGACTCCCAACTCATCCTCTAGTCTACGTAACCTTGCAGTTACATTGGACTGAACATAATCTAATCGCTCTGCAGCTCCAGAAATGCTTCCTTCTTCAGCAATTGCTTGAAATAACTTCAGGTCACTTAGTTCCAAGAAATACACCTCCATCATTTAAAGTGATATTAGTATCACCAACAATAATTATCCCTGATAATAATATGCATGTATACTCAACTTAGACAATCAAGAGTGGAGGAGGAAAAATGGCTAATCGATTGAAGATCAGAAGGAGTGATTCTCTTGGCAAATCCATGTACCACTGAAGGACCTGTGGGGCGAACACTTCAGTCCGTGAGGTTCGCCGGCCCGCGCCAATGGGTCGGGCTCGCGCTTCTCTCCCTACCAACCATCCTACTCGGGCTCGACCTGACGCTGTTGCATTTTGCGTTGCCAGCGCTAGCAATCGATCTGCGGCCGACGAGCGCACAGGCCCTATGGATAGTGGACGCCTATGGCTTCATGATCGCCGGCTTCCTCATCACGATGGGAACACTGGGTGATCGCATCGGGCGGCGCAAGCTGCTGATGGTCGGGGCGGCTGCCTTTGGAATTGCTTCTGTACTCGCGGCCTATTCGACCAGCACCTCCACGCTTATCGCAGCACGTGCGGCGCTTGGTGTGGCGGGCGCGACACTGATGCCATCGACGCTGGCACTTATCAGCAACATGTTCGTCAACCGTCACCAGCGTACGCTGGCGATTGGGGTTTGGGCGACCATGTTCGCGCTCGGCATGGCGGCTGGCCCAGTCGTTGGCGGTGTATTGCTAGAGCACTACTGGTGGGGTGCGGCCTTTCTTGTCGCGGTGCCGGTAGTCGGGCTCCTGCTTGTAGCCGCACCATTTCTCCTTCCGGAATACCGGGCACCACAGGACGGCCGGTTGGATATCCTGAGTGTCACCCTTTCGCTCCTAGCCCTGCTGCCCATCATCTACGGCATCAAGCAGATCTCCAAA
>DASQNU010000244.1:0-4152 GCA_035644815.1 Bathyarchaeia archaeon | reverse complement strand
TGATGGCTAGGATCGGGAAAAGAGTCAAGTCAGAGAGTATCGCTGCTTTTGATGCGATGCGGTTCCAGAATCGCTTTTTCTATTAAGGAGAGGATTTCATGCGAATCGAAGAGATCATGCGCAAGCGGGTCGTCACCGTCGCTGCGGAGACAATGATTGGAGATGCGTTGCAATTACTAAGGGGAAACCGCATTCGCCACCTGCCCGTCATGGAAGGCGACAAGCTCGTCGGAATCATCTCCGACCGGGATTTGCGTGATGCCCTCCCCTCCTCGCTCATTCACCATGATGACGATAGCGTGGTCTTGAAAAAAAGCGTCAGCGCCATTATGAAGCGCGAAGTCATTACGGCACATCCCCTTGATTTTATTCAAGATGCAGCGAAGACCGTATACGATCATAAGGTAGGTTCACTGCCTGTGCTGGAAGGCGGTCGACTGGTCGGGATTGTGACGGAATCCGATATTTTAAACTGCCTCGTGGAATTATTCGGCGTCAATCGCCCGAGTTCCGTGCTGGAGGTAAAAGTAGAAGACCGTGCAGGCACACTGGCAGAGGTCAGCAATGTATTTCGTGAAGCGGGCATCAATGTATGCAGCATGGTGATTACTCCTACCGCAGAGCCTGGCCATAAAATTTTGCTGTTCCGCGTCCAGACCATCGACACCCGTCCGCTGGTCGCAAAGCTGCGTGAGCATGGATTTCATGTGGTTGCTCCTACAGAAGGAGGCGTCATGTCTTGAGCCGTCGCTCGCGTCTCATCTATTCCCCCGACTATACTACCTATTATTTTCATGACGAGCATCCCTTTAACCAGCGAAGACTGGTCTTGACCTTTGACCTGCTCCAAGCATTCGGGTTGCTTCGTGAGGAAGATGTCACCCCACCGCGTTATGCGACCGATGATGAAATTGCGCTCGTACACGATCGCCAGTATATCGAAACGGTTCGCCAGCAAGGACACAGCCAACAGCTGCTCCCGCAATCGGGCAGCTATGGCCTCGGGACAGAAGATGTACCCTGTTTTTCCAACATGCATGAGGCATCCTCCCTGATCGTAGGCGGGTCCCTGCAAGCTGTCGATCTTGTGATGAATGGGGATGCGGAACATGCCTTTAACCCTGCCGGCGGTCTGCATCACGCGTTTAACGGTCGTGCCTCGGGTTTTTGCGTATACAACGATTGCTCGATCGCGATCGCCTATTTGCGGAAAAAATGGAATGCCCGCGTCCTTTACATCGATACGGATGCCCATCACGGAGATGGCGTGCAATGGGCGTTTTATGACGATCCCAATGTTCTCACCGTCTCGATTCATGAAACGGGCAAATACTTATTTCCTGGCACCGGAGAGATCACAGAGCGTGGAACCGGGCAAGGCTACGGGTATTCCGTCAATGTCCCGCTCGATGCCTTTACGGAAGATGAATCATTCCTTGAGGTCTATCGTGATTTGCTTCCCAAGCTGATCCGCGGCTTCAAACCGGATGTCATTCTGACGCAAAACGGCTGTGATGCCCATGCTTATGACCCGCTCACTCATCTTTCCTGTTCGATGCAGATCTATCAGCAAATCCCTCGCTTGGCTCATCAGTTAGCCCATGAATGGTGTCAGGGCAGATGGGTTGCAGTCGGCGGAGGTGGTTATGATATTTGGCGAGTTGTACCGCGTGCCTGGACACTACTCTGGTCGGAAATGACCGATCAACCGCTGAGTGATTTGCCCCTGCCTGCCGAATGGCTTCAGCGTTGGCAAGATAAAAGCGAAGAGCAGCTGCCACAACGGTTGTTTGATAACCTCGCTGATCTGCCTGTCATCCCGCGCCGGAAGGAAATATCCGAAAAAAATCGAGTGACACTAGAAAGAGCATTGATGTATGCGCCGCAAAGCGAAAAGTAAGCGTATACAAGTCGAAAGATTAAAAAAGCCTTGTTTGAAACTTTTTAAAGAGATATTGTCGCATCTTTCATTAGTGGAAGACCCTATGAGGAATAGCTAAAAAATGTCACGCATATTGCGTGACGTTTTTTAGCTATTCCCCCAGTTGGAAATTTCCTCAAATCTTCTTTTCAGGATCGGAACTTTCTGATTGAAAAAAAGACTCCCGTTTCCGTACAGGAGTCTCTCAACGTGCTCAAATATTTCCTTTTTATGTTATGAAAACAGCTTCTCCAGCTCGTCCGGATGGAAGCCTTTGAAAGCCTTGTCCCCCGCAACGGTTACAGGTACACCCATGAAGCCGAAGCGTTCGACTTCTTCCTGATATGCGCGGCTGGTCATGACATCACGCACTTCAAATTCTATGCCCTTTGCCGTCAGCCACTGCTTCACCAGCTCGCAATCGACGCAACCCTTTGTCGAATAAACGATCGCTTTAGGCGACAGCTTGCTCAACATTTTTTCAACGATCGCATAGGAACGCTGTGAAGCCAGCTTCGTGAATTCCACAAAATTGACATGGGCTGAGCCGTCAGCCTTGTCCGACATGGAGCGAACCACAACAAACGGTTTCTCGTTCATCGCACATACTTGAGCGACAGCGGCGCCCTCCATTTCCGTGCAGGAAGCGGCAAATTCCTCATACAGAGCCTTCACTTTTTCGCGATCCGCGACAAATTGATCGCCCGAGAGAATTCGCCCCGTCACCACATGAATGTCTTCGCCCAGCTGTTGCCCCGCTTCCACTGCCAACTGAACAAGCTGTTGATCGGCTTCCCAGATCCATTTCTCCGTATAGGGGATCTGTCCTGGTTTAAAGCCAAGCGGCGTCACATCCATGTCGTGCTGCACGCAATCGGTGGAAACGACGATATCCCCGATATTCAACTCAGGGTGCAGTGCTCCGGCTACCCCGGTAAAGATCACCTGATCCACACTGAACGCATCAATCAAGATCTGCGTGCAGACGCTGGCGTTTACCTTTCCGACACCGGATTTGCACAGCACAACCTGACGCCCTGCAAATGTGCCTTCGTAATACGTAATCCCAGCCTTGGTGGTGGCTTTGGTTTCTTGCATAGCTTCCAAATAAAGCGCAATTTCTTCATCCATTGCGCCGATAATCCCCACGCGCATCACGATTGCCTCCTTGTCATGCCTACTCTTTTCGCGTACTCTCCCGGTAATGGATGCGGTGCGGCAGCAGGACGACGTGTTCTTCCACATGCTCATTGTTCATGTATTTGGTCAAAAGTCGCATCGCTACGGCTCCGATATCATAGATCGGCTGGACAACGGTTGTCAGACGAGGACGCACCATTTCCGCCAAGCGAATGTTATCATACCCCATTACCTCAATGTCACTAGGAACCTTGAGACCTGCATCCTGGATGGCGTGAATTGCACCAATCGCCATTTCATCGCTCGCAGCGAAAACGGCGGTTGGTGGTTCCTTCAGTTGCAAAAATTCATTCATAGACTTCAGTCCGGAGTCATAGCGGTAATTCCCGCTGGCAATCAATTGCTCGTCAGGTGTAATGCCTGCATCAAGCAGCGCTTTTTTATAGCCTTCCAAGCGCATCAGACCACCTAATGGGTCGCTTGCCGGGCTGCCGATCAGCGCAATCCGCTTGTGTCCGCGATCCAGCAATTCCTTCGTCGCATCATAAGCCGCCTGCATGTGATCAATGGAGACCGCCGGCAAAATATTGTCCGGGTCACGAGTAGCCGCCAGCACGGTAGGTACTGCAGCTGTCGAGAAGGCATGCAAATGATCCTCCTTAATTTCTGCGCCCATAAAGAGAAGTCCGTCCACCTGCTTCTCCAGCAAGGTGTTGATCAACTGCAGCTCCTTCTCCAGACGCTGGTCGGAGTCGCACAAGATAATATTATATTTATACATGGTCGCGATATCCTCGATCCCGCGTGCCAGTTCGGAATACAGCATACTCGATACGTCAGGAATAATTACCCCGACCGTTGTTGTCTTTTTACTCGCTAAGCCCCGTGCCACTGCATTGGGACGATACCCGAGACGCTCAATTGCTGACATTACCTTTTTTCGGGTTGTTGGTTTTACATTCGGGTTTCCGTTGACTACACGTGATACTGTCGCCATGGAGACGCCCGCTTCTCTTGCCACATCATAGATTGTTACTGGCATCGCGATATTCCTCGCTTTCTCCCATTTTTTGGCTTTCAATACTATTTTC
>DASQNU010000243.1:0-7712 GCA_035644815.1 Bathyarchaeia archaeon | reverse complement strand
TTGATATTTGCCGGAATAATCGCTCTTCCCTTGGCTACTTCTTCCCTGACCAGCTCGGGTGATACACCCTCACGAATCGCGATGAACTCCATTTCCGGGGTAATGATCCCGTTACGAGCATAATGCATCTGCGTGACCGCCTGCCCTCGCTTCGCTCTCAACGGTCGGGCGGAACTTCCTGGAAACACCGTGACGTTTGCACGGGGATCATCCGCTGCGTAGCCGTTATCCTGGGGTTGAATCTTGCGTCCCTCATATTCTTCTACATCGCCGCGTTCCAAAATCCAGGCTTTTCGGAGCGCAGGAAGACCTTTCTGCAAATCCGGTGTAAAAGCTGGATCCGAGTATGGTCCCGTAGTATCGTATACGCGAACAGGGGGATTGATCTCTTCCCCTTTGCTCGTGACCGTTGGCTCCTGCCTGATTTCACGAAAAGGCACTCGAATATCTTGCCGCGAGCCTTCTTCATATACCTTTTGGCTGCCTGGAAAAGCCACTGGCAATGTAACTGCTGTCGATACATCATGCTTTCCTATCATCATTTCTCCTCCATTTTCAAGGGAGCAGGAAACACCAAAAAGCCGGGACCCCATAAGGGACCCGGCCACCGTAGTCTCGCCCAATCAAAATGGCTGACAAGACATGTGAACAGCAGTAATGTGAAATCTACTTTCCTACGCTGGTATTACCCAGATCAGGTCCCGAGGGTCCGAGGACTTTATGCGTCCTGCATCTCAGCCCATGCGTTAATGGGCTCCCCTAGTAGTGTGTTTAGTTTTCGTTATTAGGTTACAGGAGGAAAACCGATATAGCAACATTTTCCTGACGAGAATTTTCGACAAATCCCCTTACCATCGAATGTTTACAAGCACGGCTTCCCCCGTATCACTTACCCTTAAATCGGCTAGCAGGCTTTGCTTTTGTTCGATCCTACGCCCTGTGTTTTCCGGGACGTAATACCGTTCCCAGCCATACTCGATGTGGATACGGTCATCGGCAAGATACTGCAGAACACCTCTGATCACAGCCTGATTTCCTCCAGGCTCCGGGCGCTCCAGCGTGACGCTTACCGGCTCGTGCCAAGGATGCACAGACTGGGCCAGCAGGACATAGACTGTTTTTCCATGATCAGCGACGGTCAAGCGGTCCTGTACGTTTTGCCGATCAATCTCATTCACCTCGTAATGCAAGGTCACATACTCTCCATAAAACAAATCAGTTGGATCAATCGGTGCTGTTTTCAACGTAATTGGTTTTCCGGTTAACGCAATGTATTGGTATTTCCCGACAATCGACAGCAGGAGGATGATCTGCAGTGCGATGATGCCAATCAGATAAGCCGTACGCTTCATTGCTCATCCCCCCTTGCGTCATGCACCCAGCGTCTCCGTGCTCGGTTTCCAAAATAGCTGAGAATGAGCAGCAGGAATCCTCCGATGAGAAAGAATAACGATTTGTCCATAAAGTCCCACGCAAAATGGATGTAGCCGACAAAGCACGTAATGCCAAACGTGATTGCACCGAGATTGATCCTTGTCACGTCTCGCAAGTGTTCGCCGCTCATGACCAATCCAATGGCGAAAAATACAAGGACAATGATCATGACCACGCCAATGTCCATCCAGTTCGGCAGCGGCGTCAGGAAATACAACACCGCAATGGCTATATAGGGAAGAAGGTCGCTTAGCTTTTGCCGCTGCTGTTTGTACACCGCATAGACACCCGCCAAAGCGGAACCCAGTAAGAGCAAGAGCGCATAAACCGTCTCCCCCCCTGTTCGATCAGGAAATACCTCGTCGTGAAAAAAAATGAGAAGGACCGCATACAGCACGCTAGCCAAATAACTGACTCCCTGTAATACCCGGGAAAGCGTAGGTTCCGCTTTTTGCGTAAGATCTGATGCGACATAATAAATCAGGAACAGCAAAGGTGCATACATCCCTTCACTCCACCTATGCCCGTCAAACAAGGCATGCACCATGAGCAAGAGCGATCCGACGGTCATCATCCCAACCGATCGGTAGCGCATCATTAACGGGATCATCCCCACCGCAAACACCAGATAAAAGGAGAGCATGGCCATGCCGCTTCGTTCGTTATCGATTCCGTAGACCGCGGCAATCGTCAGGATAGCTAGACTCATCCACGTGATCGCGCGGCTCTGGTAATACCATACAAGCAAGATTGCCCCAGCTGCCCAGAGATAAAACGCCAGCACCGGATCCGATGAGAGTTGAAACATTTGGCCGATTAAGAAGAAGCCTGCTCCATAGATCGTAATGCCTACCATCGTCAAAGCGATGCCGATCCGCTTTTCTCCTTTTCGCTGCAAATAATCGCCTGTAGCATAAGCAGCTACCATCGATACCAGAATAATCAGCAGCTTTGCAAGTGCGCCGATCCCCTGCCAGTTGGAGGCGATAAACGTAAGAACCCCCAACCCGAGCAAGACCGATCCGAAAATCGGCAGTGCATTCACTCTCGAAGTGGGCGTATATCGCTCGGCTATCCGTTCATACTGCTGCGCGGAAATCAATTCTTCCTCTTTCCACTTTTGTGCCTCTGTTAGAAGCCATTTTTTTCGATTCATCCAGCTAACCTCCGCTCTCTCGCGTAGCTGCGTTCTTTTGATATAGGACGTCAGCCGGGAACGCTTTGTTACTGCCATTATCGCCCAAAAACGCAAATAACCCACTCGGCTTATCGCCAAGTGGGCATTTCGCTCATTTTGGATATAATAAAACCGCCTTGTCGCCAAGACGGCTGCGGCTAAAAGTCCGGTAAGGAATGCTGTAAGCCAGGTTCTGTACTCCCGTGCTTCAATCGGGTGGCCCCTCGCACAAAGAGCGGTAGTCATCTATCTATGGCGCCGGTTGACGCCATCCGTCCATTCGTTGAATTACGTCCGGACGGTTCCCCTACCAATATTTGGGTTTCTCGCTCGCAGGGTTTACCGCGTTCCATCTTTCCTGTCGCCAGGAAAGCTACGTTTCTGTGGCACTTTCAGCGTACTTGGGTCTAACGAGAGAACCCTTTCCGCGCCGTCAGCGATGCCGCTGCCTCGCTGCCCTAGCTTGCACTAGGTACGAACACTCCAAGCATCTCAGCCTGGGCGAGCCTGGACTTTCCTCTACCGCATACCGACGAATCGGCTGCGGCAGCGACTACCCGCATTCCTTACTTCACGTATCAATCAGCAAGAAATAATCTATCATACTCTGCTTTATCTGGTCAACCGCAATCCATTTCCAAGCGAGGAAAATAGATCCTGTCAGCTGCTAGACAGCTTCGCCATCGCCTGTTCAACAAACCATCGATGCCGCTCGCGCATTCTTATTTCAACCTGCGGCTCCAATCCCCAGCTAGACAAATGAGAGGCAGGCCGCAGTGCAGCCACAAGGTCCCAATAAGGGAGATGGGTGAAATCCAAGTTACCAGCCTGTTTCCGATAACTCTCTGTAAATTCGTCCATCGTCTCGACGCCGAAAGCCCACAACAGCTCCAGCCTTGCGTTGGCCACATCAGCAAGCGGATCTCCAATGGCTGCATCTTCCCAATCAAGGATGGCAACTAGTGTACCATCTTTCCACAGGAGATTGCCCGGCCAATAATCCCCATGCAGCAATCGATTTTGATTGACCTGCGGCAGCGGCCAGACTGCTTCCAATCCATCACGGATACGTCCTTCGTCTAGAGACTCGTCAAGGGCTACCGGCCTTCTGGCAAGCTTATTTCCAATCAACCATGATAATGAAGGTAAAAAGGAATAATCATGCTCCAAGCTGGAAATTTGATGAATCTGTAAGAGATGCTTGGTCATCTGCGGGATAAAATCAGTCGCCTGCAAATCGAACAATTCCGCACTTCCATCCACAAATTCGATCACCAAGTAAGGAGTCGAGAAAATCTCACCTGATTGATCCAGATACAAGGGCGCCGGCACTGCCACTCCCGCTGTGCGTAATAATTGTAAAAGCCTGAATTCGTCGGCTGCGATCTGAGGGTTTTGTTTGCGGTCATTCTCTCCATGGCTGCGCACAATCATCCTTTTCAAGTGTCCCTCAGATGTTCCGACCTTCAGGTACGTCACTTGTGCGGAAACCCCGCCCTTTAGCTCCCGATAGCTCAGCAACGTACTTTGCGGGTCGATTTTTTTCGCCAATCGTTCAAACTGCTCCCTCTCTGCTTCCCCCGACATGCTCTTATTCTCCTCCCTTTCGTTCTTGTTTATTTGTCCCCTCCACAATTATGGTAAAATATAGTCATTCCATAACTTTCGCTGTCAAAGTGACAGAGCCCTGTTTTATGATTTCGATTTTTTTATGCTAATCATTAGGAGGAAGTCTTTCATGTTAATATTGCCCTTCGCTGATAAATACCCGCAAATTGATCCTTCCGTCTTCCTGGCTCGGGGAACGCTGGTTTCCGGCGACGTCATTATCGGGGAAGATACATCAATCTGGTATAACACCGTCATCCGCGGGGACATCGCCCCGACCGTGATCGGCAAACGTGTCAGCGTACAAGATAACAGCACACTTCATCAAAGCCCGGGTAATCCGCTGATTATCGAAGACGACGTAACGATCGGTCATAATGTCATCTTACATAGCTGCATCATTCGCCAAGGAGCCCTTATCGGCATGGGCTCGATCGTGATGGATGGCGCCGAGATCGGCGAGGAAGCCATGGTCGGGGCAGGCGCCTTGGTCCCGCCTGGGATGAAAGTGCCGCCACGGACGCTGGTGATCGGTTCGCCAGCCAAAGTGAAACGAGAGCTGACCGAAGACGACTTCCGCGAGTTTCGCCGAATTCGCCAGTCTTATGTGGACAAGGGGAAAATCTACAAACAATTGGAAGAAGCAGCAGCGCACAAATAGTTGGCGAACACAAAAAAGCGAGGCTCCGTCACTCACTGACGAAGCCTCATTTTGCTACGCTGCTTTCGCTCGAGCTGCCTGTTCCCGCTGATGGAGAAACAGGAGGTACGAACGAATCGCCGTTTCCAGATGAATCCGGTCCGGTTCTTTT
The DNA here is from genome assembly GCA_035644815.1 of Bathyarchaeia archaeon. Taxonomy (GTDB): domain Bacteria; phylum Bacillota; class Bacilli; order Brevibacillales; family Brevibacillaceae; genus Brevibacillus_F. Next base: position 2,681 of record DASQNU010000243.1, on the reverse strand, counting down.
GTTGTCACGTACCTCTGCAGCAACGCAGAGAGACGGTAAATAAACGGAAGATAGCGGCGCAGCACGCGATCACCGAGAAAACCAATCAAGATGCCCGCTGCTCCGGCCCATACGCTTATCTCCAGCGGGGCAAACAGAAAGACGAGCAAGAAGGGCAGAAAGAAGCATGTCACCAGATTGGTGGAGCAGCCTTGGTTGACGATGTCGGCTTTGCCGATTTCTTGCCATGCCCCGACTTTTTTCACACCTGCATAGCTGAATACTTTATGCTCTGCACCATGAAACTTTTTCAATCGCGCCGGAAATACAAAGTGAAAGCCGGCGAGGTATACAAAGGTCCAATACGGATCCAGTTCAGGCAACGCAAAAGGCAGGTCCGCCACAGGAAAGATACCGCTTGTCAGGAGAAAGTAAGCAATCAAACCAGCATGAAACACATTGTAGTACCAGGGCAACGAAAACATGACGCGCAGCCACATTTTGAATATCGTCATCGGGGTGATGGTTTCCGCCCATAAATGAATGGTGCCGTTTTTTACCTCTGCACAAGCCAATACGTGACGATCGTGAAAGAAAACGCCGCGACCAAATGAAATGCCTTGTATCATCCGCAGGTATTCTCCTTTCGTCCGTTTCTCGTTATAATAGTGTGAATGTACGCAACAAAAGGGAGGTTTCGACCATTGATTCGCTTGGTTCCATCACGAACATTGACACCGGAGTATGACCCATGGGAGCCACTCTTTAATGCCACTCCCCCCCGGTATAAATTAACAAGCGTAGAATTTACCGTTACCAATCTGTGCAACCTCAGATGTGAGCATTGCGCAGTGGGCGATACGCTTCGCTTAAAAGACGATGATCCGCTATCCATCGCCGATATCCTACGCCGCCTGGATGAAGCTCCAGAGCTGCTTTCTATTAGTATAACAGGCGGAGAGCCGATGTACAGCGAACGGACTGTGAAGGAAATCATTCAGCCGATCCTGCGCTATGCGACAGAACGCGGCCTGCGCACCCAGATCAATTCCAATATGACGATGCCATTTTCTCGATATGAATTGATTTTGCCATACATAGACGTGATGCACATCTCTTGGAACTGGGCAACGGCGGAAGATTTTCATAATATCGTATACGCAAAAGTGCCCCAGCAGGTTTCATTGAAGCAAGCCGAAAAGCTATTTGCCATGATGGTGGAGAATGTACGCAAATTGGCGGAAGCCGGCGTGTTCGTATCTGCGGAGACGATGCTCAGCCACCGCACCTGGCAGAAGCTCCCTGAGCTGCATCGGCAAATTCAGGAAATGGGCTGCCAGCGTCACGAAATCCATCCGATGTATCCAAGTGATTTCGCCCGTGATCTGGAGGTGCTTGACTTGCAACAGCTTCGGACATCTATTCATGAGCTGCTTGACGTACGTAATGAAGAGCTCTGGATGCTCTTTGGCACACTCCCTTTCTTTGCCTGCAGTCCATTGGAAGAAGATCGGAAGGTTGTGAAGCGCCTGCGTGAAGCTAAAAATGTGACCGTACGCAACGATCCAGACGGCCGCAACCGCTTGAATATCAACGTCTTTACGGGTGATACGATCGTGACAGACTTTGGGGATGTGGAGCCATTGGGCAACGTCAAAACCGATTCCCTGCAGGAGATGTTCAATCGTTGGCTCGCCCATCCGCTGAATGCACAGATCAATTGCTATTGTCCCGCAGCCAAATGCGCGGGTCCTAATCTGCTGGTTGCCAATACGTACTATCCGACAACCAATTTTAAGGAACGCAAGGCCATCCTGTAATTCGGGCACACTAACGGCGGAGGTGATGGACATGGGCAGACGGCGAAAACCTCTCGTCCAGGGATCACAAGCCGGCTTGGATCAATTAAAGGCACGCCTACAGAATGTACGTGAGCCCGAGCAGGCCAAGTATGAGGTTGCACAGGAATTGCATATCCCTCTGAAGCAAGGCTACAATGGACACCTGACCGCTCATGACGCCGGTCGCATCGGTGGACAGCTTGGGGGCAGCATGGTCAAAGAATTGATTCGCTCCGCTAAAGCGCAAATGTTCAAATCATAAAAAGCTAGCCCTGTCGTTACAGCAAAAACCCGGATTGCAGACATGTTTTCGTAAAGTGTCTGTCATCCGGGTTCCTTTCTTTATGACTACTATTTTAATAATGCCAGGCAATCACATCATGCCAGGTCATTGATTATTTGTATCATATTGTTACTATTCGTAACCTTCAATTTCCAAAAGAAAAGACCTCGGCACAAAACCGAGGCCCGGATCTCAAGGATCCTTTCATCCATGCTGCATGTGACTTTCATCGGCAATCGGGAACCAGCCGGGCGCATGGATAATCGCATTCCACAACGGATCCGGTACCATCTATCTGTCTTGTTCGTCTTTCTTCGAGGCTGTCGCGATCTCGGCCTCTTTGCCTTCCAGTACTTTCCCCAATCTGGCATTATGAAAAACGGTCAAGATTTTTTCGCTCCGGCTTGACTTGGCCAAGCATGCTCTTGCTGATTTTATTCACTTTATAAAAAGAGTCAAACATTGTATCGAGGACATCTATCAGTTCACGCATTTGGACAACCTTGCCGTGGACCCCTTCAAAATGGTGGCGAACGGCCTTGCCATTTAAACGAACCATCGATTCCACCTCCTCCATT
>DASQNU010000242.1:0-7925 GCA_035644815.1 Bathyarchaeia archaeon | reverse complement strand
GGGTACCAGTGTGAGGCAACCATGGCCCAAGTCGTGACCGGGCTTGGCATTCCCGAGGCAATGCTGGAAACGCCTTTCGACCAGCTTAGTGGAGGCGAGCAGACCAAGATCGGCCTCGCGAAGCTGCTGTGCGAGCGTTGCGATGTCTTGCTGCTGGACGAACCGACCAACCATCTGGATGTAGAAGCGATGGAATGGCTGGAGTCGTTTTTGCGTGACTACGCCGGGACAGTGCTGATCATTTCCCATGACCGTTATTTTCTCGACGCGGTCGTGACGGCGATCTATGAAGTCGATGGCGGAGAGATTACCACCTATTTGGGCAACTACTCGTTCTTTGTCAAAGAAAAAGAAGAACGCCTGCTTCGTCAATTTGCTGAATACGAAGAGCAGCAAAAGAAGATCAAGAAAATGCAAGAGACCATCAAGCGTTTGAAGGAATGGGGAAACCGCTCCAACCCGCCTAATGAAGCCTTTCATCGAAGAGCGAAAAGCATGGAAAAAGCTTTGGCGAGGATCGAGCGGATTGAGAGGCCTAAGTTGGAAGCCGATCGCATGGATCTCGTTTTCCGCCAGAGTGACCGCAGCGGTGAGGAAGTACTGATCGCACAGGATATAGAGAAAACGTTTGCCAATAAGCAACTGTTCAGACAGGCTCATCTACGTCTCCGATACGGGGAAAGAAAGGCGCTTTTGGGACCCAATGGCTGCGGAAAGTCGACAATGATCAAGATGCTGCTGGGTGAGCTGTCCCCGGACAGCGGAAACGTCAGGCTCGGCAGCAATGTAAAGGTAGGCTATTTGTCTCAGCATGCGTTTACCGGTGACCCGAAACGCCGAGTCATCGATCTATTCCGTGATACGGTTGCCGTTCCTGAGGGAGAAGCCAGACATCGGTTGGCCCGCTTTCTCTTCTATGGCGAGCAGGTATTTAAAAAGCTGGAAAACCTCAGTGGCGGGGAACGGATGCGGCTTCGCCTGGCCCAATTGATGCATCAGGAGATCAATCTGCTCATTCTGGATGAGCCGACCAATCACCTGGATATCGAGGCCAGAGAAACGTTGGAGGAGGCCCTTGTTGATTTTCAAGGCTCGTTGTTGATCGTGTCGCATGACCGCTATTTTCTGCAGAAAACGGTGGACGGTGTGTTTTGGATCGACAACGGCGGGATCGTTCATTACGAAGGAACGTATGAAGAGGCGAGGGAGAAGCGCAAGCAAACGATGATGACCATTCCAGTGCAGACAGAGAAAGTTCAGCGGTCCGTAGAGACAGCGCAGAAAGCATCACATGCTGTAGAGGCGGAGAAGCGGGAACGTCAGGGAAAACGGGTCAATCCTTACAAGCTGGCGGAGCTGGAAAGAAAAATTGCCGAACGCGAACTTGAAAAAGAGCGATTGTTGGCTCAAATGACTCTGCCTGAATTAGCGTACGATGCGTTGATCGGATGGCAAAAGGAGCTGGATTGCTGTCAGCAAGAGCTGGATGAGCTGATGGAAAGCTGGCTGGAGCTTCAGGAAGACTGATTAAAAGAAAAAGCGGCTGTCGATTGCTCGATAGCCGCTTTTATAATTTTTATTTGACTTCGACGGTCCAACCAAAGGTGTCTTCGATTTTTCCGCTTTGGATTCCGGTGATCGTATCAAAGATTTTGCGTGACAGTTCGCCAGTAACACCTTGGTTGATCACCATGACGTGATCGTCCCAGCGCAATTCCCCGATTGGAGAAATTACGGCTGCGGTGCCTGTGCCGAATGCTTCTTCCAGCGTGCCGTTGTTAGAGGCTTCTAGCAATTCTTCCATGGAGATCCGTTTTTCCACTACTGGTACTCCCCAAGCTTTCAACAATTCGATGGTGGAGTTGCGCGTGACCCCTTCCAGAATGCTTCCGTTTAGAGCAGGAGTAATAACTTCACCGTTAATTTTGAAGAAGACGTTCATGCTGCCTACTTCTTCAATATACTTCTTTTCGATCCCGTCGAGCCAGAGAACTTGCGTGTAGCCTTTATCCTTTGCTTCGACCTGAGCTTTCAAGCTCGCCGCGTAGTTGCCGGAGGTTTTGGCAAAACCGGTACCGCCGCTGACCGCACGGACATATTTGTTCTCCACGTTAATTTTAACGGGATTGATGCCTTCCGGATAATAGGCACCCACTGGAGACAGGATGATCATAAAAGTATAATGGTCGGCTGACCGCACACCTAAGAATGGCTCGGTCGCGATGATGAATGGACGAATATAGAGGGAAGTGCCCTCTTCGACTGGAATCCAGTCCTTCTCAACCTGCACCAGCTGTTGCAGTGCGTCGAGAAACAGTTCCTCATCGATCGGAGGCATGCTTAGACGGTCATTGGAAATATTCATGCGCTGTACATTCTTTTGCGGTCTGAACAAGAGGACGCGGCCATCAGCTGCTTTGTAGGCTTTCAAGCCTTCAAATACCGCCTGACCATAGTGGAAGACCATTGCGGCCGGATCGAGGCTGAGAGGGGCGTAGGGAACAATACGCTCATTATGCCAGCCTTTTCCTGTTTCATACTCCATGATGAACATGTGGTCCGTAAAATGGATCCCAAATCCCAGGTTTTGTTGATCCGGTTTTTCCTTTGGCGAACTGGTTTTCTCGATTTTGATCTGTCTACTCATATGGTTTCGATCTCCTTCTCTGTGTACAGACCTGCTTCTTTTTCATGCAGGTCCTATAGCAATTATTATACAAATTTTTTGAAAAGTAAATTTAAAGTTACGAAAAAGAAAATGGTGGATGAAATATCAAGAGCAGCGTAAGGAAGGGAAGAGCGGGACGGGCGGAGCCGGACAGTCACCCCTCCCTTGCGGGTATGGCAAGAACGCAGCCCCGCCCGCTCTTCCCTTCCCCCACCACAATGTTTGCACGAACCAAAAAACAAAGGCTGCGCCAAAAACATGGCACAGCCAATAAATATGAAAAGGTTATTGTGTTTCGGTTTGTTTGACCATATACAGATGACGGCTGCGAAAAAGAATCAGCATGACCAGAATCAACACAAAACCGGTCAGAAACGGACCGCTTGCATGCCACGCATACAAGGCGCCGCCAAGCAAAGGCCCGAGAATGCGCCCAAGGCTGTCCATGGAGCTCATGGTTCCGGATGTAACGCCTTGCCCCTGGGTTGTTCGTTGCGTGATTAATGATGTTGCAGAGGCCCGAATCATGCCCTGTCCTGCACCGAACAAGGAAAGGTTCAGAGCAAAGCCCCAGAAGGAATCGGCCAAGAGAATGGAAATAAAGCCGATCGCATAGAGCAGAAGTCCGACGGAAAGCACAGCCGCTTCTCCCCATTTTTTCACCATCCGCCCGATCATGCCGCCTTGGACAATCGCGGCGATAACGCCCATGACCAAAAACATATAGCCAAGCTCTTTCGACGTAAGGCCATACAGGTCGTTGATATACAAAGCAAAGGTGGTTTCCAGTCCAGAAAAGGTCAGTGAAACAATAAAGACAATGTTATACAGCAGTGCCATCGAACCGAATAGTGCCGTCAATGGGTTGTTCCGTTTCTCACGTTTGACGTCTGCGCGTTTTTCCGGCGGTAAGCTCTCCGGCAAGGAAACCCCCACAAACAGGAAGGTTAGAAGTGCGACGATGCCCGAAGCGTAGAACGGATAGCTCGGGTTCACTTCTCCGAGAAGCCCCCCGATGGCTGGCCCAAAGACAAAGCTCAGGCCGATGCCTGCACCGATGACGCCCATCCCTTTCGCACGCTCCTCAGGCGGAAACAGGTCTGCTACCATGGCGGTCACAGTAGGAATCGCTGCTGCAGAGACGATCCCGCCAAACAAGCGGTAGATCAGCATCTCTGCGTAGCTTGTCGATAAGCCAAATAGTATGAACGTGATGGCAAAACCGAGCAAGCCCACCAGGATTAATGGTTTGCGGCCGATGCGATCGGACAACTTTCCCCAGATGGGGGCAAAAATAAACTGCATGATATTGTAAATCGCAAATAATAGCCCGATTTCAAAGGACGAAGCCCCCATGCTTTCTGCAAAATAAGGAAGGATCGGAATAATAATACCGAAGCCTAGCATCATCAAAAACATGATGACAAACAAGAGGCCAAGATACTTTTTTTGCACGTAAAAAACCTCTTTCTATATGGTTGAGAATAGACGTAAAAGGAGTAGTCGAGCGTGCTTGTCCCACGCGGACACTTTCAACCTTACGTGAAGCGCAGATGGAAGTCAAGCAAACCAAGCGCCGGACGTATCTTGACCGTCTCTTCCATGCTATAATGAAGCAGCGTAACAAGTTTATGGAAAAGACGCGGGGTGGATGGAAAGAATGACAGTACAGATGATTTATTATTTGGCCTGGCAAGAGGATGACTGGCTGGATGAAATATTAGACTTTTTTCCGCAGGTAAATGCAGTGGTTCCAACGGCCAAAGTGCTGGAGCAGATCAAAGCGCGGCATGAACAAGGCGAAACGGACAAGCTATTGTTTGTGGTCAATGTGGCGGATGAAAAAGAAAAGAGCAGAGCGTTTCTGCAGTCGCTGCAGCAAGACGAAAAGCTGTCCAAGATGCCGCTTTATCTGGTCGGAGCGGACGCTACCGACGAGGAAAGCTGGAAGCAGGAATTTCCTCAAGCGAACGTCATTGTCATCCGGGTGCATCCTTTTGAATTTGACTATGAAGCGGTATTTCGCCAGATGAAGGCCGAGTGGGAGGGGGCGTAGGTGAGCCAGCGAGGATCCGACTTCGATTTAAAGGCGTTTTTGCGACGGTGGGGGCTCTTGATATATACGGGCGATCGGGAAGGCGACTTTTTGCTGATTGAGGACGAGATCCGTGAGCTTCGCCAGCTGGGATTGATCGAAACCGAGGAGTACCTGGAAGCGATCAGCGCGCTTGCGGCAGAAAAGAAAAAACTGCCGGAAGGTCCTTTGCAATAATCATGATTTCGCCTCGTGCCTGTATGAGGAAAACTGTGGTATAATCACACTGGCTTTTCTTCTTACCTTTTTTCGACAACACTATTCGCAGGGAGGATCTTAATTATGACCACTCAGCAAGTATCGATTGACCAGCTCGCGATCAATACGCTGCGTACGTTGGCAATTGACGCAATCGAAAAGGCAAACTCCGGCCATCCGGGAATGCCAATGGGTGCCGCACCGATGGCACATGTACTGTGGAGCCGTTACATGAAAGTTAATCCACAAAATCCGGGCTGGATCAACCGTGATCGCTTCGTGCTGTCCGCTGGCCATGGCTCAATGCTTCTGTACGCCATGCTGCACCTGATGAAGTACGATGTGAGCCTCGAGGATTTGTACCATTTCCGCCAATGGGGCAGCAAAACGCCTGGACATCCGGAATATGGTCATACACCAGGGGTAGATGCAACCACTGGACCGCTTGGACAAGGGATTGCGACCGCTGTCGGTATTGCGATGGCCGAACGTCATCTCGCTGCGACCTACAACCGCGAAGGATATGACATCGTCAACCACTATACATACGTGATTTGCGGCGACGGCGATCTCATGGAGGGTGTATCGGGAGAAGCTTCCTCTCTCGCAGGTCACCTAAAATTGGGCAAGCTGATCGTCATGTACGATTCCAATGATATTTCCCTGGACGGTGAATTGAGCCGCTCCTTCTCGGAGAATGTGGCTCAGCGTTACCAAGCATACGGCTGGCAATATCTCCGTGTAGAAGATGGAAACGATCTGAAAGCAATCGAAGCAGCCTTGGCAGAAGCACGTGAAGATCTGGACCGCCCAGCGTTGATCGAAGTGAAAACAACCATTGGCTATGGCAGTCCGAATAAAGGCGGAAGCTCTGCATCCCACGGCGCACCTCTCGGAAAAGAAGAAGTGAAGCTGACCAAACAAAATTATGCGTGGAACTATGAGCAAGAGTTCCATGTTCCAGATGAAGTATCTGCATTCTACCAAGATCTAGCGGAAGCAGGATCGAAGCATGAGGCAGAATGGAAAGCGTTGTTTGCAGCGTATGCGAAGGCTCATCCGGAGCTTGCACAGCAATTTGAGACAGCCGCTAGCGGCAAATTGCCAGCAGGATGGGATGCCGACTTGCCGAAATATGAAGCAGGAACGAAGCTCGCTACTCGTGCGGCTTCCGGTAATGCGATCAACGGGCTTGCAGGCAAAGTTCCGTATCTGTTCGGCGGTTCCGCAGACTTAGCACACTCTAACAACACGGTTATCAAAAACGCGGGCAACTTCCTGCCTGGCAGCTACGAAGGCCGCAACATCTGGTTTGGTGTTCGTGAATTCGCAATGGGTGCTGCTCTGAACGGGATGGCGCTGCATGGCGGCTTGAAGGTGTATGGAGGAACCTTCTTCGTGTTCTCCGATTACGTGCGCCCAGCGATTCGTCTTTCTGCGCTGATGAAGCAACCGGTTATCTACGTGTTTACGCACGATTCGATTGCTGTAGGTGAAGATGGACCTACTCACGAGCCAATCGAACATCTTCCAGCTCTGCGCGCGATGCCTGGTGTAACCGTCATTCGTCCAGCTGATGCGGTGGAAACCAATGAAGCTTGGCGTTATGCGGTAAGCACGACTGATGAGCCAGTGGTGCTCGTGCTGACTCGTCAAAACCTGCCGGTCATGGCAGAGACCATCGAGAAAGCAAGCGAAGGACTCACACGCGGCGCGTACGTATTGAAGGATGCCGCGAATGGAAATCCGGACCTGATTCTCCTTGCAACCGGTTCTGAGGTATCTCTCGTAATGGAAGCAGCCAATGTGCTGTCCGAGCGTGGCGTAGCTGTACGTGTCGTCAGCATGCCAAGCTGGGAGCTGTTTGAGCGCCAGCCACAGGAATATAAAGAGGCTGTGATTCCTTCTCATGTAAAAGCCCGTCTTGGTGTTGAAATGGCAATGCCGCTTGGCTGGGAACGTTATGTGGGAGATGGAGGCCGGGTAATCGGCATCAATCAGTTTGGTGCCTCCGCACCAGGCGAGCGCATCATGAAGGAATATGGATTTACCGTGGAAAATGTAGTAGCGGAAGCGGAAAAACTGTTGAAATAAGCGTTTTTTCTGAAGGAATCCCTGTCACTTTTACAAAGATGACAGGGATTCTTTTCGCTATATTAGGCAATTGCAGCAAGACAGGTAACCAGTCAGGGGCTGGGTAGATGACATAGGATATCGAAAGAAACGTGAAGGGAGTGCATGACATGTTTTCTTTTTCGAGTTCCTATGGCGGCCTGCCTAACAAGTTTTTGGATATGCTGGAAGAAGCGATCAATAGGGAAGCGACCGCGGTCGGTTTTTATGGAGAATTGATTACCCAAGTTCATGGAGATCAAGTCGCCTACGAACATATAAAACATGCGTATGATGATGGGCGCAGGCATCTAAAGCAATTCAGCCGTCTTTACCAGAAGCTGACCGGGCAGGAGCCTCGGGTACGGCCGAAGCGGGTCAATTATCGCACATTACGGGACGCTTACCGTCTTGCCTTTTTTGATGAGCTGGAAGCCCAGGAAAAGTACTCCAATATATACCAGATGATCAAAGAACGGAAAATCCGCGAACTTTTTGATTGGGCGAGAAACGACGATTCCGAGCATTCGCAACGGTTTCAATATTTGTACCACCGTGAAAGCAAAAAATAAAAAGGGATGGTCCGCGCTGTGAAAATGGTGCGGATTTTTTCTCTTCATGCCCCAAACGTCTGTTTCTATGCTAAGATGGTAGCTTAGGGACGCCCTTTTATAGAGGAAAGCAGAAACTTTTCCGGGTAAGGTTGCGTCTTAGACTGTGGGAGAGGAAAGAAATCAGGAGGTACATCATGGCAAAAGCCAAGAAAACCAACAAGAAGAAGAATCGATGGCTCATGTTGTTCGTTTCATTTGCAGCTTGCCTGGTGCTGAGCGTGGTGGGCGGCTATTTCGC
>DASQNU010000241.1:0-3388 GCA_035644815.1 Bathyarchaeia archaeon | reverse complement strand
TAGATTCGCAGGTGTTTACTTCCAGAAGGGTAGTTCCATCTTTCCCTACACGAACTTCGGACGGTAGCGTTTCCGCATCGTGCTCCTCATGGGTATTCAGCCGCTGCCCATCAAGGGATGTAACTAAGAGGGTTCACCTTCTGTTTTTACCTACAATCGTTTGCTACCCTGCACACATACAGTCAATAATATATGAATTCCTAGCAGAAAGTCAATAACAATTGCTAGTATAGATTTCGCTCTCCTTGTAGCTCTGAGCGTTTCTCAAGAAATTTTACAAAGGAGAGAGCCGCTTCTGCACGAGATACTTTCTCCTTCGGTTTGAATGCATTCCCGTCAGGCTGCATGATTCCGATTGTCGTGACGATGACGATTGCGCCGCTTTCCTTAACATCCTCGAGATCCGTCAAATCTGACTGGAACATCTCTTCGTATGCCGAGAGCTGTTTCAAACCGAGTGCGCGCACAATCATATCCGCCAATTCTTCTCGGGTAATCGGTTCGTCTGGTTTTAATGAGGACGAAGATTTATCCAGAAGACCGCGATCGACGGCAGCTTCTACGGATGCAAAATACCGTGAGCTTTGCTTGACATCCTGATACGAGGCTGTGCGCAGTGCATAGGCACCCGGATGAATCCGTCCTTGGTTCAGGGAGACCATGAGCATTTCGATCATTTCACCACGAGTAATCGCCCGATCTGGCAAGATTTTTCCGTCAACCAGGGAAAGGGCATCATACTCGTACATGAGCAGCAAGGCCTTCTCCGCTTGATGTCCGTCGATATCGGATGGAGCCGGACGGTGCAGCAGGACTGTTTTTCCGTTGGCTTCACTCCGCCATTCACCTGTGACCGCATCAAAGCTGTATGGTTGTTCAAACGGAGTCGGGTTCATCCGATAGACCAATTTCGCTTCGCGTGCCGGCATATTAATCGGAACGCTTTTCGCAGAACTCGCCAGCGCTGGATCAATTTGGTCAAACTGATAGATAAGCTCTATTTCAGATTCTTTCAGCCAGGCATCGATCGCCTCTTTCTCGGACAGGTGCCCTCCCAGCTTGGAGGGATAGTTTTCCTTCCCGATGTCGACGTGATAAGTGAGCAGCTCGCCGGTAACGGCATCAAATGTGATCGATGCACTTCCAGTCGCTGCTGGCACGCCATTTACGAACCGCTGGAACTGATAGGTGAGTCGCGGCGAACGCGGATCCATGATCTCTCCCTCGGCCGTTTCAATCAAGGCAAAGGAGGAGGCGAGCGAAGGAGTCCAACGACGCAAGCTTTCAATGGCTTTCACTTTAAGGTCGTCCTTGGTCCAACGAGGTTTGACGTTTTCGGACAAGGCTCTGATCTCCTTGGAATATTGGAATACATCGCCATTGCTTGCATCGATCGTCAATATCAGGAAGCTAGGTGAGATGCCCTGGTTTTTGGCCCGGAAATCCAGATTCCAAATCTGTCGGTTCCCTCTGTAGTCCTTATCGCTGTAGTTGGCGCCTTGCAGCTCATATAAGGAGAGGTCAAACAGCTTTTGGGCATAGCGTACGGCTTCGTCCTGTGCAAGCGGTTTTCCTTGATAAAGGGGTGGCAATGGTGTTGTGCTGACCGGTATTGGTTCTGCACGGGTTTCCAGCGGCTTGAACGAGTGTGTCAAAGGCTTGCCAGTGACCGCATCAATCAAAAACGAAAACGGGTTGCGGTAGGTAAGAAGCGGTTTTTGCTCTGCGTCCTCTTCAGGCTCCCAGGGCAGGAAGTAGGAAAGACTTGCTTTCGCATGTGTACGGAATTGCGCGGCAGCCTGAGCAGCAGAGAGCGAGCTGCCCGCTTTGGAAAAAGTAATCCGGTCGTTCCATTCCGTCTGCATATTGATAATTTTTCCGCTGCTGTCGACGGTAATGTCGATATAGTTTTCAGGGAGCAAAATACCGTTAATCACCCGCACGTAATGGAAATTATAGGAGGTTTGCGTGGTGAGCGGTGTCTTTGGCACAGGCTGGGTCCGAGTGTAAAGTTTTACTTCGGAAAGCTTGGAAGCGAGTGACGTGGTCATGAAACGTTCCGCTGCTTTTTGCGCCTCTTCACGCGTAATGGCCGAAGCATATTTGGTTGGTTTGGGCTTTTGCTCATAATAGGAAAAGGCGGTGAGCTCCCCTTTATCTGCATGGATGCTGGCATTAATTGTGATGGCATCTTCATTCCCGTTTTCGCCTTTTTTGCGCCAGCTAAAGGACCATTCCGGAAAAGGACGCCAAACCTCCATGCTGCGGAAGGAACTATTGATTAATTCCACATCCGCGGGAAGCGGTAAAATGCGGGTGGCGATTTGCAAGGCTTGTTCTTTGGTTAATTTGGCATTCACAGCCGCGGCTGTGGTGCTGAAAGCAGCAACGGATTTCGCGTCAGCCGATGCGGGGTATACAGGCAGCAACAAACTAGCGGATAATAATAGGAAACAAGATTGCTTTGGTATAAATCTCATGGTCGGGTCCCTCCGTGTACATGTAACTGTTTACCAGCTGTGACGACAGTGACGGCAAAGATGTTTCAGTGAAAAGCATCGAAACTGTCAAAAAAGAGAAAACTCATTTGATAATGGATATGGTTCATGAAGAAGAATATGGCATGATGAACGGATATCATTTATAATTGTTATTATTGAGTCTAGCAGGGGGAGGGAATCTACACATTATGGAGACCATCCTCTTTTTAATTCGCCATGGTGAAACTGAATGGAATCTGGCAAGACGAATTCAGGGACACAGCGATATCCAGTTGAACGAATTGGGAAATGAGCAAGCCAAAAGATTGGCTGCATGGTATCAGAACCACCATATCGACGCCATTTACTCGAGTGATTTGTCACGCGCCCATCATACAGCTTTGCCTCTTGCTACATTAAAAGGGCTTGAGGTGCAAAGACTTTCTGCCTTGCGCGAACGGTGCTACGGTGATTGGGAAGGACTTACCTACGAAGAGATACGCGAACGCTTCCGGGATGTCGATCCGGAACAATCGATTTACGGGATTGAACCTTTTTTAAAAATGCAGCAGAGGGCTGATACTGTGCTGACGGACATCGCTGCCCGTCATCTCGGACAAACCGTTGCAGTTGTCAGTCACGGTGGTTTCATTAATTCGTTTCTTCACTGGATCACCGAAGGAAAGCAAGGGACAGGAATTTCTCGAATTGACAACACCGGAGTGAGTTTGCTCCGTTTTGCAAAAGAGCGATGGGAAGTTCTGAATGTAAACGACACAGCGCATCTACAATCATGAATAAAGGAGAGGGATTTATTACGTGGCGAGTAAAATGCTGGGTAAATTAGAGACTGTTTTTTCCTACATGGCCCACTTTTTTCTGCAATCATGGCCCGAACATCGCCCAGG
>DASQNU010000240.1:0-124343 GCA_035644815.1 Bathyarchaeia archaeon | reverse complement strand
ATTTAGGGCAGTATCCCGCTTCGAAGGTTCTGATCATGAAAGAGTGAAGAAGACCGGGGATATCGATTTCTACTTACCGGGCAATTTTCACTACTTCAGATGGGAGCAGGTAGAGGCTTCTTATAGCTGCATTATGTTATCCCATTCCTTGGTACAGCAAACTGCAAATCAAGCTGAAGTCAATTTATCAGCTAGTGATTTGAATAACAAGCTCGGAATGTTTGATTCGAGAGTATTTCAATTAAGTCAATGGTTGTTTGACGAAATCAATAGCAATGGAGCAAGGGGGAAGCTGTATCTTGACTCTTTGTCCAATCTCCTGGCATTTCACCTCTTAGAAATGTTCCAAACAAAACCTCAAAAGCCCCTGATCGTATCTAGAAATTTATCGGAACAGCAATTATCTAGAGTTATAGAATACATGCATGTTCATTTGGATCGAGATATTTGTCTGAAAGAATTGGCCGCAGAGGCTAATATAAGCCAAACTCATTTGGTTAGATTGTTTAAACAAACGACGGGCTTTAGTCCTTATCAATACTTTATCCGCCTTAGAATTGATAAGGCAAAATCGTTAATTAGATCCCGAGAATTTACAATAGGAGAAGTAGCAGCTACTCTTGGGTTTGCCGACCAAAGTCATATGAATCGCCATTTTAAACGTATAACAGGATTATCTCCAAAGGAATACTGGTCTTTATGATTCATTTATAATGCTATGTAGAAACTAGACAGTAAAAAAGGAGTTTCTTAGTTTTAAGACGACCAGCAGAGAAAGTGTACACCTGAGAAAAAAGCTCAAATCGTACTGGAAATTCTGAAAGAAGAAAAGTGTTGGATGTCACGCCAGCCACTTACATTGCATTGGCCATGCTCATTCCAACCCACAGCCGCAACAGTACCGTCCGATTTAAGTCCGATGGTATGCTGACTACCCGCCACTATACCGCGCCAGCCGCTTACATCGCACTGGTCACGCTTATTCTAACCCACAACCGCCACCGTGCCGTCCGATTTCAGCCCAACGGTATGACGATAACCCGCCGCTATGGTATCTTTTGGCCATCGTTTCACCTTTAACGCCGATTCTCCGATGAAATGTAATCCATGTTTTACCTCCTTGAAAACAAGACCTATTTTATTATAAAACGGCTCCACTCCGAGCGGATGCCGCGAAAATCGGGCTTCTGGGCGATCTACGCCTCCACTGCGGGCAACAGCCAGCGCGGGTCGGTGAAGTCGAAGGCCAGCCAAGTCTTCGTCGAGCCTCAGTGCCGTTGGCGCCTCCGCGATTGCGCGGTCCAAATCATGAGGCGTTGCATCTCCTCCTTTCACTGATCATAGCGATTCGGACAGGGGATATCAACACACTGCTACGTTTTTGTAAGGAGATGTTTCACTGATGGGAGACCTCTATTTCAACACGGTTGCCCAATAGAAAAAGCTTTCTCCCGCGCTTCGCTTGGGCTACGTCCTCTATCTGTGGACACCAACGTACTGGAAATATATATCATTATTTCCACTGCAGTTTTATCAACAATCGATCCCTTGGGGGAACCAAAAAGAGCGATGTGCAATATTTCACACCTTACATATTTTAAAAAACTGTCTTGACATCTTGTAGCACTATAAATATTGAGATCTATTTCCATATTTTTGTGATATTTTTTGGGGGAGTTTGTACCTAAGATGGTCATATCGTACAAAAAGATGTACATATCATTCAAGAGTGCAATTAGCAACCCGTCTATACTTAGCTTACCAATAAGAATGAGGGTGAGCGAAAAGGACGGCTAATGTGGAGAGTCGCAATTGTCTGTAAGCCTTCATGATTTTTATATTTGGTCTTCGTCAGATCGCCAATCTGAAAGGTAAGCTTTAGGTGTGAAAAGAACAGGAGGATCAATAATGGCACAATCGATTATCAATACGGGGAAAGTGCTTCGTCAGATCATCATTAGCCAGCTTCAGGGCGTATCGGAGTCACAGATGGATATCCAACCGGAGGGCTTCCATAATACAGTTCGCTGGAATATCGGTCATATGGTTTATTGGTTGGATAAATACGCATCACTTAGCTTCGGTTCCCAATCTGCCGTTCCGGCTCAATACGAGACGCTGTTCAACTCCGGAACGAAACCCTCGGATTGGACGGTAACGCCTCCATCGAAGGATGAACTGATCGCGGTGCTAGCATCACAGCTTTCCGGTCTTTCCGAACTGACACCCGAAATGCTCGAACAGAGGCTGCAATCGCCGTTTGAAATGGGTCCGTTCCAATTCGTTACAGCCGGTGAATTATTTAATTTCGCATTGATTCATGAAGCGCTTCACCTTGGAGTTATATCAAGCCAGATTAAGCTCATCAAATGAAGACCCTGCGCTCGGGTGCATAAAGTGAGCTGGATCACACTATAAAATTAGGAGGCTTGTTATGATGACAATCCATGAAGCGTTTGATGCTTTTAGGCGTGCTTTCGAAACAGGGCATACAGTCGATTTCCTTAGCAAGGTTACGGATGATTTTCATTTCTACGTTCCGCTCCCGCTGGAAGGGTGGAATCAGAAGCAACAAGGCCGAGAGCGATTCGAGGAATTAATCAGGTTTGAGCGCTCAGTGTTTCAAATGCACCTCACTCCGTTGATCGAGCTAGAGAATGGGAGCCACGGGATGGTAGTATTTCGCTCGGAAGGACTGCTGAACGGTAGACCTCACAGCAATGAGCTTTCAGTCGTCTTCGAGTTCGAGAAGGATCGGATCCGCTCCTTCCGAGAATATGTAGGAATGCCGTTAAAAAACTATGAGAACCCGTAATAAAGTGCCAAGCATGGATAACATATGCCTTCAGTACCTCTAAAGAGATCAAGACAGTGGATCGAATAGTAGGATGATTAGATAAACAGAAAGTAGAGTTGACTAGCGCGGTAGTGTCCCTCCAGACTTTCCGATCATGGAAGGAACGGAGATCGATAATTCATAATAAACGGAATAAACTCTTCCGTAAACGAACTTCTAGGTCCAAAAGTTCTACTGGGAGGTTATTCTTGAAAATATATGAGTTGTGGAGACATTATGGAGTCGAGAAAAGAAATGGGAAGCAGTAAATCTGTGGACCAGAAACCTACCTTAATTGGTACTTTGACAAACAACGGGATCGAAAGTGGAATAACCTTGGAGCAGAATGCATCGGCAGCTGCTCCTTTATTTATTGGAGTAACCGGCAGCATAGTTGATAAGATACCCTTTCTGTTATGAATATGACACAAAGTGCCATATTTGAGGTCTACAATAGGTGGTAGTTCAACGAAAGGAGTAACCGATCATGAAACGAAGAATTATTTTAGATTTAGCAGTTACTTTAGATGGTTTTATTGAGGGAAAAATGGAGAAGTTGATTGGTGCATGACGGACTCTGATATGGGGTTTATTCATTTCTTAAATCAAATTGATACGATTTATATAAATGATAATATTCTTGAAGAAGTAAATACATTAAAGAATAAACCTGGTAAAGCCATCTGTTTATATGGTGGAGCTAGTCTTATTACAACTTTTATCAATTTAGGGCTTGTTGATGAATTTAGATTATTTGTTCACCCTGTTATTTTGGGAGAAGGAAAACCGTTGTTCATTGACATAAAACAGAGGTTGAATTTACAAATAGTGGATAATAGAACATTCTCCTCTGGCGTTGTGCAACTAATCTATCATTTGAATGAGAATGAAGACTGCAATTTTCAATGATAAAATACATAAATATCATCACGAAATACTGGATTAATTTACATCTTTTCAACCCTAGCCGTGCCTCCCGAGCGCAAAAAGGATTTTGTGGCGTTGTAAAATCGTTGGTCACTGGAGAGGATCGCGATTATGTTTCGTGGCACCCAGTTGCAGACTCACGTGAAGTTTCGGGACTGGACGAAGAGTGACATGCTGCGATTTTCAGTATTCATAGATCAAGTGTTATTATGAGCTGGGAAGAAAAGTGAATTAATAAATTGTTCCCTTAGGCAAAGATCTTACAAGCGGATACTCCGTCGGTAGATCTTTTCTTCGTGTATGATGGGTATAACCCTGCATAGAACAAAAAGACATTTAAATTCTCGTATATTAGACGTGGGTAAATCGATTTTTACACCAATGTCGGCAGAGAAGGTGCGGATATTGCGTACATAACACCTGAAGTTTATACCGGTGCAGGCTCTGTGCGAGAATGAGCTCGATAAGTACCATGATGGAACAAGAGTATTATTGTAATCGAGGGAGGGACTGGAAAATAATGATGGCTGAAAGGGGAGCCGGATTCGTTCCGGAGATAATACCGGAGACCGTTGGATATGGTATGATACCAATATAAAAACGCTTTCACGGGGGCTTTATGAGAACGTATCTGTATCGAATCCGACTCGCAGCTTCCGTTATTGTAGTAACGGTCTTGCCGATTATCGTTACCGGATTCACATTGCTGCACATAGCCGAAGAGGCACTATTAGAGGAAAAACAAGCAAAATTGATCGCAATTACGCATCAGCTCGACTACGCGTTATCAGAAGATTTTAACAGCATTTTGAAACAGCAGGGTACCCAAGCGATGGATCGGGAAGAGAATATCGAATTGCTCAACCAGGTGCTAGGACCTGTCACGGATCAAATTGCTCGGGCGAATCCCGGGATCGGCGTCGGCTATTACGCTGCTGAATGGGATGCGATCGTAACGTATGGACCGAGTCAGGAGATGAACCAGCATGTCGGTGAATCAATCCCCATGGATCATCCTGGACGGCAAGTCATGCATACAGGAAAAATGGATGTGGCGATTGGCGATCAGGTGCGCGGCAACATCATGAACGCCATGTATCCACTGATCCGAAATGGAAAAGTGATTGGCTATGCCTGGGCCAACGAATTAATGTCGAGCATCGATGTCCAGCTAAAAGGCATGAGATATGGGATCTATATGATTGTAGGGATCGGGTGTCTCGTAGCGGCTGCAGCCAGCGGTATGGTCATACATCGCCTGGAGCTTATCCTCACCGAGATCAAGGAAGGCCTGCGCCAGCTCAGCGCGAATCTTTCCTTCCGCATCAAGCGGATGCGCGGAGAGCCCGGAGAAATCATTGACGCGATAAACAAGCTAGCAGAAGATCTGCAAGCAAGTCAGTCCAATCTGGCTCAGGCCAAAAAACTCGCCTTGATCGGTGAACTTGCGGCAAGCATTGCTCATGAAGTGCGAAATCCGTTGACTTCCATTAAGGCATTTACGCAGATCATTGAGGATGAATTGCCGCAGGACCATGATAGCCGCGAATATACAGGAATTATCGTGGAGGAAGTGGAACGGTTAAATCGGTTTGCAGAAGAATTGCTCCTCTTTTCACGACCAACCGAGGAAAAACATGTCCCCGTGTCTGTTCAAGAGGTTCTTCAACACACTTTGGTTTTGATCAAACCATCTATCAAACAAAAAAGACTATCCGTTCAAAAGCAGGAAGCAGTACAACTGCCCAAGGTCGAAGCGTCACCAGAGCTGCTCAAACAAGTCTTCCTCAACATCCTGCTGAACGGTATACAGGCCGCACCAACCAACGGACATTTATCGGTGAGGATGGAGACAGACGATGAAGTGGTAAGGATCCATTTTTATAATGACGGTGCGCCCATTGACGAATCGGACCAACTGTCTATCTTTGAACCGTTTTTCACCACCAAAAAAACAGGCACGGGGCTGGGATTGTCGATTTCACAACGGATCGTACAGGCTTATGGCGGTCAAATTTCCGTGCAAAATGAGCGGGGCGGCGTTCAATTTACCGTGACGCTTCCGGCAATACGAAAGGAGAGCGAGAAAGATGCAGCGTGTGCTGATCGTTGATGATGAAGCCAACGTGCGAAAAGCATTAACCACAACCCTTCGTAAGGTCGGTTATGACACGTTGGAAGCAACGGATGGACATACGGCTTTGGAGATGGCGGCACGCCATCATCCGGACGTGATGCTGATTGACCTGCGAATGCCAGAAATGGACGGGATGGAGACGCTGCGTCGAATGCAGCCGTTGCATGCAGCGTCGCCCGCCATCATTATGATGACCGCTTATGGATCCGCGCACGAGGTCATGGAGGCGATGAAGCTAGGCGCGTTTGACTATGTGCAGAAACCATTTGATCTTGGGCAGGTAAAACAAGTCATCAAGAAAGCCTTGGATAGCCGCATGCCAATAACGGAACACGAAGAGTGGCAGGAGACTAATCCGGATGTCTACGCGATGAATCATATGGTCGGATTGAGCGCCCCGATGCAGGAAGTGTACAAGCTAGTCGGAAAAGTAAGCATGTCAAAAGCGACGGTTCTCATCCAAGGGGAAAGCGGAACCGGAAAAGAATTGATCGCCAAAGCCATTCACGCAAACAGTCCTCGATTCCAAAAGACCATGATTTCCGTTAACTGTGGCGCCATTCCGGAGAATTTGCTGGAGAGCGAACTGTTTGGCTATGAACGTGGCGCATTTACCGGGGCAAATGAACGAAAGCTAGGGTTATTCGAAATGGCCAATCACAGCACGATCTTTTTGGATGAAGTGGGGGAACTGAGCCTGCCTCTGCAGGTAAAGCTGCTGCGTGTGCTGCAAGAAAGGAGCATAACCCGTGTAGGCGGTCTTGAAGCGATCCCGATCGATGTCCGTGTGATTGCAGCGACCAATCAAAACCTGCAAGAACGCATCAAACAGAACCAGTTTCGGGAAGACCTGTTTTACCGGTTGAACGTCGTCCCGATACAGGTACCGCCTCTGCGTGAGCGAAAAGATGACATTCCGATGCTGCTTCACTACTTTTTAGCTAAGTTTGGGGAAGAGACAGGAAAAAAAGTCAATTTCGTTTCCAAGCAGGCGATCGAAAAACTTGTCGCCTATGACTGGCCAGGGAATGTGCGACAGCTGGAGAATTGTATCGAACGTGCTATTGTGATCACAAATGGTCCTGCGCTGTTGCCCGAGCATATCCAATTGGCAGATGAGCGAAAAGAAGCGGGTAGCAGTGGGATAGATCCCTATAAAGGAAAAACGATGAAGGAAATTCTGCGTGAGGTAGAACGAGAGGTCATTATCCGGACGTTGCAGGAGACGAACGGAAACAAACTGCAAGCAGCCAATCGCTTGGAAATGTCACGGCGAGCTTTGCTATACAAGATCGAAGAATATGGTGTGCAATAATCAACACGAACTGTGCAAAAAGTAGTCAATGATTTCAATCCTTCATGTAAAACGCCTTCATTTGAGGGTGTTTTTTTATGGCATGAGATTTGCTTAAATACTTTTTCATAGAAAGATGGATTTTATATATCCCATTATTGTAAGCGCTTTCTATGCTATTGAAGAGATGAAAGGGAGGTTGCTTGATGATTCGCAGTACCGCTAATTTTTTCGTAAGAGTGATGGAACGTTATTTGCCTGATCCGTTTTTATTCGCCGTTATTTTGACGTTTGTGGTGTATGCCGCCGCATTGATCATGACCCCAAACTCAGCGCTTGACCTGATTGATTATTGGTCTGGTGGTTTATGGGGAATTCTCGCTTTTACCATGCAGATCTGTCTCGTTCTGGTTACAGGAGCGGCACTTGTCAAGACACCTGCAGTGACTAATGGGCTGAATCGTCTCTGTTCAGTGGTCAACACGCCGCGAGCGGCATATGCGTTTACCGTACTGATTTCTGCACTGGCCAACCTGCTTTCCTGGGGAGTCGGGCTCGTAGTGGGAGCGGTGATCGCTCAGCAGATGGCGAAACGGATCAAAAATGTCCACTATCCGCTACTGGTTGCCGCAGCGTACTCAGGCTTCGTGATCTGGACCATGGGCTATACGAGCAGCGCGGCGTTATTGGTGGCCACAAAGGGGCATCCGCTGGAGAAGACCATTGGTGTTATCCCGATCAGCGAGACGTTGCTCACTCCGTTTAACTTGATTACAGCTGCACTCATTGTCATCGCTTTGCCTATTCTCATGATTTTCATGGCACCGAAAGACAAAGATGTACGAACCATCGATCATTCGCTGCTGGAAAACGAGGAAGCCGCTACGCTGGAAGCAACGATTCAGCCAGTTCCTCAGTCGTGGGCAAGTAAAGTGGAACAGATGCGGATTCTGAATCTGATTATCGGTGTTGCAGGTGCGATCTTTCTTTTCCGATATTTTGGAAAGGGAGGAACGCTGGATATCAACATCGTGAATACCACATTCTTAATTGCCGGCCTTCTGTTAAGCAGATCACCCATCGACTATGTGAACAATATCATGGAGGGTGGAAAATCACTGGGGGCGATTGTGCTTCAGTTCCCTTTCTATGGGGGAATTATCGCACTGATGGAGAAATCGGGGTTGGCGGTCATTATCTCGCAATGGTTTACCGCGATTTCCACTGCAGATACATTGCCGTTCTGGGCCTTTATCAGCGCAGGTATCCTGAATATCTTCATTCCTTCTGGCGGAGCACAATGGGCTGTACAAGGTCCGATTATGGTAGAAGCGGCCGTTCAGCTAGGTGCAGATATCCCGAAGGTGGTCATGGGTGTAGCGTGGGGGGAATGGACGAACATGATCCAGCCGTTCTGGGCTATTCCTGTCTTAGCGATTGCCGGATTGAAAGCCAAGGATATCATGGGCTATTGCGTCCTTACCCTGATCGTGACAGGTGTCCTTTTCTCCATTGGCGCTCTCTTTCTTTAGATGAAGAATGAACAGGCATGTCTTTCGAGGCATGTCTTTTTTTGTTGTCTTTTAGTCCAGCAACCATGACATGGCCTTGTTCCATATAGCTGTCCTTCAACTCGATTTTACGTTGATGTAATCCTATGAAAATGGGACAATGATAGATAATAGAAGAGAAAAAATGAACATTTTGCTTGACCCTCCTAAGGACCTACCGCAAAGAGTAAACAGTCAGCTGACCGCCAGAACAAACATACATAAGGAGTAACCCATGAAAAAGCACGTTTCTCTAGTTATTTTCTTACTATTTTTCGTTACAAGCATGGTAGACAATGCTTCGGCCGCTTCAGAGGTTGAAACCGACAAAGATATACCATATGCCATTACCAATGTTACGATTGTCGATGTAAAAGAGGGGCGATTACAACCAGACATGACAGTGATCATTAAAGAAAATGAAATTGTCCAAGTCGAGCCGTCTGGGAAAGCCATCGTACCGAAAGAAGCCCTCATCTACAATGGGACAGGCAAATATCTCATACCCGGCCTGTGGGATATGCACGTTCACTTACTCGATGACCAAGAAATCGCGTTTCCGTATTTGCTAGCCAATGGTGTAACCGGCATACGTGACATGGGAGCGACCATGAGTCAATTACAGGAATGGCAAAATACAGTAGATGCTGGTACGTTGGCACCACACCTGTTCTTTTCCGGGCCAGCTCTGGATGGTGCAAGAACTATGGGCGATGGGTCTTTGATGCAATGGAACTTGAAAACGGAAGATGAGGCAAGAGAGAAAGTAAAGGAGTTAAAAGAGTTCGGCGTCCATTTTCTAAAAGTGTATACGTATTTGCCACGTAATGTGTATCTGGCCATTGCGGATGAGGCGAAAAAGCAAGGACTGACGTTTGCAGGTCATGTCCCTTATGAGGTAAGCGCCATGGAGGCATCGGAAGTTGGTCAGAAAAGCATTGAGCATTTTTATGGCATCCTGATTGCCTCTTCCCGTCAAGAAGCAGAGATTCGAAAACAGTATGCCAATCATATTCCGTACATCTTTGCCGTTGATCTGTCTGCTGCACAGTCTTACGATGAAGAAAAGGCTGAGACGCTTTTTGAGACCTTTGCCAAAAATCAAACACATATCGTACCGACTTTAGCCACCTTTCATCATTTGTTAAGAGACATTGATCCTTCACGGACGCAATACGCTCCCACTGATGTACAAAAGGTATGGATAGATTACCAGGAAAAAAATAGAGAGGGCTTGGAGATGTCCCGAGCTGTAATTGGACGTCTATATGAAATTTATCCGAAGTTGATTGTTGCAATGAAGGAGCGAGGCGTACCGATCATGGCTGGTACAGACACAATCTGGTCGGACAAGGAGCCAATTCCCAATGTGTTCGGATTTAGTCTTCATGATGAATTGGAGCTTCTCGTTGAAGCCGGTTTAACCCCGCTGGAAGCGTTGCAAGCGGCGACCGTCATACCTGTCAAATTTTTAGGAGTAGATGCACAGGCCGGAAGCATAGAAGAGGGAAAATGGGCTGATCTCGTACTTCTTGATCAAAATCCACTGGAGGATATTACGCATACGCGGTCGATTTCAGCCGTGGTTACGGACGGAAAACTGCTCGACAGCGAAGCGCTGCAGTCGATGGTGAAAAAATATCCCTCACCCACAGAAGGAGAACGGGTATTTCCATCTGAATAGGGGAGGGATGGGTTTTTAGTGGTTACTCTTCTATTTCACCTAACTCCAATTCTGCCAGAGCGATGGCAATTTGATCCTGAAGATCGGTCATGTCTTTTGCTTTGCCGGGGTAGTTATTCATCATGATGGAGAAGCACAACTCATGGCCATCTTTGGTGGTCACATAACCGGACAGGCTGCTCACCTCTGCGAGACTGCCTGTTTTGGCATGTACATTATCCTCGGCATCGGTCTTTTTCATGCGATTTTCCAATGTACCATCTTTCCCTGCGATCGGCAGGGCGTCATAAAAGAGCTCAAATTTTCTTGGCTGTTTGGATAATGCCGATAGCAACGAAGTGACGTGGTTCACGGAGACGATATTGTATCGCGTTAGACCGGATCCATCTACCATGTCAAAGTCCGTGTTGACCTCAAGCTCTTTCAGTGTTTCTTGGACGACTGCTACACCTGCCTCAGAGCTGCCTTCGTCTTCTTTTACAGCGCCAAGTGTTTTCAAAAGCATCTCAGCGAAATGGTTGTCGCTATTTTTCAAGCCGTATTCCACGATCTCGGAAAGCTTCTCGGAATAGACGGTGCCAATCTTGTCGCTTCTATCTGGTACTTGGCCAAGCATGACCGTACTCGCCTCGCTCAGCTTAATGCCTTTATCCAGCATCATTTCCTTCAAAACGGTGCCGGTATACAGCGCCGGTTCTTCAACAGACAAGCGTTCATAATCCTTGTCCGCTCCACGGGGGAGGTTTCCTTTTACGACGATCACATTTTTCCCGCGTTGGCGTTCAATGGTTAACGTATTGCGATCGTCTCGGCCAACCGTTTGCGCTTCATTAATAATCTGTACATAATCTGTGTGTGGGACAAGCTCCACTTCCACCGGATCCCCAGCTTTTTTTCCGGGTGAATAATACAGCCGTAAAGAACCTCGGTTGAGCGAGAGTGCACTGACTTGAGCGCTATAGCCGTAGCTTTCGTTATCCCATGTCCAGCCGAGCGGGAGGCGATTGTCGTCAAAATAGCTGTCGTCCACAATGATGTTGCCGTTGATTTGCTCGACGCCTTTTTTCTTCAGGATCTTTACCAAATCCTCAAGCTTCGGGCCATCCATGACAGTGGAACGGTCATCCGTGTGAAGTGTCGGATCCCCATACCCTTTCACAATCACATCTCCATCAACGACGCCGCGTCTTACCGGATCGGATAGATAGATCTCTGTCTTAAAGCGATAATCATTACCCAGTTCACGTAGTGCGGTGGCCATGGTAAACAGCTTCATATTGGAGGCGGGAGTCAGTAATTTGTCGCCATTTCGTTCATAAAGCACCGTATCTTCACCATCTGGATTGAGCGCACGTACGGCGATTCCGGCAAACATGCCTTTTTCCTCGACTTCTTCCCAGATCGGATCAAGCAAGTCGGATAGCTGATCAGGCTTTTCTTCCACAGGCTCATCAGCAGCAGGTTCAGAAAGGTCGGGATATTTCGCCAGCAGGACACCGATTTCATCCTGTAATTTACGAGCTGACGCCGATTTGTAGACACCGTTGGTCAAGACAGAGAAGAGCAAGGTATCGCCATTTTCTGCGGTTACAGTACCTGAAAGTGCATTTACTCCAGACATGGAACCGGTTTTGGCCTTGAGATTATTCGCTGCAGGTGTATTTTTCATCCGATTTACCAGCGTTCCATCGACACCGGCGATCGGCAGAGATTCCACGAAAACGTCCCAATAATCCTGTGATTCAACATAGCGAAAAAGGGCAATCATGTCCGCAACGGAGATCAGGTCGTGACGTGATAGACCCGAACCGTCAACCTGTTGGTATCCTTCAACACCAGCATCTTCCAGATATTCGGAGATAACCTTTGCGCCTTCCTCAAAGCTGCCTTGGCGGCCTTCCACAGCCCCCAACTTTTTGCAAAGCATTTCGAGATAAAAGTTATCGCTCTGCTTATTCGCATACTTGATCAACTCACTCAAGGGTTCGGAATAGTGGGTAAAGAATGGATCATCCGAATCGATCGTTGTCTTTTCGATTTGCAGCGGTTCATTCCATGAAATGCCATTTGCCGTCAAAAAGTGGGAGAATAGATTGCCGACGTAAAGAGCGGGGTCTTCCATTGTGAGCGTTTCTTCCACCGTTTTTGCGTTTTCTCCAATTGTACCTGTCACGGTGATGACATTTTTCCCGCGCGGACGATCTACCTTTGTGTTATTACTTGATCCACTTACGATCGTAGCAGCATTGCTTACGGTCATATAACTGCTTTCGGGGATAAAATGAATGCTAGGCTCTTCACCGATTTGATTGTTCGGTCTGATTTCAAACGTCACCGTATTGCGATCCACGCCCAACGCACTGATTTGGGCGCTGTAATCATAAGGTTCATCGTCCCACATCCAACCAGACGCCAGTCTCATCTCGTCAAAATAGCTTTCGTCCACCAGGATTTTTCCCTGAATGTGGCGAATGCCTTTGTCCTTCAATTCATCGGCGAGCTCATCTAAATCCTCGGAAGTTAAGGATGGATCGCCATACCCTTTCAAAATGAGATTTCCTTCCAGGAAGCCATCTTCAGAAATAGGGCCGTCCACATAGATTTCTGTCTTGTACTTGTAGTCAGGGCCGAGTCGATCCAATGCAGCTGCGATAGTGAACAGTTTCATGTTGGAGGCGGGCACGAAGCGCGTATCCTCATTGCGCGCATACAGCTGTTCGTTGGTAGATAGGTTGTAGATGTTGATGCCTGCAAGGAGTCCTTTGCCGTTGGGGTCCTTTTCCAAATCAACCAGAAGCTTGTCCACATGAAGTGAAAGCAAGGTTTCATCGGTTGTTTCCTCTGCGAAGACGGGTGTAGCAAACGCTTGAAATAGCAGTAAGCACGTGACTATCAAGCGGAACATCATGGTGCGCTTCACAAAAAACCTGTTCATTCCCATCAATCCCTCCCATATTACCAACAGTTTCCTCTATGAAAATGAAAACACAGGAAAAATGGATAGACAATATTAATTTAGAAAATTCGAACTAATTACCTATGCGTGATGATATAAGGAGATGGACAACAGAAGAGGAATCTATGAAAAAAGAACGGGTGTTTGCAGAGGTGAGTTCCTCCTGTGAGACATAAAAAATTTGATTATTTACACAAAGATATTAAATTTTGTTGCAGCGAAACATTCATTACAATGATTTCAGATGAATGTATTGGCAGAAAAATCACACAACGTGAGGGGGATGCGATGAAAAAGATTCATGGAATCCACAAAGAAGACACCGTCATGATTGCATTAGAGCCTCTATTGATGGGGGAAGAGATTACGGTCAATGGCAAAAACCTTATTGTGAAACAAGACATACCTCAAGGACATAAGCTTGCCATTATTGACATGAAAGAAAATGAAAACGTTATCAAATTTGGCTATCCAATCGGTCGCGCCAAACAGAATATTTTAGCTGGGGAGTGGGTTCATACTCATAACGTTCAGACCAACTTGGAAGGTACGGAAGCATACCAGTACCAAGCGGGAAATGTGCAAAAGTTTGTAAGTTCGCAAGTTTCCCATATCTTCCAGGGTTACCGCCGAAGTAACGGTGATGTCGGGATTCGTAACGAAATATGGATTATCAATACGGTTGGTTGTATAAACAAAACAGCAGAGGTTCTCGCCAAAACAGCAAACCAAGTTCTTGCTACAGCGAACGTGGATGGATTCTTTCATTTTGCACATCCATACGGCTGTTCACAGCTGGGTGATGACCTCAAACATACCCAGACGATTTTAAGCAACCTCGTTCATCATCCAAATGCTGGCGGCGTCCTCGTACTCGGGCTAGGCTGTGAAAACAATTATGTGGAGCTGTTTAAACAGGTTTTGGGTGACTATGATGAACAGCGAGTGAAGTTTCTTGTGAGCCAAGAGGTTGACGATGAACTGGAGGCAGGGTTAGCGCTGTTGAGGGAACTAGCAGCTTATGCTGCCGGGCACGAAAGAGAGCCCATCCCGATTTCACAGTTAAAGATCGGTTTAAAATGCGGAGGCTCGGACGGCTTCTCCGGCATTACCGCGAATCCATTAGTCGGTAGCTTTTCCGATCTTTGCATCTCCCATGGAGCGACGACGATTATGACGGAAGTCCCTGAAATGTTTGGCGCAGAGAAGATCCTGATGGAACGCTCGGCGAATGAGGAGGTCTTTTCAAAGCTGGTGAGCTTGATCAACGGTTGCAAGGAATACTTTATCAAGCATGATCAAGTCGTTTATGAAAACCCTTCACCCGGCAACAAAGCGGGTGGGATAACCACGCTGGAGGAAAAATCACTGGGCTGTGTGCAAAAGAGTGGGTTTGCGCAGGTCGTGGATGTATTGCCGTATGGTGGAAGGGTATCAAAGGCGGGATTGAACCTAGTACAGGGTCCGGGAAACGATCTGATTTCGGTTACAAATCTGGCAGCAGCAGGTGCTCATCTCATCTTGTTTACGACGGGCAGAGGCACACCATTTGGCGGACCAGTCCCGACAGTGAAAATATCCACCAATACCGCGTTAGCCGAGAAAAAGGAACGATGGATTGATTTTAATGCGGGCCAGTTGCTAGATGGAAAAGAGATGGGTGAGTTGACACAGGAGCTGTTCGACTACATCGTAAAGGTCGCTTCAGGGGATCAACGGACCAAAAACGAGGAGTATGGCTTTAAAGAAATTGCCATTTTTAAAGAAGGAGTTATTCTTTGAAAATCCGATTGGAGAGGGGCATCCATATCCTTGCGAGGCTTACGGCAATCATTTCTATCAGAATCAGAGAGGCTGCTTGTTGACCAGCTTCCGGAAAGAATCGTCCAGTTCGGGGAAGGCAACTTTTTGCGGGGATTTATCGATTGGATGGTGCATCAGCTGAATAAGAAGGGACTTTTTCAGGGGAGAATCGCAGCAATCCAACCGACTCCTCACGGAAAAGTGGTACCCAAGCTCCAGTCTCAGGATGGCTTGTATACCTGTATCCTGAGAGGAATCGAGAATGGGAGAACGGTAGAACATATCGAGCTCATTTCCTCGATTAGCAGAGGGATAAACCCTTATGAGCAATGGTCGGAAGTGTTGCGGTTAGCGGAAGACCCGGATGTTGAATTTATTATCTCAAACACGACAGAAGCAGGAATCACATACATGAAAGAGCCCTATGTTCCCGAACAATCTCCTTTGTCTTTTCCCGGTAAACTGACCGCATTTCTCTATCATCGCTTCAAAGTGCTAGGGGACAGTAGTGAAACGGCAATGACCATCTTCCCCTGCGAATTGGTTGAAAATAATGGGGATGTTTTAAAGGAAATTGTTATGTCGATTGCGGATGATTGGCGTCTTCCGGCTGACTTTTTGCAATGGATAGAGCTTTCCAACCGCTTCTGCAATACCTTGGTTGACCGCATCGTGACTGGCTTTCCAAAAGACGAGGCGGAAGAGTACAGCGCACGCCTCGGTTATGTGGATCAATTGCTTACCATTGGAGAGCCCTATCATTTATTTGTCATCGAGGCCGATGAAGAGACAGCGCGAGCCATCCCCTTCCATGAGGCTGGATTGAACGTGCATTGGGCACAGGTTAAACCGTTTCGGGACATGAAGGTAAGAATCTTAAATGGGGCTCATACGTTGATGGTGCCGGTTGCGTTTCTCTGCGGGAAAGAAACGGTGTTTGAAACCATGCAAGACGAATTGCTGCGCAGCTTGATCGAAAAGGGCATGGATGAAGAGATAGTGCCTACGGTTGACGGATCTACATCAGTGAGCAAGGCATACAGGGAATCGGTCATGGAACGTTTCCGCAATCCTTTTACCAGACATTATCTGTTAGACATAGCACTGAACTCATTTGCCAAATTCAAGACGAGGCTACTGCCGACGTTACTAGAAACGGTAGAGAAGGAGCAGAGGCTGCCACCGATCATTTCCTTCTCCCTTGCAGCCCTCCTCACATTTTACCGGGGTAGAAAAACGGGAGAAAATACGCTGACTTGCACGTGGGATGGTCAGGAGTATACGGTACGGGAACAACCGGAAACCATTTCCTTTCTGGAAGAAGCATGGGCAGCGTATGAAGGAAAAGAGGGGCAACTGCTGGATGCGATCAAGAAAATTCTGCATCATGAAGGCCTATGGGGGCAAAGTCTGCTGGAGATTCCCGATTTGGCGGATAAAGTCCATCGGTATGTCACGCTCATTACCCAACTAGGGATGCAAAACGCGGTCAGAAAATTGTTGGAAGGAGAGGTACGGTATGAAGAAATTTCTCGATGAAAACTTCCTGCTCTCAAACCAAACCGCCATCGATCTATATCACGATGTAGCCAAGCATATGCCGATTATCGACTACCACTGCCATTTAAACCCACAGGAAATCTATGAAAACAAACGCTATCAAAATCTCACGGAAATATGGCTAAAGGGCGATCATTACAAATGGCGCGTGATGCGGGCCAATGGCATCGAAGAACGGTTGATTACCGGTGATGCTGACGATTATGAAAAGTTTCTCGCCTATGCAAAAACGATCCCCATGACCATCGGCAATCCGCTGTATCACTGGTCACATCTGGAGCTGCAGCGCTACTTTGGCATAGAGGAGCTGCTGAATGAACAGAATGCGGCGACGATCTGGGAAAAGGCGAATACGCTGTTGCAGCAAGCCGACTTCGGTGCCAGAGATTTGATTCAGAAATCAAATGTCAAAGTGGTCGTCACCACCGATGATCCCGCAGATACGTTAGTGTATCATCGCAAAATGAAAGAGCTTCCTGACTTTGATGTGGCGGTTCTTCCGTCTTTTCGTCCTGACAAAGCACTCGAAATTAACCGCGATTCCTTCTTAGACTGGGTGCACAATTTAGCGGAGGCAAGTGGGCAAGCGATCGACAATTACGACCAGTTTTTAAGCGCTCTCGAATCACGTGTTCATTTCTTTCATTCTGTCGGTGGTCGCATCTCTGACCACGCACTGGATGATGTTCCTTTTAGGGAAACCACCAAAGAGGAAGCATCCGCAATTTTTGAGAAGGCGCTGCGGTATAAACCGGTCAG
The DNA here is from genome assembly GCA_035644815.1 of Bathyarchaeia archaeon. Classification (GTDB taxonomy): domain Bacteria; phylum Bacillota; class Bacilli; order Brevibacillales; family Brevibacillaceae; genus Brevibacillus_F. Next base: position 106,837 of record DASQNU010000240.1, on the reverse strand, counting down.
CTTAGAGGAGGAGAAAAAATATAAAACCTACACGTTGCTTTTTTTAGGCAGACTGTATCACGAATTAGGATGGGCGATGCAATTTCATATCAATGCAGCCAGAAATAATAACAGGAAGATGTTTCAACGGCTTGGACCTGATACCGGCTACGACTCGATTAATGACAGCTTGATCGCACAACCGCTTTGCGGATTGTTGAATGCACTCGAAGCGAACAATAGCTTGCCCAAAACGATTCTCTATTCATTGAATCCAAAGGACTATCACATTCTCGCCACGCTGATAGGATCGTTCCAAGGCGGAGGGATAGCAGGGAAGATGCAATTTGGCTCTGCATGGTGGTTTAATGACACCAAAGACGGAATGATTCAGCAAATCAAAGTATTGGCAGATTGTGGTCTGTTAAGTCGATTTGTGGGCATGCTGACGGACTCCAGAAGTTTTTTGTCCTACACGAGACATGAATATTTCCGAAGAATTCTATGCAATGTGATTGGCGAATGGGTCGAGCAAGGAGAATTCCCGGATGATCGCGAACTGCTCAGGACCATTTTACAAAATATATGTTATGTCAACGCAAAAACGTATTTTGGCTTCTATGCAGATTCAAGCTTGAGAGAAGTTGGGAGAGGAGTGTGACAGGAATGAAAATGGGTTTCCGTTGGTATGGGGAGCATAATGATAAAATTCCTCTCCGTCATATCAAGCAAATCCCCGGTGTGACAGGAATCGTATGGGCTCTCCATGATGTCCCTGCCGGTGAAGAGTGGCCGATGAAAAAAATTTTGCAAGTGAAAGAACAAGCGGATCGTTACGGTTTTCACATTGACGTGGTTGAGAGCGTGAATGTTCACGAGGATATCAAACTCGGACTTCCGACACGTGAGCAATATATCGAGAACTATATACGGACCATCGAAAAACTGAGCCAGGTTGGCGTAAAGGTGATTTGCTACAATTTTATGCCCGTATTCGATTGGACCCGTACCGAACTTCATAAAGAATTAGAAGACGGATCGACGGCGTTGTTTTTCGAAAAAGCGAAGGTCGACAACATGGACCCGATGGAGCTGGTTGAAAAAATCTCGGGTAATCCTCAGTATGTCATGCCTGGATGGGAGCCTGAAAGATTGAAGCATTTAGCCGGGCTGTTTGAAGCCTATCAGGGCGTGACGGAGGAAGATTTATGGAACAACCTGCAGTATTTCTTGGAACGGATCATTCCTGTCGCTGAAAAGCATGACATCAAGATGGCGATCCATCCGGATGATCCACCTTGGTCCATCTTCGGACTGCCAAGAATTATCACCAATCAAGATAACATACGTCGTTTGTTGCAGCTTGTAGATAATCCCTATAACGGTGTGACGCTTTGCAGCGGGTCTCTTGGGGCAAATCCCAAAAATGATATCCCCTCCATGATTCGAGAATTTGCAGACCGTATCCCATTTGCGCATATCCGCAACGTACGTGTCTTTGAGAACGGCGATTTTATCGAGACCTCGCATCGTACTCAGGACGGTACGGTTGATATTTTTGAGATCGTAAAGGCTTATCATGACAACGGGTTTACTGGCTACGTGCGACCCGACCACGGCAGACACATATTCGATGAAGAATGTCGACCAGGGTACGGTCTCTATGATCGGGCGCTTGGCATCATGTACCTTTGGGGAATTTGGGATTCTCTAGAAAGAGCAAAGGTGGTTGAGCGGAATGCTTCCCATTAATCCGAATTTACAAGGAAAAGTCGCGGTGATCACAGGCGGCGGCGGAGTTCTGTGCAGCGCCATGGCGAAAGAGCTTGGCCGTCAAGGAGTGAAGGTAGCGATCCTCAATCGTACAGCGGAAAAGGGGGAGCGTGTAGCCGAGGAGATTAGAGACGCGGGCGGGACAGCACTGGCGATCGCGTGCAATGTATTAGATATCGAAGACGTGAGGCGCGCGGAGAAAATCGTGTCCGAACAATTTGGCGGTTGCGATATTTTGATCAATGGCGCAGGAGGCAATCATCCAGCTGGGATCACCTCGAAAGAAACGTTTGCAAGGGAGGATCTCGCCAACAAGGAACTCACGACTTTTTATGATCTAACGGAAGAAGGATTTCGTTATGTCTTTGACTTGAATCTGCTCGGCACCTTGCTTCCAACCCAGGTATTTTCCTTGAAAATGCTGTATCGAAAAGGCGCCATCATCATCAATATTTCCTCAATGAGTGCACCATCTCCCATGACAAAGGTGCCTGCCTATAGTGCAGCCAAAGCAGCGATCAATAATTTTACCCAATGGCTTGCTGTTCATTTGGCTGAGTCTGGTATCAGGGTGAACGCCATCGCGCCAGGATTTTTTCTGACCGAACAAAATCGCCGTCTGCTGACGAAGGAGGATGGAACCTTAACGGAACGATCCCATAAAATCATTGCTCATACCCCGATGAGAAGATTCGGATCGCCTGAGGATCTACTGGGCTCGGTATTGTGGCTGGCAGATGAAAATATGTCGGGCTTTATCACCGGGATTACACTCCCTGTGGATGGTGGCTTTTTAGCTTACTCTGGAGTCTAAAAGAAAAGGGGGAGGACGTGTGAAAACGATAAAAAAATGGGCGTTGCGCCTAGATTCTTTCTTTGAAAATTTTGCATTAGCCGCACTTGCGGTGATGACGCTGATAGTCATCCTTCAAGTGTTTACCCGCAAGCTGTTCAACCATGTTTTCTTTTGGTCGGAAGAGGTTACATTGCTGTTGATGGTATGGTTTTCGTTTATGGGGATCGCAATCGGGTTTCGCGAGCATCTTCATATCGCCATGGATTCGATCACAAACCTTTTCGGCAAGAAATTTAATGAATATTGGGATAAGTTCATCGCGCTATGTATTTTTTTGTTTGGCGCGTATTTGATGATCAACGGCTGGAATTTTACGGTAGACCAATATACGAATCGCTTACCTGCGACAGGGTGGACAAATAGTCTTTACTACATCATCATGCCGATTACCGGTGTAATGGTCTGTGTCTATAGCGTTCTGACCATGCTTGGGATCGATACGAGACGTCACAAAGGATTGGAGGAGGAACTGCCCAGATGACAGTAACCACGATTGCTACCATTCTTTTAGTATCCAGCTTCGTTCTCATGATGCTGCTTCGCTTTCCGATCGCGATTACGATCGCGGGATCAACCCTGTTGACCGTAATTTACTTGGATATTCCATGGGTGGTCGTTGGTCAACGTATGATCAAGGGATTGGATTCTTATAGCCTGTTGGCGATTCCCTTTTTTATCCTGGCAGGGCAAATCATGAGTGAAGGGGGACTGGCCACCCGTCTGATTAACTTGGCTCAGCTATTTGTCGGAGCGGTTCGCGGCGGATTGGGCCTTGTGACCTGCGTAGCCTGCATGTTTTTTGGAAACATCTCCGGTTCTGCGGCTGCCGACGCATCGTCTGTAGGTTCTGTCCTGATCCCGGCGATGAAAAAGAGGGGTTATGACCCGGAGTTCACGGTTGGCTTGACTTCAGCAGCAGCGATTCAAGGTGTGGTCATGCCGCCCAGTCATAACATGATTCTTTATTCTCTAGCAGCAGGTGGCGTGTCCGTATCGGCCTTGTTTATGGCTGGAGTCATTCCATGCTTGGTTCTTCTGATCGTATTAATGATTACCGCTTATTTCATCGCGCGGAAACGGAACTATCCAAAGGGTGATCCCATCCCTGTTAATGAAATTCCCCGGATTGTCAAAGAAGGGTTTCTCTCAATGATGACCGGTGTGATTATCTTGGGTGGCATTTTTAGCGGATGGTTTACCGCTACCGAAGCAGGGGCAATTGCTTGCCTGTACGCTTTTATTCTCACATTCTTTGTGTACAAGGATGTACCGTTATCGCATTCGATCGTCATCTTGAAAAAAACATTTCGGACGATCTGCATGGTGCTGTTTCTTATAGCTGCTTCCGACGCATTTGGCTGGGTGCTGGCTTACCTAAAGATCCCTGCGATGGTAACGGACCTGTTTTTGGGCTTTACCGATAATCCGTATACCATTTTGTTCATGATTAATATTCTCTTGTTGATTCTCGGAGCGCCGATGGATATGGCTCCTTTGATTTTGATTATGACACCGATCCTGTACCCAGTTGTAACCTCTTTAGGCATGGATCCGGTTCACTTTGGAATCGTGATGATCTTAAATTTAGGGATTGGGTTATTAACGCCGCCTGTCGGCACAGTACTCTTTGTCGGTTGTGCCATCGGAAAAGTATCTGTTGGAAAAGCCAGTCGAGCGTTGATGCCGTTTTTGCTTGCCATGATTGCGGTCTTGTTCCTGATAACTTATGTGCCGGAAATATCACTATGGTTGCCACAGCTGATGGCTGAAAAATAGCCAAATAAAACACAAAAAAACATAAATAATTTCAATCAAAAGAGAAAGCGCTTTCATTTATACTGGTCACAAGAAATCATATGAATCATGAGGGGAGTTCAAGAAGAATGAAATCATTGACGAAAATGGCCTCAGTGGTTTTTTCCACCTTTTTGATCGCGGGAACTCTGACAGCTTGTGGAGGCAATCAAGCGACAAGTCAACAGCCAGGTACAGATGGTGCACCCGCAAAGGCTGACAAACAAAGCTACTCCTTCCGACTTGCAGAAACTCATCCGCCTGATTATCCAACCACGTTGGGAGACAAGAAATTTGCGGAGCTCGTGAATGAAAAGTCAGGTGGCCGAATCAAGATCGATGTGTTTCCGTCTGCTCAATTAGGGGAAGAAAAGGCCGTCATCGAACAGGTGCAATTAGGAGCGATCGAATTCACTCGGGTAAGCTCCGGTGCTTTGGCTGGGTTTAATAAAGACTATGGCGTATTCAGCTTGCCATATATTTTCGACAGCCAAGAACACATGTGGAATTTTCTCAAAGGCGAAGCCGGTGAAAAGTTGCTTGAAAGTTTAGAATCGTCTAAAATGAAGGGGCTTACTTATTTTGATCCGGGCGCCAGAAGCTTTTATACAAAGGAGCCCGTTACGACAATAGAAGATCTCAAAGGGAAAAAGATCCGCGTGATCCAAAACCAGGTGAACGTGGACCTGATGGAAGCTCTGGGGGCGAGTGCGACACCAATGCCGTACGGGGATGTATTTAGCGCCATCCAGACAGGAGTCATCGACGGAGCGGAAAACAACTACCCCAGCTACTATTCTTCCAAGCATTACGAGGTAGCGAAATACTTCTTGGTCGATCAGCACCAACGCGTACCTGAAGTGTTGCTGGTCAGCACCGCTACTTGGGAAAAGCTGTCCCCCGAGGATCAAAAAATCCTGAAAGAAGCTGCCTTGGAATCGGTCGCCTATCAAATCGAAGAATGGAACAAGTATGAGAAAGAGTCCGAGGAAAAAGTAAAAGCGGCAGGCTCTGTGATCACTCAAGTGACAGATCTCGCTCCTTGGAAAGAAGCGGTGAAGCCAGTGATCGAAAAATATCGCCCTGAATTCGGGGCTACCTTAGATGCGATCGATGCGGCGAGAAAGTAAATCCATAACGAAGAGGCTCACATGATGAGCCTCTTCTTCATCGTTTTCTGTCTAACGATTCTGGGACAGGTGGGTGTGGAGATTGCTAAAATGGGTGAGGGGCATCTCGATCGTTTTGCATTATCTGTTAGTAAGAGACTCTTCTCTTACCATTAAAATGCTGGTGCATTCAGGGCTACTTGTCTTGGTCCCCATGCTCATCGTCGCGTATGTCTCGTACGAACAGTCCTCTAAGGTGCTGGAGGAGGAAGCAAAGCGGTCGAGCTGGCAGATTATTGAACAGGTGAAAACCCATTTGGAATATTATGTGCTCGATTTTGAAATATCCGCGCTGAAGATTGTCAACCATCGAGACATGCAGCGCTTCATGCAGATGCAGACGGTTGAAGAAATAGAAGAGAGCGGAATTCGAAAGGCCATTCAGCAAATCTTGTACGACGCAGCTTATTCACGGCGTGATATCGCGGGTATTACCGTCATTCTCGATAACCTGCAAATCATTGACACCATGGGAGTTAAGTCATACAGTTCAGCAGTCAATCTTACGGAAGAATATTGGTACCAGGATGTTCCCTTGAACGGGCAATCCATGCTGATCAGTCGTCACATTCAATTGCCGGATCGTACAGAACCCGTGATTTCCATCGTAAGAAGGCTAATTAGTCCCAGAACGTTCAAGCCGGTGGGCATGATCATCATAGACGTCAATTTCAAGAAAATCCGAGAGATCGCGGATATGGTGACAGTCGGGCGTACGGGATATATGAGTATTCTGGATGCCAAAGGACATTATGTCTTCCACCCCAAATTAAACCGTATCGGGGAGCGCGCTCCGTTTCATTCTCTTCCCACGTTATTGACCGAAACAAGCGGATCCCTTTTGGTAGGTGAAAAAAATAAGGAACTGCTTACGTTTAGCAGCTCGGGTGATTTGGGTTGGACCATGCTTACCTTGGTCCCTTACCAAGAGATTACCCAAGGAAGTCAAAATATTCGTCAGTATATCTTATGGGTGGCGTTCATTGCCTTATGTATCGCATACCCGCTTGGCTTTGCCTTTGCTTCCAGCATCATTCGCCCGATCAAACGGCTTCAGCGTTTCGTCAAAAAAGTGGAACGCGGGGATTTTTCCGATAAAGTGGTCGTTGAATCCAAAGACGAAATCGGTGTTCTCTCACAAGGATTTAACCACATGGTCGATCGTCTAACACAATTGCTGGAGGAGATTTCTGATGCGAAATTGAAAGAAACAGAAGCAAATTTGCGCCAAAAGGAAATGGAGCTGCGCATCCTGCAATCACAGATTAATCCGCATTTTCTCTATAATGCCCTAGAGACGATGCGTGGCATGGCGCTGGAAGCAGATATGGACGATATCGCGGAAATTGGCGCATCCTTATCACGTCTGCTGCGGTATAACCTAAAAGAATCTTCACCTACCATCACCATTCAGGAAGAGCTGGAAGTGTGCCGACTCTATCTGCAAATCCAAAAATACCGGTTTGAAGAACGATTGGATTATGAGATTGACATGCCCGACTGGACGCTCCACAACAAGATTCCCAAGTTTTCGCTGCAGCCGATTATTGAAAACTGTATTCACCATGGTGTTGATCCCAGTTTCGGTCAGACCTCGATCGGGATTCGTGCCTACAAAGAATCGGAGAGCAAGTATGTCATTGAGATTTCGGATAATGGACCCGGTATCGAACAACAACGTCTTTATTCGATTTTGCATGATTTGCAGTACCGAGACATATCCATGGGAGGCTCGCGCATTGGCGTAGTGAACGTACATAGGCGGATTGAATACCTGTTTGGTCCTGGCTATGGTCTATGGATAGATAGTAAACAGACAAAGGGTACAAAGGTGTTCATTCGACTTCCTTTAGAATAGTGGATGCAGATGAGAAGGGGTGGAGTGATGTATTCGTTAATGATTGTCGATGATGAAAGATGGGTAAGGGCTTCGTTAAAAAAAATCGTGGAGCGAACAGAGCTTCCCTTTCACGTCATTCACGAAGCTGCTCACGGACTGGAAGCGTTGGATTGGTTAAAATCAGAACGAGTCGATGCGATGATCACGGATGTACGGATGCCTGTGATGGATGGTTTGCAGCTCGTACAATCGATTCAGGAGGAGCAAGTCGAGACCGAAATCATCATCGTAAGCGGTCACGACGAGTTTCATTACGCCCAGAAGGCCCTTCGTCTAGGAGTCCGGGATTATTTATTGAAACCGGTATTGGTCGAAGATATGATGAAGTGCCTGCAAAAAATGAAAGATACACTCGAGTCGCGGAAAATACGAGAGCAAAGGGAAATTTCGGTTCCTAATGAAGGATTGGTTAGCTTACATGAACGTTCTACCATTGAGCAAGTCATATCGTATATTAAAAGCAAAATGCCAGGCGAAGTCACCCTGCAAGAAACGGCCACGGCTGTTCACCTAAACCCTAGTTATCTAAGCCATCTATTCAAACAACAAACCAAAACGAATTTCATCGACTTTGTCCTAAAGCTTCGTATGGAGGAAGCGAAAAAGCTGCTGTCATGTACGTCCTTGCGAATCTCGGAAATCGCTGAACGCCTGCAATACAACGATACCTCGTATTTTAGCCATTCCTTTAAAAGAATGGTCGGGAAAACGCCATCGGAGTTTCGCAAAGAGCTTCGGTAAGTAGAGGAGAGACTTATGAAGAGCAATCGAGGTTGGGAAATCGTTCCCTTTGAAACGTTTATGCTTGAAGAGGCAAGCGTTCTCTTAGCTGAACAGCAGCAAATCAATCGGATGTCCGCACCTTTGCTGCCTAATCGGTATGTGGAACCGTCTAAGTCTGCTTCCGCACTCGAAGCAGTATGGAAAAGCACAGGAGCAACGGGGGTAGCTGCCATACACAACCAAAAAATGAGCGGCTATCTGATTGGAAATGTATCTATCAATTCGATACGAGGCCGGCATGCATGGATTCATCCAGCGGGAGCAGCACTCAAAAAAGATGGGGATCCTGATATATTTCGTGATATGTATGCCATGCTAGGCGAAATCTGGGTCAGGAATGGGATTTTTGATCACTTCGTATTACTACCCGGGGACGGACATAGTCATTTCGATCCATGGCTGCGAGGAGGATTTAGTTATGAACAAACCCATGCCTTACTTGATCTAAAACAAATCCAGCTCGATACGTATCAACGAAATACAGAGCTTTCCATTCGAATGGCACGGCCAGAAGACCGTGATATCCTGCGGTCCTTTTCAACGGTAATCCCGCGTGCGCATGCAGGACGACCGGTATGGGGCGTCGCATTGCCTGAGGATATGCCGGAAGTACGTGATGGATATGGTGAAATCCTTGACGATCCATCCTTTATTACATGGCTTGCCTTTCAAAATGATACCCCGGTTGGCATGCAAGCATATCGGATACTGACTGATGAACAGTCAAATCCGCTGATTCCGGAGAAGACAATTCGCCTCACCGTAGGCAGTACGGTGGCAGAGGCAAGGGTAAAGGTGTGTCTACAACGCTTCTCGCCACTGCGCTACAGTACGCCATCGAGCAAGGCTATCACTATTGCGAAACAGATTGGCGCACCACCCATTTATTATCATCACGGTACTGGCCGAAGCAAGGGTTTCAGCCGGTTGCCCATCGATTGGTGCGCAAAGTAGACCCCAGGATTGTCTGGGCAAATGGCTATAATGAGATTGACCTGAAAGCAACTTTGCGAGAGTAAAGTCTGCCGGGTGATTTGAATTTCCCTCCTTTCGTTTTGGTAGAAGCGAGAGAGAGGGTTTTTTTGTACGCAATCGTTGCACTAATTTATCGTGAAAATATTCGTTCTTTTCAAAAATATTCGCTGTCCTATAATGAGAAGTAATCATTCGGCGTTATTGTAGCGACCAACACGAAAGGGGTGTAATCATGCTGCTTTCCTCGCGTTCCCGCGAACTGCTCAAGGTGATCCTTGAATCCGATCAGCCAATCATTATCAAGGATCTGGCTCATCACTTTAAAGTAAGTGAGCGGACAATCAAATACGATTTGGAAGGACTCCGTGTTTGGCTGAGGGAGCAAGAGGTACAGCTGCATTCCCAACGCAACAAGGGGATCTGGATTGAAGAGGAATCAGAGAAGCGCAGCAGATTGCGTGAAGTGTTAAGTCAGAATAAGGCAGAAGATATTTTTCTTAATCAGAAAGAAAGGGTGAAATACATCGTCTTGGAACTGCTATTCGCCTCTCACTATTTGCGTATCAATGATCTCGCTGAAATGTTTTCGGTGAGTCGCAATACGGTGATTTCCGACTTGAAAGAAGTAGAAAGGTTTGTCGCCAATTGTCAGCTAACCTTGCAAAGCAAAACTCGATTCGGGATCATGCTCGACGGATCTGAGATGAAGAAGCGACTTGCCTTGGAGTATGTCGTGCAAGACTTGCTGGACAGCGCCGATATGCAACAAATGGTGCAACGTGTATTGATCAAAACACATTCACAGCTACCAAGTAAAATCAAGCAACTATTTCAGCTTTCTGCCCAAGATCTGCAACTCATTCAACAAGTAATGGAGCAATTCGTGGATCAAGCAAAAAAGGAATGGGATCTATACTTATCTGATCGGGCGGTAATCAGTGGCATTATTCGGCTTTGCATCTCTCTTCACGCCATGCGCCATCGACAAACTCACCTTCCTGAATCAAACGAAATCAGAAAAGCGAAAACATGGGTGGGATTTGATTTATTAAAACGAATTCTTTGCCCGCTTGCGAGTGAAACTGGTTACGAGTTTCCCGATGAGGAGATCTCCTTCGTCTGTCTACCTGCGATGGAATTGCTTTCCTCAATCAAAGGCGACGATCAATTTACCGTCAGGCAGCAGCGAGAAATGTACACGATTACCACACAATTGGTGAATAAAATCAGTTCTCTTATCGGAATACCGTTCCACGAAGAGCCGGAGCTGTTTGACCATTTGTATTCACACTTATCTGACCGCCTTGCCAAATACAGAAGCGGGGTCTTAGATCCGAATCCTTTAGCAAATGAGATTATTCGCGCTTATCCGCAGATGTTCACACATGTGAAAAGTGCGTGCGAAGCCATCTTCAACCAATACGATGCGCAGCTTTTGGACTCGGATATTGCCTATATCGTTCTTCATTTTCAAGCTGCTTATGATCGCTTGAAGGAAATGCGCAAATTCAACATTCTCGTCGTCTGCGGGACTGGGAGAGGTACCGCAAGATTTTTAAAAACGCATTTAGAAAACGAAGTGAAAGCGCTGCAGGTCGTTGGCCTCTGTTCTGGTATGGAAGTAGAAAAATATGTAGCGTCGAGGAAAGTTGACCTGATTGTTAGTGTTCTTCCGTTGCAAGTGGAGGTTCCGGTAATTATTGTGCATCCGCTACCAACCCGGAAAGATATTGCTCTCATTCATCAAACTCTCGAGCGTATTCGGATACAATCGCCCATGTCTTCACCAGAAATCATTCAGAAGAATAATCAGCTGCGCAGTCCATTCGGAAATGAGCTCAATCAACATGACCTGCCCATTATGGAAAGATTGTCGCAAGAAATCATTTTCAAAGGTTTCGAGCTTAGCCAAAAAATCATCCATGCCTTTAAGGATTCCTTGACGGAGCACAGAGCCAATGGACTTCACTTGCACATCATGTTAATGGTCAACCGTTTGACTTTTGGCTCCGCTTACACGGATATCTATAACGAATTCAAGCATTCCGTTCAGGAGCCAAATCCGCTGAGGTTGAGATTACTGTCTGTTTTGGAAGAGGCACAGTTGACGCTTCCGCCAAGTGAAATCGAAGCGATCCTGCGTTACTTTACATATGAGGGGAGTGGCCGGACAGACCATGAAAGTGGAATTGCTTTTAAAGAATGGACGGGTCATTGACCCTTCGATGGGCCTAACAGGTATGTATGATATTGTCATCACGAACGGAAGCATTACCGGGATTTTCCAACAGGGGCAATCGCCGGCTGATGATCAGGTAGAACGAGTTCTCGACGTGAATGGATGTATTGTTATACCAGGATTGATTGATTTGCACACCCATGTTTTTGAAGAAGAAACCACGCTGGGAATAATGGCTGATCGTGTAGGCGTACAGCAAGGCGTGACGACTGTCGTTGATGCGGGCAGTGCGGGTGCGCATACGTTTGCATTGTTTCTCGAAAAGTCTGTTAAACCTGCTACTACACAAGTGTTGGCCTTTCTCAATATTGCCGGCGACGGGTTATGCGGTGGCCTTTCAGAGCTGGCTGACTTGAGCAGATTGGCTCCTGCCGAATCAGCGAAGATCATTAAGCGCTTCCCGCTCATCAGGGGAATTAAGGTCCGCATGAGCGCTTCGGTCGTCAAAAATAGTGGCATCCAGCCGCTGAAGATTGCAAAGGAGCTAGCCAATGAAGTAAAGCTGCCGCTGATGGTACACATCGGGAACGCCCCACCTGCGCTACCAGAAATACTAGAGCTGCTAGAGGAGGGGGATGTCGTCACACACGCCTTTCATGGTAAGAAAGGCGGCATCCTAGACAGTTCGGGCGCTTTAATTCCTGCAGTCACATCCGCTTTACAAAGAGGCGTTTTATTGGATGTAGGGCACGGAACGTCGAGTTTCTGTTTTGATACCTTCCGCCAAGCGATAAGGGAAGGAGTTGTGCCATTTTCGATCAGCACCGACATCTATCAGCAAAATATCGAGGGGCCTGTTCATAGTCTGGTCACCACGATGAACAAATGTGTTGCAGCTGGGCTGCCCTTGGAAAAGGTCATTGAGGCAACAACTGTGGCTCCAGCTAAAGTATTGGGACTATCACATGAAATCGGAACACTCAGACAGGGGACAATCGCCGATGTGACCATATTGAAGATCGCAAATACACCCTCAACATTAACCGATTCTGAAAAAAATCAAATCCAATCCGACACGACTCTCCAGCCTCAGTACACGATAAAAGCAGGAAAGGTAATGAAATGTCTATGATTAATGAAACGATTCAAGAAATTACAAAGCAATCGCACGTTGATATATCTGAAATTTCTGAATTGAATAAGTTGCTCACCCTTTTGTATCAAGAAACAACGCGGATTGGCCTTATAGTAACATCTGAGCGCATGCTGCTGATGGGCGTGCATTTGCTTGCCTTCATTCGCAGGGTGAACAACGGGGAAAAGCTGCCTGCTATGGACAAGGCACTCTTTGTAGAAATCCCGCCAGACACGCTCGCACTAAGCTCCCGCATCTTACAGGCGTTCGGACAAAGCGAGCCGGATGACACAGAAGTCTTTCTCATGGCAGTCCATCTGGAAACGGCAAGAAAACTGCAAGAAGAACACAAGCAAGGAGGTCATGTGCATGGATAAAAAAGTAAAGGTCGTCATTGGAGATCGTCTGGGGAAAGGTCAGAATGTGGCATTGGGCGTTGAAGCAGCTGGTGGCATCGCAATCGTCATACCCGGTGTTGGGGCAGATATGAAGGTCGGTGATGTGATGCATGCAGAAAACGCAGATTTCGGACTGTCTTTTTGCGGGAGCGGCGGTGCTGGAGCATTAACGGCGAAAACGAAATATGGATATTCCATTGAATTTGGGCTACGTTCTGTGGAAGCAGGAATTACCGCCTTGCGAAATGGTCATCGGGTTATCGGTTTTGGCTTTATGGATACAGAGGAATTGGGAAGAAAAATGACGGAAACATTTATCCAATTGGGCAGGTGAACCGCATGTACAGAGAGCAGATCTATACGCTAACTTTAACCGGGACCGCAGAAACCAAGGAAGGCGCGTTTAATAAGATTTTTGGCCAGATCAAGACATCCATTGCGAATCAAATATCGGAACTGGTAGTGCGTATTGAACCGCAGGGTGTCGAGGTCATTTCAGCAAAGGAAACGAGGTATTCGGAAAAATTCCTTGGCTTTCTGTTTCCAAGAGAAAGAACGACTTATGAAATTACAGCCAAAATCAGCGTTCGCCTTGGTGTCATTGAGGTGTCAAACATATCGTTTCAGCAAGAGGAGCTGCACGCTTCCCCGACAGCACAGGGGAAACAACTGCTTGGACAGAGGTAACAGCTTGCAACTTGATAGAAAAAGGGGGGATTTATGTGGTGACTTTGTTCATTATTTTCAAATCACTGATTATCGGGGCTTTGGTCGGTTTTGGCGTGGGCGCTGGTGCAGCCCGTATGTTTCATGCGCCAAACGTTCAAGGCATGGGGGCCTTTCGTACCTTCGGAGAATTGAATGCATGTGCTGGCGATCCGATTTCACATTTTTCTTTTGGACTGGGCTTCCTCTTTAACTCTTGGGCTTCCGTGGTTGGTGCAGGGGCGCTGACGCAGGACGTCGACCACCGGATATTGCCGAACTGGGCAGCTGCCGCTTTACTCTGGAAAAACAAAAATGTGGAGGAGACGCTCCACAATCCAAAACGAATGGCTATTGCGGGTACAATCATCGGAGCCGTTGTGGTGACCATTTTGAATTCAACTGCTGCTGCCATTCCTGTCTCGATGCAAATGGTCGCGACAAAAGTGCTGGTTCCAGCGGCCAACTGGCTGATCAATCCGATCATGCCGATCGTTTTCTGGATGGCGGCGATGGACGCAGGACGGAGAACCGGTGTGTGGGGAACCGTTTTGGGCGGGTTATCGCATCTGGTAATGGGAAATGCGGTACCTGGAATTGTCTTAGGGATCTTGATCGGAAAAGGGGTCGACGATAGCGGCTGGAACCGCATTACAAAAACATTGGTCACCGCTGTCGTCCTGTTGTTTGTGTTCAGTGGATTTTTCCGCGGATTTGATGCGGCTTTCCTGCACAGTATCAATGTTGAAGTACCGCAATGGTTAATTGATCTCCACAAAATGTTCGGATCGGTGGTGAAATAAGGATGAGTACACTTCAGTTGCAACAAACAAGAGGGTTTTGGTTTTCCGAATGGGCGTTCCCGATCTTTGTCGCCACGCTTTCCTCAGGAATATTTGCCGGTACGCATCTTTACTACGTTTATCATGTTGGCGCATTTAATGATATCGCAATCGTTGCCATGCTGGAGGCAGGCATAAAAGGGGGCAGCTACGGAGCTGCGGCGGCGTTTGGTGCCAGCTTCCTATTTGCCCGGGTGCTCGAAGGTCCGCTTGTTGGGATATTGGACATTGGCGGTTCGCTCCAGACAGGAATCGGGATTGGTGTACCTGCATTGATGCTGGGTGCTGGCATCACGGCTCCGCTTACCTCATTTCCACTTGCTCTGTTGACGGGGGCGGTGTTGGGCTATGCTATCGGGACTGTGATCATTCTCATTCGCAAATTTACGCTAAATGCTTCGCAGTCAACATTTGGTGCTGACATCATGATGGGAGCAGGCAATGCGGCAGGCCGCTATCTCGGTCCACTCATCATCATCTCCGCCATCATGGCCTCCATACCAGTTGGGATTGGCGCCACGATTGGAGGAGCGATTTTCTACCATTTTAAAAAGCCCGTTGCCGGGGGAGCGATTATCGGGGCGATGATTTTGGGTGCCATATTCCCGATTGCTGCTCAATAATCCACACGTACGGAACACAGAAAAGAGGTGCAATACGGTGGGAATCTATCAAACATTCGGTTTACAACCGATCATTAATGCCAGCGGAAAAATGACAGCATTGGGAGCAAGTGCTGTACACCCTGCTGTCGCCCAAGCTATGGCTGACGCAGCCATGGACTACGTAGATATGCAGGACATCATGTTGACGGCTGGCAAACATATCGCCGCAGCAACAAATGCAGAGGATGGTTGCCCAACTGTCGGAGCGGCTGCCGGCATTGCCATCGCTACGGCAGCGGTTATTGCAGGCACAAACCTTAGTCTGATTGAACAGATGCCTTTTTCAGAGGGACATCCTAATGAAATCATCGTTCAGAAAGGGCACAGCGTTCATTTTGGCGCTTCGATTAGCCAAATGATTCGCCTTGGAGGAGGCAAAGTAATCGAAGTAGGTCATGCCAATCACGTGGAAAAAGCTCATGTGGAAGAAGCCATACATGAGCGAACGGCAGCCTTGTTTTTCGTGAAATCTCATCATACGGTACAAAAAGGCATGCAGCAGCTGAAAACCTTCATTGAGCTTGCCAAGCAGTATAACCTGCCGTTGATCGTGGATGCAGCAGCAGAAGAGGATCTTCGCACCTATGTGGCTCAAGGTGCAGATGTTGTGATTTACAGTGGCGGCAAAGCTATCGGGGGGCCAACCTCTGGATTTATCTGCGGTCGTGCCACCTACATGCAAGCATGTCGAGCACAGTATAAGGGAATCGGTCGGGCGATGAAGGTCGGTAAGGAAGCGATCATCGGGCTCTTGACTGCGTTACAGCGTTACGATCGTTCCGAACAGGATGCAACTGAGCAACTGCGAAGAATGAAGTGGCTGGTGGATCAGTTGCGCGACATACCAGGATTGAAAGGCGAAGTGGTGGAAGACGAAGCCGGCCGTAAGATCTATCGGGCTCGACTCACGATCGATCCGGGAGCAGCTGGCTTGGATGCGAGCGACTTGATAAAACGTCTGGAGTCTGGAACACCATCCATTCATACGCGCAATCATTATGGAAATGTCGGAATCATCAGCATTGATCCACGTCCGTTATTACCAGGACAGGAACAAATCATCGTGGCACGGATCAAAGCGATCATGAGTTCGTAAAGGGGAGGGAGCCTTTTGTCTGCAGCAAAACCATTGGTGCGTCTCAATGTTTTAGCCAAAAACAAGGAGAATGCGAAACAAATCCTAGAAGAGACCGATGGCAACGTTCTTATTGGAATGATGGTGAAATCATTTCCTTCCGTATCTGAAGCGGTAGAGACGATCCATGCCTTTCAGCAAGCATACATTCCAGTTTCTGTTGGATTGGGAGATGGGGATCCGACCCAATGGAAAAAGGTTGCGGACGTAGCCGCACTAACGAAACCCGCACACGTAAATCAAATATTCCCGGCTGCTGGCTATACACTTGCCTGCTTGCAGCATGCAAATAGTTCGCATACCATTGTGAACGCTTTAATTGCTCCTAGTGGAACCCCAGGTAAAGTCATCGTTTCAACCGGTCCGCACAGTCGAGCCTTTTCAGACCCGGTTTCTTGTGACGCAGCTGCTGCGATGTTGGCTGACGTGGGCGTTTCCTCGGTGAAATTTTATCCGATCCAAGGTACGGAGCGCCTGGCAGAAGTGGCGGAGATGGTTCGGGCAGCGGTCCGGCAAAAGATCACGATTTTTGAACCGACCGGAGGGATTGATGTCCGTACGATCGGTCAGGTGGTAGAGTCGTGCTTGCAGCCCGGGGTGAAGCAAATCATTCCGCATGTGTATTCTTCTATCGTTGATAAAGCATCTGGTAACACTCGGATCGAGGATATTCGGGAGTTACAGCGAGCGATAAAGGAACGATTGTAAGGAAGAGAAGAACCTTTGGACATGACAAAGGTTCTTTTTTTGCATGAAATTTGCTGCTGGGGAGGCGGTTATCAGTTGCTTATAAACTATAAAGGAAAAATTACAAGTATTCTGATAACTATATTGACAACGCTTACACATTGGGATTATAATCCAATTAGATCGATCTAATAAATTGCTATTGCCGTAAACAGACATCTCTGCAGTGTCACGAATTTTTTTAAATCCTTTCCGAACAAGGAAAAATTTTTTCGCTTTTATTAGATCGATCTAATAAAAGGCGCCAATCAAAAGTTCACATGCTAAATGACTAGACAAATGGTGGTGGATAAGGTGTTGGAGTTATTTTTAAAAAATCCATATGAGCTGGGACTGAGACAGGTAGAAACGCCTCCTGCTCCTGTGGATGATGAAGTGAAAATTAGAGTCAACTATGGCGGCATATGTGGTTCCGATCTTGGAGTGTTTCGAGGGAAGCTGCATCATGCGAAATATCCGTTACGTCCGGGGCACGAGTTAGTCGGCACGGTAATGGAGGCAGGGAACAGCGCTGCTTTCCAAGTCGGGACACGAGTCGTTGTTTTGCCGAATACTTATTGTGGCGAATGTCGTTTTTGCCTTCAAGGCGACACCAATATATGTCTGCATAAAAAATCGCTTGGGGTGAATATCGATGGCGGATTTTCCCAAGAGTTCATTATTTCCTCCAAATTTGTGATGGCCATCCCCGATGATTTGTCAGATGAAAAGGCGGTATTAATCGAACCGTTAGCGGTTGTTGTCCACGCTTTCAAGAAAGTACATATTACCAAAGATACAACCGTTTGCATTGTCGGCTGTGGAAATGAAGGGATGCTGGCGGCCGTATTGGCTGATTATTTAGGTGCCCGTGTCACAGCAACCGATATTAACCCCAAAAAGCTGGAGCTCGTGAAAAAATTGGGGGTGAACATACGCGCAATCTTGCCTGGTGAATTGCAACACGATGTTTATGATGTGGTCATTGAGGCTGGAGGAACCAGGAGTTCTGTCGAGCAGGGCATCCAACTGGTTCGTCCCGGAGGAGCGATGGTTGTCATCGGTCTGGCGCAGGAGGCCAATATGCCGGTGGCGCATATCGTTCGTAATGAGCTGACCATCTTTGGCACGATCATTTACAATTTCCCAGCCGATTATTTGCGGACGATCGCATATTTGCAAGATCCGAACTTCCATGCGAATGGGATTGTTTCCATGATTATGCCTTTCACCAATTATAAAGAGGCTTTTGAAAGCGCTTTATCCGGTGAATACGGGAAGATCGTGTTGAATTTTAAACAGGATGGAGATTGAAGACTATTTACTATAAAATTCGCACTCATCATTCGGAAAATCGTTTTGATTGACATAGGGGGAATGAGAGAAAAGGAGACGGAGGCCAGAAGCAGGGAGCTAAAAATATAATTGAGGTGGGATTTAAATGAAGAAAATGGTCATTTTCACTGTGTTATCTTGCCTGCTTTCCCTTGTAGTCGGATGTTCTTCGCAATCCGCCAGCCCAACGCCCAATAGCGGGCAAAGCACGGCATCTCCGAAAGTGATGAAGCTGGCTGTCGTAACGGCAAAAGACCGTTCGCTTACAAAAGGATTGATAAAATTTGGGGAAATCCTGGAGAAGGAATCGGGAGGCTCTATCAAAGTAGAAGTATATCCCGATGGACAGCTTGGGGGAGACCGTGCTGTCTTTGATGCGATGAAGGTTGGCACCATCCAGGGTTCGACGATGTCAAGCGGACCAATTGCGGTCGATGCGAAACGCTTTTCTGCTTTGGACCTTCCTTTCTTGTTTAAAGATGAAAAAACAGCCTATGAGATCCTGGATGGCCCTATCGGGAAGGAATTGTTAGCGGATTTGCCTCCAGTTGGAGTTGTTGGCTTAAATTATTGGGAAAATGGATTTCGCCACCTGACCAATAACAAAAAAGAAGTGAAAGCCGTTGAGGATATCGAAGGCTTGAAAATCCGAACATTGGAAAATGAACTGCACATTGATATGTGGAAAGAGTTGGGGGCAATTCCTACGCCAATGGCCTTTACGGAGCTGTTTACGGCTTTGGAGCAAGGTGTTGTGGACGGACAGGAGAATCCGGCTGGCAACGTGACATCATCGAAGTTTTACGAAGTGCAAAAATACTATACCAAAACCGGACACATTTATAATGCAAGCGTGTTTTTGATCAGCAAGAAATTCTGGGATACACTTTCTGAAAAAGAAAAAGAGATGGTGACCAAGGCTGCAGAGGAAGCGAAAAATTATCAGCGGCAATTGAATCAGGAAGAGAGTGTCCAAGCTGAAGAGTTCCTTGCGAAGAACGGTATGACCGTTACCGAATTGTCCGCGGAAGAAAGAAAGCGGTTTATTGAAAAAGTACAGCCCGTTTACCAAAAATACTCCGCTCAATTGGGAGAAGATCTCATAAAAAAATTAATGGAAGCGAATCAATAATTCAATAAGGAGATCAATCGTTAGGAGGGGGCGTCCTGACCCTCCTTCTCCTTTTTCTTTCCTATACCAGTAGCCATCGTTTCGTTAGGAGGTGCAGCAAGTGGTGAAATTTTTCGCAATGTTGTCAAAGCTCACAGATGTATTGATGGCGCTTTGCTTGGCCAGCATGGCGATTCTCGTTTTTGGCAATGTTGTTTTGAGATATGCGTTTGACTCAGGGATTACGTGGTCTGAGGAAATGTCACGTTTCATGTTTATCTGGCTGACTTTTCTCGGAGCAATTGGCGCGTTAAAAGATAACAATCATCTGGGAGTAGACATGCTCGTAAAAAGATTGCCGCTGCAAGCAAAAAGAACTGTCTTTCTTGTGACGAATCTGATTGTCCTTTATGTATTGTGGCTCGTGCTAGATGGCAGCTGGAAGTTGACCATGATCAGCACGACAGCGACCTCACCCGCTACTGGGTTGCCGCTTTCCTACATTTACGGGATTGGAATCGTCATGAGCATTGGGATGGGGTTGATTGTGATCTTTCATATGTATCAAGCTCTGTTTTACAAGCATAAAGTTGAGCAGCTGCTGACCATGAAAGAGTCGGAAGAAGAAATCATGGAATCGGCTCATGAAGAAATCATGGAATCGCATCAAAAACAGTCTGCCGCAGGAGGTACAAGTTAATGGCCTTCGCTGTTTTTATCGGGTCACTCGTTGGGGTAATGGCACTCGGTATGCCGATCGCGCTAGCTCTTTTAGTCAGCGGTGTGGCATTAATGTTTTATCTTGATATTTTTGACAGTCAGATTATTGCGCAGAATCTGATTAATGGAGCAGACAGTTTTCCGATGATGGCGGTACCTTTCTTTATACTGGCAGGCGAATTGATGAATGCTGGCGGAATCTCCAGTCGTATCATTAACTTTGCCATGTCGATCTTTGGCCATATTCGGGGAGGCTTGGGTTATGTAGCGATTGTCGCCAGTATTTTATTTGCGGGTTTATCCGGTTCAGCAGTAGCGGATACCGCAGCACTGGGTGCAATCTTGATTCCCATGATGCTCAAAGCAGGATATGATCGCAATCGTTCAACCGGATTGATTGCAGCTGGGGGGATTATTGCTCCCATTATTCCTCCCAGTATTCCCTTCATTATTTTTGGGGTCACAAGCGGTGTGTCCATTACGAAATTGTTTATGGCCGGAATCGTTCCAGGTATCATGATCGGGATCGGACTGGTGATCGCCTGGTGGTTTGTCGTTCGTCGTGATGACGTACAGGTATTTCCACGCAAATCATTGAAAGATATAGGCCGAGCAGCGCGTCAAGCAGTATGGGCCCTTCTTTTGCCTGTAATCATCATTGCGGGACTCCGTGGAGGCGTCTTTACGCCAACGGAAGCAGCGGTCGTGGCTGCATTTTATGCGCTGTTTGTAGGGTGTGTCATTTATCGAGAGTTGAAGGTAAAGGACTTGTACCATGTCTTAGTCGCATCTGCAAAAACAACGAGTGTCGTTATGTTTCTGGTTGCTGCCGCGATGGTGAGCGCTTGGCTGATCACGGTGGCAAATATCCCTGCAGCGATGACAGAGTTGCTTTCCCCACTGATTGAGAGCCCGTTGCTCCTGTTGTTTGCGATCAATGCGCTGGTGTTGATGGTAGGGACTGCGATGGATTTGACACCTACCATTCTCATTCTTACACCGGTGCTCATGCCGATTATTGATGCGGCTGGAATTGATCCTGTCTATTTTGGCGTATTGTTTGTGCTCAATAATTGTATTGGCTTGCTGACTCCACCCGTAGGTACCGTATTAAATGTCGCATGTGGGGTCGGAAAAATTAACATGGAACAGATTATGAAAGGCATTTGGCCGTTTTTGCTCGTGGAAGTGATCGTACTGATTTTATTGATTCTGTTCCCATCGATTGTAACCGTGCCACTTGAATGGCTGACGTAAAATGTACGGGTGGCAAGAGGCCAAGATTCCTGCCTATCTGAAAGTATCGGGCAGTGATAAAATAATATTTATAAATCATTGACAATTTGCGGCAAGCAGGTGATTCCAATCGTGAAACGAGAAAAACGGAACCGAGTCACACTCCAGCAAGTGGCAGAACATGCCGGTGTGTCACGGGCTACCGCATCATTAATCGTTCGGGGAAGCAAGAATATTTCCGAGGCTACTCGTAAAAAAGTATTGCAGTCAATGCGAGAGCTAGGCTACGTGTATGATCGAGTGGCTGCGAATCTTCGTTCCCAGCATTCTTCGACCGTTGGATTGCTTATCACAGAGATTGATAACCCGTTTTTTTCTGAATTGCTGGTAGGAGTCCATCAGTCGCTGGACAAAGATGGGTATACGGTGATTCTGGGTACCACCTTCGATATGAAGACAAAGCAGGATGCCTTGCTGTCTAACATGCTGGAATACAGAGTGGGCGGGGTGATTCTGAGTCCTGTCACAAACAGTAACCCGGAAACGATCGAGATACTTCGAAAATGGGATATTCCGGTCGTGCTGGTAGCGAAAGATATTCCGGGTGCAAACTGTGACTATGTGGGGATCGACAACGTACAGGGAGGAAAAATGGCGGTGGATCATCTCATTCGATTGGGACATCGCAGAATTGCTTTTCTCGGGGGACCTTCTGAGTCTACTGCCTGGAAAGATCGTTATCGTGGATATCAGCTTGCTTTGCAGGAAGCAGGAATCGAAATCGATCCAACGCTCTGGGTGGAAGGGCCAGCCACCACACAAGGCGGGGTGGAGGTGCTGCGGAAAATCCTGCGCCATCCCAACCCACCGACAGCAGCGTTTTGCTACAATGACGTCGTATCGTTTGGGGTGATTCACGGTCTGAAGGAGGCAGGAATGACACCAGGCAAAGATTTGGCGATTGTTGGATTCGACAATATCAAAGAGGCTGCCATATACAATCCCAGTCTCACTACCATTGCAGCAACGCCTGAGCTTGTGGGCATGAACGCTGCTGATCTGTTGCATCAGCGCATTTTGGGCTTGGACGACGATCCGAAGCGAATCATTTTAAAACCGACGCTAGTGGTGCGTGAATCTTGTTCTCCTTAAAACCGCGAATGACTCCCGATAAACAACATCAGGCTCCCGTTTGAATCGCAGTGAAGAAACCTCACGTCACGAACCAAGAAGGGAGCCTGCTTAAATTTTATACGGTTTAATAAAGTTCCCATGCCAGCTTGAGGGCTTCCACGATTTGCTCAGCGGCTGTCTCTGGGTCTATTTCGCTTGTAGAGATTTTGGAATGATGGAGCGAATAGGCCGTTCGTCTGCTCAGAAACAAGTTTTCAATTTCATCTAACGATTTATTCTGAAGGACGGGACGGCTGTCGATGATCAAGGGAATTCGTTCCTTCCAAGATTCCCATGACAAATCGATAAAAAACACAATGCAATGAGACAAACAAGCTTTTCTCACTTCTTCCTGCAAGTAAGCTCCGCCACCTAATGAGATAATCTTCAATCGGCTACTTGTACAGAGTGAAACGATCAGTTCCCGCTCCATTTTTCGAAATTCCGTTTCCCCGAATTCTTGGAAGATCTGTGAGACCGGCATTTTGTAGCGTTTTTCGATTTCTTGATCGATATCAATGAAATCACGATATAATTTCTTGGCGACAAGCTGGCCAATGGTCGTTTTACCGGCGCCCATAAAACCGATGAAGGCAATATTTTTTTCGCGAATGGATATGTTTGTATTTTCAGTCATTTATAACGCTCTTTCTATATCAGGATGATTTTTCTTGCGTCTATTATGCTGTGAGGAAGACATATGTGTCAATCAAATTGCATGCGGACCGCGATAAAAAGGCTTTTCTCGCAGCCATATGTGTAGGGAGGTATCGATATGGAGTGGCAACAGCTTGAGTATTTTCAGGCCCTGGCAAAGTATCAGAACTTCACGAAAGCCTCAGAGGAACTGGCTCTTACCCAATCGGCACTCAGTCGATCGATTGCGAAGCTTGAGGAGGAATTGGGCGTTCCCTTGTTCGATCGAAAAATCCGTGGGGTGACGCTCAATCGATACGGAGAAATTCTATTACCCTACGTGAATCGGGCCATACAGGAAATCATGTTGGCCAAGCAAGAGATCAAGGATTTGGATGACCCCTTCCACGGAAGTATTTCGCTTGCCTTCATCCATACGCTGGGATCTAGTTTTGTCCCTGACTTGATCAGTGTTTTTCGCGAACAATTCCCGGCGATCCAGTTTCAGCTGACCCAAGACTCCACCAAGAAAATCATGAATCTGCTTGAAGCAGGTGAAATCGATCTCGGATTTTGCACGCCACACGAGCAGCTGAAGCTTACCTGTATGGAATCAGTTCCGGTAATTGATGAGCCGTTATATCTGATCGTTCCCAAAAATCATCGACTAGCGAATCGAGAAGCAGTCGAATTGCATGAAGTTGCTGATGAACCGTTTGTCTTGTATAAACAGGAAAGCGGAATCCGGGATGTGATTGAGCACCTATGTCTAGAAGCGGGGTTCAATCCGACTGTTTCCTTTGAAGGAGTCGGGGATGCTACCATAGCGGGTTTTGTGGCCGCCAATTTTGGAGTCGCCCTGATCCCATATATTCCAGGGCTGGATTTGACAAAAATCTCTCTTCTCACCGTCTCCAATCCGCCATGCAGAAGACAAATTCAAATGGTGTGGAGGTCGGATCGTTACTTGTCTCCCGCCGTCAAACGGTTTAAACAATTCGTCGAACAAAACAAATTTCATCCGATTAGCAATTCCTAAAACTCATGGAAATCATGAGTTTTATTCATTTTATTAATAATGATGCGCCAGCTATACTGTGAAACAAGAGTACGTCATCGATGAAAAGAGAGGGGTGGGTCATCAATGAGCAGAAGCGCTTTGGATGCATATGCCAATGGAGCAGTCTGGTGGGATACGGCCATCAGCGATATCAAGAAAAACGAGATCATCATCAGGGGATATCCGATCGAAGAATTGATCGGGACCATTTCTTACAGTCAAATGTTGTATTTGCTTCTTTGCGGAGAAGTACTCAGCGAAAAAAAAGCGCGATTGCTTGAAAGCGTTTTAGTAGCAGGAGCGGACCATGGTCCCAGAGCGCCGTCCATAGCCGCGGCAAGAATGGCGGCAACCTGTGGTGTCTCCTTTAATTCATGTGTCGCCACTGGGATCAACATGCTAGGCGATATACATGGTGGAGCAGCGGAGCGGGCCATGGCATTGTTTTATCAAACCAATGCTATGCTCGAAGCGAATCCTGAACGGGCTCTCGCCGATGTGGTGGCGGTACAGCTCGATGTATTGGAACGGAAAAGAGAAAAACTAGCGGGGATTGGCCATCAGCTGCATGATGATGACCCGCGGATTAAGAGGTTGTATGCACTTGCGGAAGCACTCGTGGCAGATGGGGAAATAGCGGGGAACTATTTACAGATGGCGGAAGAATTCAGACGGCAATTGGAATTGCGAAAAAAGAAAAAAATGACGATGAATGTGGATGGAGTGGCCGCCGCTATCCAATGTGAACTTTCTATTCCAGCTGAATCGGCCAAAGGGATCTTTGCGTTATCACGCGGCATGGGAATCGTAGCGCATGCCTTGGAAGAATTGCAAAATCACGTATTAATAAAAGGGCCGTGTCCGAACCGCGATGATCTGGTCCGATATTCAGGTCCCGGGCTGCGACATTTGGAAAAAGACTGACAGACTTTTTTTCTGATTGTAAACAAACACGTTCATGAAAGCGCTTTATCGAGAAGGTCCGATTAGATAATGCCTGATGTAAGGAGGAAACAACAGATATGAAAAAAGATCTTGTCTCACATCAATTAGTCAAATATTTGGAAGACCGGGGAGTCGAGCATCTCTTTGGACTGTGCGGGCATACCAATATCGCGGTCTTGACCGCATTGGAAAACAGCACGATCAAATTTGTCAACACCAGACATGAACAGATTGCTGCTCACATGGCAGACGGATATGCCCGCGCGAAAAAGCAGACGGCCGTCGTGCTAAGCCATTTGGGACCAGGACTCACGAACGCTGCGACAGGGGTAGCAAATGCTGCGCTGGATTCCATCCCGATGGTCGTCATAGCCGGAGATGTGCCCAGTCACTACTACGGCAAGCATCCCCATCAAGAAGTGAACCTACATGCCGATGCTGCGCAATATGAAATTTATCGTCCATTTGTCAAACGTGCATGGCGCGTCGATCGTCCAGACTTGTTCCCGCAAATTTTGGATAAGGCGTTTCAATTGGCGGAAAGCGGCAGACCAGGGCCTGTCTTGATTTCAGTTCCCATGGACATCTTTTCGATGGAAATCAATGTGGAGCTGTTCGAAAAGGTAAAGCAGCATACCAGAAAGCTTCATAAACCTTCCATCGATCAGGAGACGGCTGTACGGATTATCGAAACACTCATCCAGGCAAAAAGCCCCGTGTTCTACGTTGGCGGTGGGATTCTGCTCGCTGATGCTGCGGCAGAATTAAAGGAACTCGTGGACCACTTGAGCATTCCTGTCGCCCATAGCTTGATGGGAAAAGGTGCTCTTCCTGATGACCATCCATTAACACTAGGGATGACCGGCTTTTGGGGAACCGCGTTCATCAATGATACCACCCGCAACGCGGATCTGATTCTTGCCCTGGGTACTCGTTTCGCTGAAGCGGATTCGAGCTCTTGGGAAAACGAATACACGTTTGATATTCCGAAAACAAAGCTGATTCATATCGATATCGATCCAGGTGAGATTGGCAGAAATTATCCGGTAGAAATCGGCGTTGTAGCGGATTTGAAACAAGCGTTGAGCGTACTCATTCGTGTGGCAAGAGAGATTTTGCCCAATGGAAGACGAAACGAAGCGCTCATCCAGCAGATTGCCGCGAATCGTGCCAAGTTTCAAGAGCAAAACCGGGAGCATATTCAGTCTGATGCCTTTCCTATGACACCGCAGCGAATCCTGCAAGAGTTGCGTGAGGTGTTGCCGAGAAACGCGATCATCACTACAGATGTCGGATGGAACAAAAACGGGGTGGGTCAGCAATTTCCTGTCTTTGAGCCTGGAACGGTACTGACGCCAGGGGGCTTGGCGACAATGGGCTTCGGCGCTCCGGCGGCGTTAGGAGCAAAACTAGCGCAGCCAGACCGTGTAGTCATCTCCTTGGTAGGGGACGGTGGCTTTGGGCAAAATCCTGCGCTGCTGGCAACCGCAGCTGAGGAAAATATCCCTGTCGTATGGGTCATTATGAATAACTATGCATTCGGGACGATTGCGGGTTTGCAAAAGGCTCATTTCGGCACCACGCTGGGCACGTTATTCAAACGGGATGGTGTGCCGTATTCTCCGGACTATGCGGCAATCGCTCGGGCCTATGGCATCGATGGCGTACAGATTCAATCAGCAGCCGAGTTTCGAGAGGCTCTTGAAAAAGCGATTTCTTCCAGGAAGCCGGCTGTCATCGATGTTCAAATGCAGAATATTCCGACGCCAACTGCAGGCCACTGGAATATTATGGACATTTACTCGCCGGATAAGAACGTACATCATGTCGCAGTCGATGCCTAATCACAGAGGAGGATCCATATGGGAGAAGGTAAAGTGAGAACAACTGAACTGACGGAGGAACAGCAAAGAGAGTTGGAAGAAGCATTTGAAAGAGCCAGAAAAGCGCTTGCGATCATCGAAACATACGACCAGGAGAGAGTGGATCGTTTATGTCAAGCGGTCGCATGGGCTGTTTCCAACAAAAAAACGTTCGCCCGTCTCGTAGATATGGGCATTGAAGAAAGCCGGTTGGGTGATCACGTGAGCCGCTTGAACAAGCGGTTCAAAATCCGCGGGATCTTGAGGGACGCGCTCCGCCAAAAAAGTGTGGGAATCATTGAGGAAATCCCGGAAAAAGGAATTGTGAAATACGTAAAACCCGTTGGCATTATCGCATCCATCGTCCCGACCACCAACCCCGACCTTACTCCAGCGGGTACCGCCATTTATGCCATCAAAGCGCGTGACGTTGTCATTTTCTCTCCTCATCCTCGAGCCAAGAACACCTCATTTGAAACGGTTCGCTTGATGAGAGAAGCATTGGAAAGGGAAGGCGCACCGGCAGACATTTTGCAATGCTTGACTAACGTGAATATCCCCATGACCAAAACGCTGATGGAACGGGCAGACCTGGTGCTCGCAACGGGCGGGAAGGACATGGTGAAAAGCGCCTATAGTTCAGGTACGCCAGCATACGGGGTAGGAGCCGGGAATGCTACCATGATCATCGATGAAACAGCGGATCTCGCAGATGCCGCCAATAATACCATGTTGAGCAAGACTTCGGACTTTGGTTCCGGATGTTCTGCTGACGGTAACCTCATTATTAGTGAAAAGATTTTTGACGAGATGCTGCAGCAGTTAGTGCGTGTGGGAGGGTATTTGGCTAGCGAAGACGAGAAAGCAAAATTACGTGCGGTCATGTGGGACGCTGATGGACATCGTCTTCCTACGACAGTCGCCCAAGCGCCGCAAAAATTGGCGGAGATAGCCGGATTTTGTATCCCGGCCGATCGCAAATTTATCATCGTCAGGGGAGACGGCATCGGGAAAGAGCATCCCTTCTCTGGTGAAAAGTTGACTACTCTGCTGGCCGTATATAAATACGAGGGTGAGTTCGAAAATGCCCTTGAAATGATGCGGGCGATCTACGAGGTAGGAGGGAAAGGACACTCCTGCGGGATCTATTCGTTTAATGATGATCACATTCATCGCCTTGCCCTGGCAGCACCGGTGAGCCGTATCATGGTTCGCCAACCCCAATCCAAAGCCAATGCGGGTGCATTCAACAATGGCATGCCGATGACCTCTAGCTTAGGATGTGGGACATGGGGAGGAAATATCGTTTCGGAAAACGTCCACCTCAAACACTATATGAATACGACATGGGTTTCCCGCCCGATCCCGGAAGACCGACCCTCTGATGAAGAATTGTTTGGTGAGTTTTATGACGCGGAAATGGAAAAGTAATGGTTTGATTGAATCGAATGAATCATCCGATGATGGGAGGAAAACAACAGGGTGGCAAGACAATTTTCCTTGGCCTATCTGACCGTGCTGGGCTGCCCACCGGACGAGATGACCTATATCGCCGCGCGTACCGGATATGATTTCGTCAGTTTACGACCGATCTACATGGGACTTGAAGGCGAACCCAATTTTTCACTGGCTGACAACAAAGCGTTGATGAGAAGAACCAAGCAGGCGTTAGCCGATACGGGCATAAAGCTCTTGGATATCGAGTTGGCCCGGATTTACGATGGTGTTGATCCGAAGCTGTATGTCCCTTCTTTTGAAGCCGCAGCAGAACTCGGGGGACGTCATGTACTAAGCAGCATTTGGACAGATGATCGTACCTTTGCGATCGAGCGCTTCGCTGAACTTTGCGACTTGGCAAAGCCGTATGGACTGACCGTAGAGTTGGAGTTCGTACCGATTGCCAGTGTACGGAATCTTGCCGGTGCACTCGACGTACTGCATACCGTCAAACGCGAGAATGCGGGTCTCATGCTTGATTTGCATCACTTCCACCGTGCGAGCGAGAAGCTGGAGGATCTCGATGCAGTCCCGCGCGAATGGTTCCGTTTTCTGCACCTATGTGACGCTCCTGCGGAAATCCCGGATTCCATCGAAGAAATGACACGTATCCTTCGGGAGGCTCGTGTGTATGTAGGGGAGGGAGGGATCGATATAGCGAGTATCGTAAGTCGGATTCCCGAGATTCCGTACTCAATCGAGTTGCCTCACGTCAAACGTGTGCAGGAGCTGGGGTATGAAGAATTTTCACGTCGTTGCTTACTTCGAGCAAAAGAATATCTGGATAAGCATTCACGAACATACTTTCCATTTATCAAGCCCGATAAAAAAGCGAATTGAAGTCAAGGAGAAATAGCCGATGAAAAACATTCTGATGCTCCATGGAATCAATCATAATATGTTCGGCAAAAGGGATCCGGTGCAGTATGGGACCATTACGCTTGAGGAAATCAACGAGCGTTTGAGTGCGCTTGCCAAAGAGCTGGGTGTTGTGATTGAGTGCTTTCACACGAATCATGAAGGCGAGATGTGCGAAAAGATACACCAAGCCTTTCAAGAGGGAATCGATGCGGTGATCATGAATGCAGGGGCATGGACGCATTACAGTTACGGGATTCGGGATGCCTTAGCGATTCTTACTGTACCTATTATTGAGGTTCATATGTCGAATATTCATGCCAGGGAAGCATTTCGGCATCTTTCCGTTTTTGCTGATATTGCAAAAGGTCAAATCTGCGGGTTTGGGGTCGATAGCTATCTTCTTGGATTGAGAGCGGCTGTAGCCTCGGTTGAATAAAGCATTGCAATTAATTAGATCGATCTAATCATGTAGTGTGCAGACATTTCCATTCATAGCAGGGAGGTAAGCATGAGAAAAATGAAAGGTACACTTTCGTCGGTAGTCTTGTCTATTGTGATTCTTGCGTTGTCAGCTACAACAGCGTTGGCCGCTCCCAGACTGCCATCCGGCCCTACTTACAAGGACGTAACGATTGCGACGGTGGATGATGCCGGGAAGCCATTTCCTCTCAATACAAACATTTACTTACCGGAAAAAGCTGCACCTGGACCAATGCCACTCCTGCTCTTTATCCACGGAAACGGCGGTGCTTACAATTTTGCCAATGGATCACGCTCGTATGAATTGGCCATCGCATTAGCAGAAAGAGGCATAGCGGTTGCGACGATCGACTATCGGCCTGTAACCGGTTTGCCGGAGAATGTTCACGATGTGAAAGGGTATGTTCGTTATTTCCGAGCTCATGCAAAAGAGTACAATATCGATCCTGAACGGATTGGTGTCTGGGGCACTTCTCGAGGAGGGCATCTTGCGGCTATGCTGGCAACGACTGGCGATATGGAAGAAGTCGAAGGGGATATTGGTGGCAATGCCGATCAATCCAGCCGCATACAAGCTGCTGTGATTTACTACCCGTTTACGGATATTTTCCTTTCAAATCCCGAAGGAACTTTGAAATCTTTTTTTGGTGCAAAAGATTCTGAAGTAGAAGGGATATTGGAAGCGAATAAAAAAAACGAAACGTCCAGTCCGTATTGGGATTACGTGAAAAATGCCCGGCTCGTCAACCCGGTTAACCATGTGTCGAAGGACGATCCACCCGTATTAATTACCATTGGCGGGAATGATGTTGTGACTCCGATCGAACACAGTACTGCTCTTTTCAATAAGTATTTGGAAATAGGAGCGGTTGCTTCCTTATATGCCTATACACTAGGGGTTCATGGGCAAGTAGGTACGGATATAGAAGCTGCCAGTGCCGATTGGATTGCCAACAAGCTGCTTGTGGAATTAGCACCCAAAAAATAATCGAAAAAAAAGGGTGGCCCGGGAAAAGTAGCTCGACTACTTGTCGGTCACCCTTTTTTATTTCGTGAGATGAAAATGACGGTCTGCCCTTAAGGAACCAACGCGCCTGCTACTTTGTAATGTTCCAATTCAATATCGAGTTCCTTGCCCAACGCAAGCTTTGCCAGCTGATAACCAATAAAAGGCCCCATCGTCAGACCGGAAGCCCCTAAGCCATTGGCAACGAGTATTCCTTCCCAACCGGGCAGCTCGCCAATCACAGGGAGAAACCCAGGAGTGAAGGGGCGGAAGCCGACTCTTGCTTCTACAAATGTACAGTGCGCAATAGCTGGAGCTGTCTCAAAGGCTTTATTGAACACTTCATGCATACCACCCGCAGTCAACCGAGTGTCGAATCCGTCCACATCGTTTTCATGAGTAGCGCCAATCACAATCCGTCCGTTTTCAAACGCCAGCATATACTGATCGGTCGGAGGGATGACGACTGGCCAGGAATCTGTGTCCGCGCCAGGCAGCTCCAAGTGAATGATCTGTGCTTTCTGGTAGGTCACTTTGAAGTGCACTCCCAATGGTGCAAGAAGCTGATCGGCCCAAGCTCCAGCACAAACGATCACAGTATCGGCCTGTATACGGTCATCTCCGACATGCACTCCAGTGACACGAGTCTCCTCCTGTAGAAGTACAGCATTTCCCTTGAGATACGTTGCGCCATGACGTTGCGCAGCCCGCAGCAGGGCATCCCGCAGCGCTCGTCCGTCCACTCGCGCTGCGCCGCTAATGTGTACCGCACCATACTCCTCAGAGAGCGGAGGAAAAAGAGACTTCGCTTCACTGGGAGATAGCTGTGTAATCACACCAACTTCAGGTGCATCCTCCTTACGTTTTTCTGCTCGTTTGACCATATCCTCAAGTTTTTGCAGATCCTTATGTATACTGAGCGCGCCGACACGGCGATAACCGGTTTGCGATTCTCCTTCTTGCTCAAGCGCTTCAATGAGCGCGGGATAGAAGCGAGCCCCTCCCTTTGCGAGCTGGTACCAAGCTTGATTCCGTCTCTGTGACAACCATGGGCAGATAATCCCGGCCGCAGCGTCCGTAGCTTGTCCTTTATCCGTGCGGTCAACAATGATGACGTCTGCTCCTGCTTTTGCCAATTGATAGGCCGTCGCTGCCCCTAGTATTCCCGCTCCCACTACAATAAACGTTTTCATGTTCTCAGCATCCTCTACAGATCTTTCAACCATACGATTTCTATTATACCTGTCTGGCAACCCGTTACCCAACGCAACATTGTCAAAGCAAAGGACATCGGTCCCGGTTAACCTGTTATAATGATAGTATTCCATGCATTGGTAATCCACAAAAGGAGAGAAATTGTTATGCCATCGTTTGAAACGCAATTGGAGAAGTACGCCGAACTTGTCATAAAAGTAGGCGTGAATCTGCAGAAAGGGCAGGTGCTATTACTGGAAGCCCCGATCGAGACGGCTGACCTGGCTCGCAGGATCGTGCGAAAAGCGTATGAGAACGGAGCCCGTTTCGTAGACATTCACTGGATCGATGAGGCATCCACCCGCATCCGCTTTGAATCTGCCGATGATGAGTCATTTTCCTATTATCCAGAGTGGAAAGCCCGTACGATGGAGTTGCTGGCTGAAAACGGCGGCGCCCTTTTACATATTAAAGTACCTGATCCGGAGCTGTATAAAGGAATCGATCCAGCTAAAGTAGCACGAGCGAACAAAGCAATGGCCGAAGCGCGTCAGAAGGCACAGTCTTACGTGCGAAACAACAAGTTTAGCTGGTGCTTGATGAAAGCTCCCACCAAAGCATGGGCGGATAAGGTCTTTCCGGAACTTGCTGAGGAAGAACGAATTCCAGCGATGTGGGAAGCGATTTTCCGCATGAATCGTGTCGATCAAGAGGATCCGGTAGCAGCCTGGCGCAAGCATATCGAACAACTCAAACTGCTCCAGAACCGTCTTAATGAAAAGCGCTACCGCCGATTGATCTATAAAGCTCCAGGAACCGACCTGTCGCTGGAGCTAGCTGATGGTCATCTCTGGCTTGGCGGCGGTGATTTGAACGAGGATGGTGTGTATTTCGTAGCCAACATGCCGACCGACGAGGTTTACTCCATGCCGAAGCGGACAGGGGTAAACGGTACGGTTCGCAGTACGATGCCACTTAATCTGAACGGAAACATCGTAGACAACTTCTCACTGACGTTCAAAGACGGGAGAGTGGTTGATTACACGGCCGAGACCGGATCGGAGCATCTGGAAGCCTTGCTTAACATGGATGAAGGTGCACGTTACTTGGGCGAGGTCGCACTTGTCCCGTATTCGTCACCGATTTCACAGATGAATCGTATCTTCTACAATACAGGTATCGATGAAAACGCATCCTGCCACGTCGCTTTGGGCAGCGCATATCCCGTCAACATGGAGGGGGGACGTTCGTTAAGCAAGCAGGAGCTGCTGGAACGGGGCGCCAATGTCAGTCTCACGCATGTTGACTTTATGATCGGTTCAGCTGAGCTCGATATTGATGGCGAACTGCCAGATGGAACGCTCGAACCCATTTTTCGAAAAGGAAATTGGGCTTTTGAACAATAATCTTCGTGGATAGGGAAAAGGCGCCCCAAAATATTGAGGGGCGCCTTTTATGTTTATCAGCATGGTAATACCTGTTTACATACATACTGTATGTATGTTAAATTGTTATCGGAAGAACTTATACTCGAAGGGAGTTTTCAATGATGAGGACAATGAGCTTTTATCCTGTCATCTTAACGAATCAGGTCGCTGCTACATCTGCGTTTTACATTGAACATTTCGGATTTCAGAAGGTTTTTGAAGCCGATTGGTATGTCAGCCTGAAAATGTCCGGTTCAAGCACAGCATACGAATTGGCAGTACTTGATGCCACCCATCCAACGATTCCTGCGGCTTATCGGACTCAGGTGAAAGGGTTGATCCTGAATTTTGAAGTCGAAGATGTAGACGCGGAGTATGAGCGGCTGATTCAGAAGAGAAAGCTGCCTTTGGAATTGGATATTCGAGATGAAGATTTCGGCCAACGGCATTTTATCACTTCCGATCCAAACGGAGTATTGATCGATATCATAAAGGTTATTCCTCCAACGGAAGCGTTCAGCGGGCAATATATCGCGGACAATCTAAACAATCGTTCTACCGCGAGCAATGAGTGATCGAGTGGCATTGGACCATGATTCTTCTGCTCCAATACAAAGTCCGCTGCGAATCAGGTAACGATTTGACGAAGGAATACAAATCCATTACGCTTGAATGATTGACAATCAATTGTTCGCAGAATGGAAACAAGACCCTCGAATGATCCGGCATGCAATAGGGTCGAGAGTGAAATTCGGAGATTAGGCTGCCTTGGCCATCGCTGCGATACTTAGGAATGCACCAGCGTTCATACGGGGGTGGAGGACAGTATGAGAAGAAGTAAAGCTGAGACGGACGAAACGATACGCAAACTCATTCACATCGCGAGAGCGCATTTTACTGAATATGGTTATACGAATACTGCGTTGGAATCCATCGTACAAGAGGCGAATATTACGAGAGGAGCGGTCTACCACCATTTCCGCAGCAAGAAGGAATTATTCAGGAGTGTGCTTGAATCTGTCCAACAAGAAGTTGCCGAACGGGTGGAACAGGAGGCTTCCCTCAGTGAAGACGTCTGGCAACAGCTCTATCTTGGTTGCCGCGCTTTCGTATTAGCGGCAGTGGAGCCGCAAAACAAGCGAATTATGTTGATTGACGGTCCGGCAATCTTGGGCTGGGATGCATGGCGGGCGATTGATGCGAACCACTCCATGCGATTGTTGCGGGGGCAGCTAGAAATCATGCAAAAACAGGGAAACTTCCAAGACGTTCCCCTCGATGCCATGACCCATTTTATTTCAGGAGCTTTGAATGAGACCTCGCTGTGGCTCGCCCATGAATCTTCGTTGCGTCCAGCTGCATTGGAAGACACGATGAAGGTAATAGCTTTGTTTTTAGAAGGAATCAAGAAATAGTAGACGACAAGAAAGAGTCATTTTGTGAAGATCTGCTGCATTGTGAGCAGGCTTACCAGCGGAGAAAGGAGTATTGGGGGAATGACGTCGGGTAGTGTAAAGGGTTGACAAAGCATTGAATAACAGCACGGATAAATTCAAACTTGACAACTGGGAATAATCCCCATATTCTTGGATGTAAGATTCTGCCATGATTTGTGTTGTTGTCACTACACAAACAACCAAATAAGAGCAAAAAGCTGATTGGTCAACCAAAGGCTCCTATGTAAAATGGGGGCTTTTTTGCATTTGTAAAAAAGAGCCTCTGTTTTGTCGGGACATCGCAAAAAAAAGGAGGGCAAAAACATGGGCAGCGTAAGAAAGTTAAAACTTGGCGCCATGATTCATGGAGTAGGAGGGAACATGGGTGCTTGGAGACACCCGAACGCTTTGACGGATGCTAGTGTTAACTTCGGGTTCTATGTACAGCAGGTTCAAAAAGCGGAAGCCGGTAAATTAGATCTGGTCTTTATTGCAGATGGCCTGTATATCAACGAAAAATCGCTGCCGCATTTTTTGAATCGGTTTGAGCCGCTTACCATTTTATCCGCATTAGCGGCCGTGACTTCAAAGATCGGTCTGGTCGGAACGGTTTCGACTACATACAGTGAACCGTTTACCGTAGCCAGGCAGTTTGCCTCGCTGGACCATATCAGTGGGGGGAGAGCTGGGTGGAATGTCGTGACATCTCCCTTGGAAGGTTCTGCATTCAATTACGGGAAAAAAGAGCATCCCGCCCATGATCACCGTTACCGGATCGCTGAGGAGCATTTGCACGTGACGAGAGGCTTATGGGATTCGTGGGAAGATGACGCCTTTGTACGGGATAAGGAAACGGGCGTATTTTTCGATCCGCAAAAAATGCATCGGTTGAACCATCAGGGCGAGTATTTTTCCGTGCAAGGTCCTTTGAACATTGCCCGCTCGAAGCAAGGCCATCCGGTCATTTTCCAGGCAGGCTCATCCGAAAGCGGAAAAACATTGGCAGCGAAATCAGCCGATGCTGTTTTTACGGGAGCCGAAACATTGGAGGATGCGAAACGCTTTTACCAGGATGTAAAAACGAGAGCGTTGGAATATGGACGGTCCCCAGATGAAATTCTCATTTTCCCCGGCATTCGTCCCATTATCGGCACGACAAAAGAGGAAGCAGAGAGAAAGCATGATGAGATTATGAATCTGGTCAGTATTGAGCATGCCCTGAACTACCTGGGTAGATTTTTTGATCACCACGATTTTTCGCAATACCCTTTGGATGAACCATTTCCTGAACTAGGTGACATTGGGAGCAATAGCTTTCGGAGCACGACTGACAAAATCAAGCAAACGGCCAAGGAGAAACAGTGGACACTTCGGCAAGTTGCGCTGCAAACTGCAACACCTAGAAGTGAGTTTATGGGGACACCCGAAAAGGTAGCAAATCTAATTCAGCAGTGGTTTGAAGAGAAAGGAGCCGATGGATTTATCATTCATTCCAGTGTCCCCGGAGGATTAGACGACTTTGTTGATTTCGTCGTACCAATCTTGCAGGAGCGAGGAATTTACCGTTCAGAGTATGAAGCGGACACGCTGCGCGGAAATTTGGGACTCTCCATCCCTGAAAACCGATACACAAGAGAAAAAGCCGCCAACCAGCCAATAACGAATACTCCTTATTAAATCACATAAAAAAGACTGACTCGATGCGTCTTGATGCACTGAGCCAGTCTTTTTTCATTCGCATCATCCGTTACTCAAGGTACAGTAAGCTCCGAAAATGCTTCCCGTAATCGCTCATACGATAAAAGGCGTTTATGAAAGTCCTTGATCGGTGTTGTAATGATCACTTCTCCGACTTGATATCTACGCTGTAAGGAAATCAGTTTGTCCCGTACACTTTCTTTGGTTCCGTGAACGACATTGGCTTCCTTTACTTCTATTTTGTACGGCTCAGCCGATTGTCGTCCAAACTCTTCGGCCTTTTTCAAGCTGGTGAGAGTTAATGTTTTCCCGCTTTTCAAATGGATCTTTACGATTTTGGCATCGGCCGCTAAATACGCAGCTTCTTCTTCCGTATCGGCGACAATGACGGAAAGGGCGAGGATGACTTCAGGTTTGACCTTTTTCCCTGTACGAAATTGCCGACGATACGTCTCAATCGCGGCAAGGCAATCGGCCTCCTCATGGTTAATAAACAAAGCGAAGACATAGGGAATCCCACGCTCCGCAGCCAATTCCGCGCTGGCGATACTGGTCCCCAATAGGAACAAATCTGCCGGTTCGGGAGGAGTGGGAGTGACTTTCAAACCATAGAACGGTTGATCTGGTTTCCACTCATCATGAAGGAATTGCTCCAGCTCCACAAGTTTTTCAGCAAGTGTTCTGCGATATGTCACTTCATCCGGTTGCAGGGCCTTTGTCGAGAGAGGAAGTCCGCCCGGTGCTCTGCCAATGCCCAGATCGACACGGCCGGGGGCCAAAGAAGCAAGCACATGAAAATTCTCAGCGACTTTATACGGGCTATAATGCTGTAGCATGACACCTCCTGAACCGATACGGATTCGCTCAGTCTTTGCCAGTAAATGACTGATGAGCACTTCTGGGGAAGATCCGACTACATGATCCAGGTCGTGGTGCTCAGATACCCAGAAACGGTGATACCCGAGTTCTTCTGCTTTCTTTGCTAAAGTGATCGTATGTTGAAAAGCCAATGTCGCTGTTTCTCCTTCTTGAATGGGACTTTGATCCAAAATACTTAGCTTCAGCGTCATTTTTCTTCCCTCCTAATGATGAATAAAAAAAGAGCCCCCTTCGAAGTCGAAACTCTTCTAAAAGGGGCCTCTGATTGTCCAGTCGGCAGCACTTGATTTTGTTTTCCTAGTTATTTGCTTGGATTTTATCGGTAAATCACCATGTTGTCAATGGCTACTTGATCGTTCGGATTGCTCATCATTCTCAAGGAAAATATGGTTGACGGAAAAGATGGAGGATGGTAATATCCCAAGTAATCCGATATGAATTAATTTGTTAGTCGACCAGTCAACTGGAGACTTCCTGCCAATCCAAGGCAGGGAGTCTTTTTTTGTTTTCGATGGTCAGTAATCAGGGAGAGGGAGGAAATGTACATGTCAACAAAACAAAAAGTGATCTTATGGGGAAAAAACGGTAGCTCGTATTGCTCCGATGTCAAGGCGGTTTTGGAAGCACAAAATCACCCGTACGAATGGATTGATGTGGAAGGAAAAGACGTTCTCCGTGATGTGCTGGAAATCAAATATGGCACTCGTTACATTCCGGTCGTTGAAATCGGCGGAAACGGCAAATATGAGGCTTTGCGTTATACAGAGCTGGATCGCCTCGAGTCGCTATTATCCATCAAGTAAAGTCAAATGGTTAGGAGGAAAAGGGATGGGGAACGGTCCGAGTGTTCTGGAAACAACGATTACGACACATTCACCTATTGGCATCCATAGTGAAACAAACACCAGCATGATCGAATTTCACGATGTTCATAAAGTATTTACAAGCAACGAAAAAACAACCGTGGCCTTAAAAGGCGTAACCTTTACCGTGAAAAAAGGAGACATCTTCGGCGTCATCGGCTTTAGCGGTGCGGGGAAAAGTACCTTGCTTCGTACCGTGAACCTGCTAGAACGCCCCACATCGGGCAAAGTGATTGTCGATGGTAAAGATGTAACGAAATTATCCGTGAAAGAACTCCGAAACACCAAGAAGGATATCGGGATGATTTTTCAGCAGTTTCACCTATTGGAGACGAAGACAGTGTTTGAAAATGTGGCGATGCCGCTTATCCTCAGTCAGACACCGAAAAAACAGATACAAGATCGTGTCATCGAGTTATTGTCGTTTGTTGGATTGACAGAGAAAGCGAAGAATTATCCGGATCAGCTATCCGGCGGGCAAAAGCAGAGGGTGGGAATCGCCAGGGCACTTGCGACGAATCCGTCGATTCTCTTGTGCGACGAAGCCACATCGGCTTTGGATCCGGAAACAACAGCGTCCATCCTGCAACTGTTAAAAAGAGTGAACAAGGAGTACAACATTACCATCCTCATGATCACCCATGAAATGAATGTCATCAAAGAAGTTTGCAACAGAGTAGCAGTCATGAGTCAAGGCGAAGTGATAGAACTGGGAAATGTACTCGATGTATTCGCGAATCCACAGACCGAGACGGCTCGTAATTTTGTCAAATCGGTTGTTCGGGATGATATTCCCCCCAGCGTATTCAGGATTCTGGAAGTCAACCGGGGGCAATCGAGAATCTTCAAGATTCAGTTTATCGGCGAACACTCGGGTCAACCGATGATCTCTCAAGTGGCAAAACGGTTCCATTGCGATGCCAATGTGTTGTTCGGAAACATCACGGAGCTGCAAGGAACACCGTTTGGAAACTTGATCGTCGAACTGCAAGGCAGTGAACCAGAAATTACTCGTGCGTATCAGTTTATGCTCCAACAAAATGCCATTGTAAAGGAGATCCTGTAACGATGGAAGTCACTTCTGCTCAAGTCATCCAAGCGATCTACGAAACGCTCTATATGGTGGGTGTCTCATTGGTGTTTGCGACGGTGATCGGCCTTCCGCTGGGCATATTATTGGTCGTTACACGCAAGGGACATATTTTAGAGAATCAAGCCGTCTTTTCGATCTTGAATCCCATCATCAATGTGTTTCGCTCTGTACCATTCATCATTTTGCTGGTGGCGATCATTCCTTTTACGAGACTAATCGTCGGAACCTCCATTGGTACGACAGCAGCGATTGTGCCTTTGGTCATCTACACGGGGCCATACATCGCCCGTTTGGTAGAAAACTCCTTGCTGGAAGTGAATGCAGGAATCATCGAAGCGGCTGAAGCGATGGGAGCAACTCCGCTGCAAATCATTTTCCGCTTTCTCATCCCGGAAACCCTTGGCTCTCTCGTCCTCAGCATTACGACCGCTACGATAGGCTTGATCGGTGCAACAGCAATGGCGGGTGCAGTCGGTGGCGGTGGTATTGGTGATCTAGCCATTACTTACGGACACCAGCGGTTTAGCACCATTACGATTGTCACGACCGTTGTCATTCTGGTCATCATGGTGCAAAGCTTACAATCCTTCGGTAACGTCCTGGCACGAAAGATCCGGCGGAAATAACGCAAGAAAAGACAGGAGAGATTCATTTATGAAAAAATTAGCGATGTTCTTCTTCATGGCAATCATCTCGCTGGTGGCAGCAGGTTGCGCTACGCAAGCGGAAGAATCAAGACTGAAAATTGGTATCCGGGGATCGGAAAGCCGTACGTGGGATTTCGTGAAGGCGCAAGCGGAAAAACAAGGTCTGCACATTGAAGTGGTGCAGTTTAATGCGAATGTGAATCCGAACACAGTCCTGCTCGAAGGAGACATCGACGCGAATGCTTTTCAGCACGTTGCTTTCCTCGACCAATTTAATACGAAGAACAATTCGGACATCGTACCGGTCGGGTCGACCATTATTGCCCCCCTCGGTATTTATTCGGATAAATACAAAAAAATCGAAGACATTCCGGACAATGCGAAGATCGCGGTACCGAATGATGACTCAAACTGGGGACGATCGCTGGTTCTTTTGCAGGAAGCTGGACTCATCAAGGTCGTGGACAATTTCGATGGTTTTGGCGGGGAAGACAAAATCAAGGAAAATCCCAAAAATCTCGAGATTGTCCCGGTGGAGGGCGCGAATACGCCACGTGTCATGAAAGATGTCGCCGCCTCGATTATCAATAACGGGATCGCAGTGGAAGCTGGTTTCCTTTTAAAAGACGCGATCTTTCATGAGAAACAGACTGCAAAGCCATATATCAATGTGATCGCAACTACCAAGAACAATGAGAATCGGGAGGACCTGAAGAAGCTGGTGGCCATCTATCAATCAAAAGAGGTATCGGACTTTATCACCGAAACGTACAAAGGGAACTACATTCCGACCCAAGTCTCGGTAGAAGAACTGAAAAACTTCAAAGATGCCTACAAAAACTAGCGGTGCTGACCGTTGAATGATGCTGAAGGAAAGGAAGAGACGCTCATGACAAAGAGGCAGATTCACTTATCCGCTTACTTGGTGGGTACAGGTATACATGTAGCATCGTGGCGATTGCCTTCCGCACCAAAAAACGCGAGTATCGATCTCGAGTTCTACAAACGCTTGGCACAGACGGCAGAACGCGGAAAGTTTGATATCGCCTTTATCGCAGATAGCTTGGCCGTAAATGAAGACTCCCATCCGAATATTTTGAATCGCTTTGAACCGACGACTTTGCTTGCCGCATTGGCTGGAGCTACGTCAAAAATCGGACTGGTCGCTACGGCTTCGACCACCTATCATGAGCCGTACAATTTGGCACGACTGTTTGCTTCCGTCGACCATATCAGCGGCGGTCGTGCGGGCTGGAATATGGTCACAACCGGTGATGCCACTGGTGAAACCGGCCGCAATTTCAGTCGCGAGGCCCATGTGGAGCACGATCATCGGTATGAACGCGCTGAAGAGTTCATCGATGTGGTCCAAGGATTATGGGATTCTTGGGAGGACGATGCATTCGTACAGGACAAAGAAACGGGTGTTTTCTTTGATCCAGCAAAAATGCATCGGCTGCATTACAAAGGAAAGTACTACTCCGTCCAGGGCCCGCTTAACATCGGCCGCTCCAAACAAGGTCAGCCCGTAATCGTGCAAGCAGGTGCTTCCGAGCCGGGGCAGCGATTGGCTGCACGTACAGCAGAAGTCGTCTTTTCACATGTGAAGGATTTCGCCAGAGCAAAAGCGTTCTATCAAAGTCTGAAAAGCAGACTCTTTGCATATGGCCGTACACCGGATGAACTCCACATCCTCCAAGGCATATCCCCAATCATCGCGGATACGCAGGAAGAAGCCGATGCCATTCACCGACAATTACAGGATCTTTTGCTGCCCGAGCAAGGCTTGCGCTTTTTGTCTGGATATCTGGGCAAAGTTGATTTTAGCAAATACACCCTGGACACCCCGGCGGCAGAAGTCGACTTTCCCACAGATAACGGCATTCAGAGTCACTTTGAATGGATGACGGAACTGATCAGAAAGAAGAACCCCACCTTGCGCGAGCTGTACACTTTGTTGGAAGGGGGAGCCAACCGGGAATCGATCGGCACACCGGTCCAGATCGCAAATGTGTTGGAGAAATGGTTTACAGAGGGAGCAGCGGACGGATTTATGTTCATCGCTCCGATACTTCCGCAAGGGCTGGAAGCATTCGTCGATAAAGTGATTCCGATTTTACAGGACAGAGGCTTATATCGTTTGGATTACGAAGGGGACACACTGCGTGATCATTTGGGGCTGCGCAAGCCAGAAAATCGTTTAGTGAAACAACGCCGGCCATTGACCCAAGTGAAATTCTGAAGAAAGGAGAGAAAGGAGTGGGGACTCGAACACATGAAACTGCAGCAATCGAATTGGAGACAAAGCTGATTACCATTCGCAGGCACCTCCATCAATACCCGGAAGTGGCCAATGAAGAGTTCGAAACAACCAAGTCGATTCGCGGTTGGCTGGAAGAGGCGGATATACGGATTGTCGATCTCTCCTTACCAACCGGCGTAATCGCAGAGGTGGGGAGCAAACATGACGGCCCGATCATAGCCTTACGTGCGGATGTCGACGCATTGCCGATTCAAGAAGAGACGGGTCTTCCGTATGCATCCAGAATCTTCGGAAATATGCATGCATGCGGCCATGATTTTCATGCCGCGGTCATTCTTGGAGCCGCTTTTCTATTAAAACAACAGGAAGACACACTGCCAGGAACGGTGCGATTCCTGTTTCAGCCAGCAGAAGAAAAAGGAACGGGGGCATCCCTTCTGATCGATAGAGGAGCACTCAGGGGTGTTCAAGCGATCTTCGGGTTGCATAATAAGCCCGATCTGGAAGTCGGAACGATCGGGATAAAATCGGGAGCCATGATGGCGAGTGTGGACGGCTTCGAAATCGTCGTGGAGGGACTCGGCACACACGCCGCGATTCCGCATACAGGCATTGACCCGATTGTTGCTGCCGCACAAATGGTAACGGCTTTGCAATCCATTGTCAGTAGAAACATCAGCCCCTTGGATCAAGCTGTCGTCAGTGTGACGACCATCCATGGTGGCACTACCTGGAATGTCATTCCGAACAAAGTGGTGCTCGAAGGGACCGTGCGCACGTTTCACGAAGAAGTACGCTCCCTTATACCGAAACGGATACAGACCATCATTGAAGGGGTGGCAGCTGCTTATAACGCCAAAGTCAGCCTGAAGTGGTTTAAAGGACCGCCTTCTGTCCAAAACGATTTTGTGCTCACAGAGCTGTCGATTGAAACTGCCCACAAAGTTGGTTTGCAAGTGGTAGAGCCCGAACCGTCTCTTGCGGGAGAAGATTTCGCCTACTACCAAGAAAAAGTACCCGGTTCGTTCATTTTCATCGGAACTTCTGGTACGAAGGAATGGCATCATCCCGGATTTACGGTGGATGAACGTGCTCTTTTCATCTGTGCGCGCTATTTTTCCGAATTAGCCAAAAGCGCACTAACGGGAAGGATGAGTGGATGATACACATACAGCACCTCAATAAATCGTACAAAACCACAACTGGCACCATTCCTGTTTTACAAGACATCAATCTGTATATTCCAAAAGGGGATGTCTTCGGGATTATCGGTTTTTCCGGTGCTGGGAAATCGACACTGATTCGCTGCCTCAATCGGCTGGAGGAACCGGACTCAGGCACCATCCAGATCGGAGACAAGGTCATCACCGATTTGCAGGAGAAAGAGCTGCGAAAGGCACGCCAGAAAATCGGAATGATCTTTCAGCAGTTCAACCTCCTCGATGCGAAAACGGTGTATCAAAACGTGGCCTTCCCGCTGGAAGTGGCCGGTTACCGGAAACCGTTCATCCACCAACAAGTCAGGGAAATCTTACATCTCGTGCAGCTAAGTGACAAAGAGAATGCGTATCCCTTCCAATTAAGTGGCGGTCAAAAGCAGCGCGTCGGTATTGCGAGAGCGCTGGTTAATCAGCCAGATTTGCTGCTGAGCGACGAAGCGACATCCGCACTCGATCCGCAGACGACTTACTCCATATTAGAACTGTTAAAGGTGATCAACCAGAAACTCAAGCTAACGATCGTGCTCATCACGCACGAACTGGATGTGCTGCAGCACGTATGCAACAACATGGCTGTGCTAGAAAAGGGCAGGATCGTCGAGACGGGAACGGTGGACAAATTTTTCCTGAATCCGCAAAGTGATACTGCCAAACGATTTGTCCACATCATCGACCATTACCGTGACAAGCGAAATGTGATGGAAGGAGCCGGGGCGGGGATATGAACAGCGATCTGATTGACTTGCTTTGGGAGGGACTCCTCGAAACGCTTTACATGGTGTTTTGGTCATCCTTGTTCGCCCTCGCCATGGGGATCATGCTGGGCGTTACGTTAGTGGTAACAGAGAAAGGCAGCCTTTTTCCTGCGCCCAAG
The DNA here is from genome assembly GCA_035644815.1 of Bathyarchaeia archaeon. GTDB lineage: Bacteria > Bacillota > Bacilli > Brevibacillales > Brevibacillaceae > Brevibacillus_F. The sequence continues at coordinate 62,307 of DASQNU010000240.1, read as the reverse complement.
CTTAATAAAGCAATCGCAACGCTCATTAATGCCGTCCGGTCCCTTCCGTTTATCATCCTGATTGTGCTGCTTTTGCCTTTATCGCGTTTCATTGTTGGTACGACTCTTGGACCGACAGCTGCCATTGTCTCTCTTTCCATCGGGGCTGCGCCCTTTTTAAGTCGGATCATTGAAAATTCACTCAAGGAAGTGAGTACAGGCAAAATTGAAGCAGCTAAATCCGTAGGGGCTTCTCCGTTCACAATCATTTTCCGCGTACTGATTCCCGAAGCGCTGCCAGCTCTTGTCCGTGGTATTACGATCGGTATCATTGGCATCACCGAATTCACGGCAGTAGCGGGTGCCATCGGTGCAGGCGGTCTGGGGAGTCTGGCCATTCGCTTTGGCTATCAACGGTTTCGCGAAGACGTCCTGATCTCGACAGTCCTTCTTATTATCCTCTTGGTCCAAATCATCCAATGGACCGGTGATTCGGTCGCCAAATCACTACTCAAGAAGCGTTACAAATTTGATTAGCGTAAGACAAATAAACAGGATTGAAAAAGGGAGTGGAACTTATGGGTAAGAAAAGTCTTGGTGTCATCTGGTATGCTCTGGTCATTATGAGTGTAGCGCTTGCGGGTTGCGGTTCAAACAGTCAGAATTCTGCAGGAACAGCTGTAAATGCTACGACTGCAGCGGCGAGCACGAATCAAGCGTCTGAGCCAACGAAAACGGTAAAGGTAGGAGCAGCACCCGTACCCCATGCAGAGATCTTGGAGTTTATCAAGCCGAAGCTGAAGGAGCAAGGCGTGAACCTGGAAGTGGTGGTGCTGGATGACGAAGGTCAACTTAATCCTGCCTTGAAGGACAACCAGATCGACGCGAATTTTTTCCAGCACGTGCCGTATCTGGATTCGGTGAAAAATGAAAAAGGCTTCGACTTCGCCGTTACGACAAAGGTGCATGTAGAGCCAATTGGTTTTTATTCCGACAAGCTGAAAACGAAGGATGAGATCAAAGAAGGGGCGAAAATCGGTATCCCCAACAACCCTTCCAACGAATACCGCGCCCTGATTCTGCTGCAGGAACAAGGGCTGATCAAGCTGAAAGACGGTTTGACCACATACGAAGCGACCCCGAAGGATATCGTAGAAAATCCGAAAAAACTGGAATTCGTGGAAGCAGAGGCCGCTACATTGCCAAGAGCGCTGCCTGATCTTGACGGTGCAGTCATCAATACAAACGTCGTTTTGGAAGCAAATATCGATCCGAAAAGCGCGTTGTTTCGAGAAGATGCGAACTCTCCTTACGCCAATGTCATCGTTGTCCGGAAAGGAGATGAAAACCGCGAAGACATCAAAAAGCTGGATAAAGCTCTCCATTCACCAGAGGTGAGGAAGTTCATTGAGGACAAATATGGTGTCGCTGTCGTCCCCGCCTTTTAACTTGCTGAAAAGAAGGACTGGTATAGGATGCGTGTACTCTACATAAACGATATTACCATCCGCGATGCGTGGACACAGGACCGAGAGCAAATCAGAAAACACTTGATCGAATCATACGAGCAGTATGAACAGCATCTGAGCGCTGAAAAATGGAAGCAATACAAGCAAGAGATTCTTGAATCAGCCGAAGGAAGTCATGCCATGGCGTTTCTAGTAGCTTGCTGGCGACAAGAAATTGTTGGCAGTGTACAACTGTTCGATTCATCGGATGTGGCTTATAACCGGCCAGAGCTGAATATCCATACGCCGATCATCCGATATTTGGCTGTATCTCCCAAAGCAAGAGGAAATGGGATTGCAGAGCGGTTGATTCGGGAATGTGTCAAACGCTTGAGGGAAAAAGACGCAGCCACCGTGCATCTCCACACCACTGACATGATGGTTGCAGCCGTGAAATTGTATGAGCGTTTGGGGTTTACGCGAGCGCAGGAAAAAGACTTTTTTAATGGAGAAACGAATGTAAAAAGCTATTGGTTACAGTTAGATACAACATCCGGCTATTTGGAGCCATAAAGCATTTACGAATGATTCGATCAATGGAATGGTCTTGCTATCGGCCTAATCCACACCTGCCTTCAAGCCATTAAATTGAGATAGTAGGGATGTTCATTACCCGATTTTTATGTGCGAGAAGAAGTCGTTGTACCCAATTCAAATTCTAAGTGGGTACGACTTTTTTTTAGGCTATGTTAAACTTCAATGTTGATATTTGAAATTAACGAACATTTGGTTCTTTAATAATGGTAATTATTTGTTGGAGTTGAAGCCCTTTGGATTTGAGAGAACTGATTGAACTTGCTAAGGGTTTGGACAATCGGGATAAGCAGCAGCTTATCCTCTTCTTGCAGTCGGAAACCAAAGGTGCAGTAGCCCCTACCCGAGTGATATGAGAACACGGCATCGAATAAGAAAAACATGTTGGTGTCTTCATGCTTGTTTTCTGTGAAGGATACGAATACCAGTCTCGACGGAGGCTTGCTGTTGAACTAACTGGCATAATAGTTGATTTGTATCCTTCTTTGTCTTATGTTCCTATTAATAGTCATTTCATCTAATACTAACAAAATCAAAATAACGTACTCGAATTGAACATAGTCTAGAGGAGTTTTGAATTTATGAGTGACTTGAGAAATGAAAAAATACCGAAGCTAGCTATAGAAGCATTAAAAATTGTAGAGGATTTGTTTGGAAGCATGATAGTTGGTGTATATTTGTTTGGTTCTGCAGTAAATGGTGGTTTACGCATTAATAGTGATGTTGATGTCCTAATGCTAGTGAATCAAAGTTTACCTGAAGTAACTCGAAAAAAACTAACTAACAAATTAATGCATATATCTGGAAAGATAGGAAATACAAATTCTTTGAGACCACTTGAACTCACAGTTATCAACCAAAGCGATGTTGTACCCTGGCGTTATCCCCCCAAAAAAGAATTTATCTATGGCGAGTGGCTCAGGAACGAGTTTGAGAATGGAGAAATTCAAAAACCAAGCTATGATCCTGATTTGGCTATTGTTTTAGCACAAGTAAGAAAGAATAGTATTTCTCTATTTGGTCCTGATGCTACAAATACACTTGCCCCCGTGCCAATGACAGATATTCGAAGAGCAATTAAGGATTCATTGCCAGAGTTGATTGAGGGTATCAAAGGTGATGAGCGTAATGTAATCTTAACCCTGGCTCGAATGTGGCAAACAGTAACTACCGGTGACATTTCTCCAAAAGATATGGCTGCAGAATGGGCTATACCTCTTTTGCCCAAAGAGCAAGCAACTTTACTAGATATAGCAAAAAAAGCCTATCGAGGTGAAAGTAATGAAAGTTGGGAAGGACTAGATTCAGAGGTGAATGCATTCGTTACATATATGAACAATTGTATAGAAACTTGTCTTAACTAGGCTATTCTTATTGCACAAACGGGTTACGATGGCTTTATAAACCGCCATTACAGGACGGGTATATTTTTGACTGAAAATCAACATTCAAAAGTAACATAGCCTTTTTTACAATAAAAGCATAGGTACGCGTCTCATTGTCAATATAGTTACTCGTTCTAAATTTTTGCTTCCCAGGGAATCCAATTTTTTATAAAATGCTAGGTGACTTCATTAAGGAATGAGATTTAAGGTAACTGTATGAATAGCACGATACTAATTAATGAATCCTGGAGGCTTTTTGGCATGAAGAAAAAAATGGTGTTAGTGTTAGATGTAGATGTAAATGACAAGGTCGATATGCAAGAATTAACGAATAAAATGTCTCAGGCGATTCAAACGGTAGAGGGCATTGTGGTGCATGATTTCGTCATGTTTGATAACGATGAAAATAGCTCGGATCGTCTTACTGTGAATCTGAAACGGAAAGATTGATGATTGTGTTCGGTTGCAAGGGAGCCTTATTCGATAAGGCTCCTTTTTTCTTGTTCATTCACAAAGGCAAATGATGAAGCCTTAGTTGAGTCAAAAGGGGCTTGAAAGGAATACAGATTACATAGATAATATTGGGAATTATGTAAGGAGTCACCCACATAATGAAACGATCCCAACAATTTCATCAAGGTGAGGAGGTGAGAACACATGCAAAAACTAATACTGATGGCTGGAATTCCCGGAAGCGGCAAAAGTAAATGGGCCAAAGAAATTGCGAAGAAAGAACGTGCTTCCATTGTTTCTACGGACGAAATCAGACAGACCCTTTTTGGAGATGAAGGGAAACAAAAGAAGACATCTCAAGTTTTTTATGAAGTATATTCGAGCATCGAAAATGAGCTGGCAAAAGGAAATCATGTAATCTTGGATGCCACGAACCTTGATCGTGAGAAACGGATGAACGTACTCTCCAAATTTAAAAACGTGCAGAAGGATTGCTACTATCTAAACGTGCCTTATTCCATTTGCTTGGAAAGAAACCAATCCAGAAAGAGGAAAGTACCAGGGTTCATCTTGGAGAAAATGAGAAAGAATTTTCATTTCCCAATCCTCAACGAAGGATTCGATCATGTTTACATTCTTCATGAGGAAATGCCTTATGCGATTACGAAAAAGACATTTGTCGACCTCCTTCAAGGTGAACCCACTTATGAAGAATTGTTTCATGGTTTGAGCAAACTCTCTTTTTTTCATGACATGGTAGATTTTCATCAAGAAAATCCTCACCATCAACACACGCTTTGCAAGCATACCTATCATGTACTCGATTACGTCAATGCGTTATATAGTGAAGAGGATAAGTTGTTAATGCAGGTTGTAGCCCTTTTTCATGATACGGGGAAACCGTTTTGCAAGACCTACAAACCGGCCAAAGGTCATTACTCGTATTATGGACACGAATACGTATCTGCACAAATTGCTTGCCATTTTTTAAAGGAACTTCAATTTGAAGAAGAGTTTATTTTCAAGGCCGTTCATTTGATCCAAATGCATATGAAGATGAACTATGGAACACAGCAAGATATTTCTGACATTTATCACTTGCTAGGAGATGAATATCTCTGGAAGCTGTACTTCTTTAGAGAAGCAGATGCGTATGCGAAATGAGGTGAAGCGTATGAGGACAAAGTATCCAAGAACTTTTCACCTACCATGGTCGAGAAGTAAAACGGATGATGATAAAATTCTAAAATCGGTCAGTCATTTTGAAGGGCGCGAAGTGGTTGTAACAGAAAAGCTAGATGGTGAAAACACGACGATGTATCGAGACTCCATCCACGCAAGGTCACTTGATAGCAAAGATCACGAATCCCGCCATTGGGTGAAAATGCTGCATGGAATGATTTCCTTTCATATTCCGGAAGGGTGGAGGATTTGCGGTGAAAATGTGTTTGCCAAGCATTCCATTTACTACGAGGATTTGACTAGCTACTTCTATATTTTCTCCATCTGGAATGAAGAAAATCACTGTCTATCTTGGCAGGAAACATTGGATTGGGCAAAATTACTCGGAGTAGAAGTCGCCCCAGTCCTTTACAGAGGCGTGTGGAATGAACAAAAGGTAAAAAACTGTTATACGCAACATTCCGTTTTTGGAGGCGAGCAAGAAGGTTACGTGGTTAGGGTTGCGGAGTCCTTTCATTACGATGAGTTCAAAAGCTCTGTAGCGAAGTTCGTACGTAAAAATCATGTTCAGACGGATGAGCATTGGCTAACGAAACCAGTGGTGCCAAATAGGTTGCAGCAAAGCATATAAGCAATTAGAAAACGATTCAGAAAGGACTGAGAACCGTGTAATCCCGAAAAGTAACATAACTAACCCAAACCCTATTTTCGATTTATTTGATAGATCGCCAATTTTAAGCTGGCCGCCTATCAAATGAATGGAAGGAACGGTTACGGTGGCATTCCGTATCATATTTACATGGCCTGTAATGGATATTGGGCGTGTAGCCGGTTATCGCGGTGTTCGGTACTTTTGAGCACGCTGCACGGTTCGTGACGGCGGAACTGCTGATTCGAGGTTGGACGCCGGTGCTGTCCGGGCGGGGAGCGGCAAAGCTGGTGGAGCTCGCTGCCGCCCACCCCGGTGTGGAAAAGGTTTGACTAAATTCTGGCTCACACATCATTAAACGAGCTACCATAGCTTAAAAACGGCGGCGAGTCTAAGATTCTAATGTCAAGCCTTAGGACTGCTCTATGCATTATCGCACCACTGTGCATATCATTCATTTATCGCTTGATACATCATTGTCCAAAAGTCATATGCGAGTTTGCTATTTTGGGGAAGCTGTGCGCCTCGGAGCTGAACCATGAGAGTTGCCATCAGATCCTCTTTTGGGTCCGCGATCCAAGTCGTACCAAGGGCACCCGGCCAGAAGAAGGAACCAACGCTCGGCCCAAGTCCAATTTGTCGTGACCTAACTGACACGCCATAACCATACCCTTTGTTCGTCCACATCATCGAACCATCATAATCGGTTTCATCAAAGAAAGGATGAGCATGCTGTTCAGGCGTTAAAAAGTCCGTCGTCATTGCCTCCACAGACTTACGGGAGAGTATGCGCACCCCATTCAGTTCTCCTTTGCCCAAGAGCATTCGCCCAAAACGCTGATAGTCGTCAGCGGTAGAAATGAGACCACCTCCTCCTGAAGGGAAGAGCGGAGCTCCCGACCAACCGGTAGTCTCCGAACGATCCAGCACAATGAGACTTCCATCCGGTGCTGGCGCATAGGAGACAGCCAGCCTATCTCGCTTTTCCGGCGACACCGTAAAGCCAGTGTCCGTCATCCCTAGAGGATGGAAGATGCGCTCTTCGAAAAATTCCCCCAAAGGTTTTCCTGCAACCCGGGCAATCAATACGCCAAGAATTTCGTAGGCAATATGGTAAAGAAAACGGCTTCCCGGTTCATATACCAAAGGTAATTCACCCAGCCGCTTCATCCAAGCGTCAGGATCGAGGTGTTCGGCATGATCGGCACCCATTGTTTTCGCAAGAGGTGCGGGGAGCAAGTTGAAAATGGCAGGCAGCAGTTGATGTTCCCCCCAACCAATGCCAAGCGTTGAGGTAAGCAGATCATGAAGCGTAATCGAACGTGATGCGGGTGTGACTTCGTCGAGCGGTCCGTTCGGATCCCGCAGTACCATCCGGTTAGATAACTCAGGCAGCCAAGTGTCTACGGGATCAAACAGACGAACTTTTCCTTCTTCAACCAGCATCAAAGCAGCAACAGCTGTTACAGGTTTTGTCATTGACATGATTCGGAAGAGAGTATTCCGCTTTATGGGGGTCTGTGCCTCTTTGTCCTGCCAGCCTATTGTATCGAAGTAAGCCTCTTCGCCGTACCGGTGTATCAGGGTAACAACGCCTGCAATCTCACCGCGATCGACATAACCTTGCAAGACTGTACTCAAGCGGTGCAGGCGTGATACTGAGAAACCTAGTTTCTGCATAAATTTATTCAACCCTCTTCCCACTAAGAATTTAATCTATATTATACAATATTGTCTTGTTATCACTTACCACAAATAGGGAATAAAGGAAAACTACATCCGTTTTTTGAGTCGGCTTATATCGTTGCTTCGGAAGCCGCATGGATCGATATCGCGTATGCCAATGTTCATAAGGGCACTATTGTTGAACACTTGCAACGATTATTGAATGTTACTCCTGAAGAAACAATGGCATTCGGAGATGGTTATAATGATTTAGAACTTATGACTCGTGCTACCTATAGTTTTGCTGTCCGAAATGCCGTTCAAGAATTAAAAGATGTCGCGAATTTTATTACCCGTTCTAATGACGAAGATGCTGTAATGAAAACTATCATTCAAATGCTATCCTTACAGGGGAATAACCATCAATAGCCTATTCACAACGTTAAAGGACCATGTTAAGGTCTTTTTCTTTTTCTAAAACGAAAATAGAAGTAAAAAAGAGGGGATTTGATAGTCGTGTACTGAAAATACATAAGATTGGTGTGGCACGATCACTTAACCGATAATCATGACAATGTATAGATACTCGATATAAAAGGAGACTCCCTTCCACTACTTCTATACGAAGGAAAAGAGAGTCTCCTTTTTGAAATTTTTAGGTCACGTTGTACGGTTAATCGCTTTACTAAGCGTGTCATCCAGTACATGTGCGTACTGCATCGTCGTATCGATCTTGGAATGCCCCAATTGTGCTTGCAGTTGGTGCGGATCTGGATTCAGCCGCAGAAATTGCGTGGCAAAACTATGTCTAAGCTTGTGGACCGATAAGTCAGGCATGCCGAATGCTTTGCCGTATTTCTTCACAAACTTTTGCACCGTCCGAAGCTCGATGCGATGACCATAAGGCTTTGTGGGGGAGAGGGCAAGAAAAACGGCATCATCCGCTTCGGCAGGCTTATACTTCTGACGGTTTTCTAGGTATGTAATCAAGTAGGCTTTGCCCCAGTCACTAAAAAATGGTGCATCTTCTTTCTTGCCTTTTCGGATCATCTTCAATTGATTTTTCTCCAACGCGATATCGGAAAGGTTCAAATTAATGATTTCCGAAACACGGAACCCTCCGGACAAAATGAGCGCTACGATCGCTGTATCCCGGTCCCTGTTCTGCAGATGGTGTTGCTGTTTCTTTTTCGTATCACAATGGGCAAGATAGCCTTCATAAACAAATTGGACGAATCGATGGATTTGCTCATCGATCAGGATCTTCGCCCGAATCGTATGCGCCCGAGCCAACGGCGTGATTGTCTCTATATTCGTTTCGATTTTCGCCATGACATTGCGATGTAAATACGATTCTCCGTTTTCATCCTCTGAAAGAGCGGATAGATAGTAGAATAGCGATTTCAAGCTAGAGATCTTCCTGTTTATGGTATGATCACTGTATTCTTTTTTTGCACTTTTTGTAGGTTTATCAAGTAAAATCGTTCGCTCATCCAAGTGAGATTCTTGCAAATAAACAATATAGCTTTCAATCGTTTCCTTCTTTAAATCGTTTAGCTCTTGTAGAGAGATATCCTTTATTTCTTTAGCCTGCGTTAACCCTTCCGTCATGATCCAACGAAAAAAGTACGCAAAGTCACGTAAATATCCCACCAATGTAGATGGGGCGCTTTTCTTGGACTTTTTATGTTCAATATATTTTTCAACATACCAGGGGAATAATGGTGTTCTTTGTAGTAATAGTAGAGCATCTCTGTTTTTTATAACTGACAAGGCAATCTCACCATCCTGCAATGATCCCAAAATAAAATATTCATTCCAAGTGGAAACGAACGTATATTCCCATTTTACTGATAGAACTGAACGGATTCAAGTGTAAAGAAACTGAAGGCATCACATTCAGGAGACAGCTAAACGCGAATTTCTCATTTTGTAGAATAATTTCTCAATTTTTAGATAATTAATCAACCAGCATACATCCGTGTTGATACACCATTTGTCTTTAAAAGGCGAGAAAAACATTCATTTTTTGTTTATGGGAACGTTGGCACAATACTTGTAAAGAAGATTGGCAAAAGGAAAGGAGGAAAGCGGGTAGATCCACAGAGAAAGATATCTGAGGGTGGGAATTATCTGATTATTCATAATTTTACTCGTTGGTAACGTATAAGGTACAAACGTAACGAAAAGGGGGATCTTATGGAAACTGTAGGTGAACTAAAGCGGACGTTAAAGCTGTGGCATGTCGTCATGATTGGAATCGGCTACATGACACCGATGGTTATTTTTGACACATTCGGCATCGTATCGGAAATGACCTCTGGGCATGTACCGACCGCGTATGTTTTGGCTTTGGTCGGCATGCTTTTTACGGCGATCAGTTACGGCCATATGGTGAGGGTCTATCCATCTGCAGGGTCTGCTTATACGTACGCGAAGAATACGATCCACCCGCATCTCGGTTTTCTCGTCGGCTGGTCAGCATTGCTGGACTATCTGTTTATGCCGATGGTAAATGCACTCTTGATCAGTATGTACGTAACCTCCATTTTTCCAGATATTCCTTCCTGGGTGCTGATTATTGGGGTTGTATTGCTCTCCACCTTGATTAATGCCTGGGGCGTCAACATCATGGCGAATTTCAACTCCTTTCTCGTCACGTTTCAGTTCTTAGTTCTCGCCATCTTTATTGTGCTCATTGTCCGAGGATTACTGATGGGAGAAGGAACGGCTCATATCGTTTCAGCGCAGCCCTTCGTTTCAGAAGACATGGCGCTCGGTACGTTGATCGCCGGGGCCACGATATTATGCTTCTCCTTTCTTGGATTTGATGCGGTCACGACCCTGTCCGAAGAAACGCCAGATCCGAAAAAGAATATCCCGCGGGGAATCCTGTTGGTTGCGTTAATTGGCGGAGGATTATTTATCTTCGTATCTTATTTCATTCAATCCTATTTCCCTGACGTCTCCAGATTTCAGGATGTGGAGGCTGCTGGCTCTGAGATTGCCCTTTATGTAGGGGGCACGCTGTTTCAATCGATATTTGTTGCAACAGTGTTCATGGCCAATTTTGCTTCCGGATTAACTTCCCACGCAAGTGTTTCACGCTTGCTTTACGTCATGGGTAGAGACAAATTGCTGCCAGTACGGCTGTTTGGTTACGTCCATCCGAAGAGAGGTACACCTGTCTACAATGTGATTTTCGTTGGACTGGTTTCCTTGACAGCCCTCTTTTTGGATCTGGTGACGGCGGTCTCCTTGCTCAACTTTGGTGCGCTCATTGCGTTTACATTTGTCAACTTGTCGGTCATCGCGCACTACGTGGTCCGGGAACAACAATACAAAACAGTAAGAGGGTTTCTGAAATACTTTTTGTCCCCATTAGCGGGGGCTATTACCGTAGGTATACTATGGCTGAACCTCGAATCGAGCTCGTTTATGCTTGGTGCATGTTGGGCAGTCATCGGTATCGCTTATCTCGTTTACCGAATCTACCGGTTGAGAAAAACGCCACTAATTGAACTGGATGAGAAATCGGGCAGTATCAGCTGAAAATGGCGTCAAAATGGCAGGCTGTATGCAAGATACAGTCTGTTTTTCATGTGGAATTCGACAACGGATATACACATTACAAAAATCGTATTTTTCTCATTAATGAGAAGGAGAAACCGCTGAAATAGGGATGTTTCCTGACTAGATGAGAACAAAACACGCGTATCGCTAAATTTTTTCTAAAAATCGAGAACAATTTACGCAAAACCCTCGCTTTTACATGCATAGTCCATTTGGCATCATCCTTGCAGTAGGTAATCCACGAAAACTAATTCGTAAAAAGGGTGATCACAATGGAACGAAAATCACGTGAAGAAGCATTACAGTTGGCAGAGGAGGTACTAGGCTTTATTCAAAGTGAAACGCTCACTGTCGAGCAGAAAAAGCAAATCGTCGCGGATTCAATCGATAACTTTACCAATCATGTGACAAAAGCGATCCTTTTGCACAGAAAATCCGTGTCTACCGATTTCTCCGTCGTGGAATGGGAGGGGGAAGCAGCTGTCTTTCGCGATACGATGGGCGATGAGTACATTGATTGCCTTGGCGGTTACGGTGTTTATTTGTTAGGCCATCGCCATCCGAAAGTTGTGAAAGCAGTAGAAGCGCAAATCAAGCGCTACGCTCTGCACAGCCAGGAAATGGTCGATCCGTTGCGCGGGTATCTCTCGAAGCTGGTGGCTTATATTACCCCCGGAGATCTCCAGCATTGCTATCTCGTGAATTGTGGGACGGAAGCCAATGAGATGGCGCTCAAGCTCGCGCGTTTGGCCACGGGCAAGAAGTATTTCATTTCGATGGAGAAAGGCTTCCACGGGAAAACGCTGGGTTCGCTCTCCGCTTCCGGCAAATCGACCTTCCGTGAGCCGTATTACCCTCTCGTCCCGGGCTTTCAGCATGTGCCCTATGGCAATGCGGACGCCGTTGAGCAAGCCATTCGTATGCTGATCGCGACGGGTGAAACGGTAGCAGGGGTGATTGTAGAGCCGATCCAAGGAGAAGGCGGCGTCAATATTCCACCCGATGACTTTTTGCCTCGTCTTCGCCAAATTTGTGACCAATACGAATGTCTGTTGATCGTTGACGAGGTGCAGACAGGTATGGGACGCACAGGCAAGTTGTTTGGGGTGGACCATTGGGATGTTGTCCCCGATATTATGACACTGGGCAAAGCGTTCGGCGGTGGTGTGATGCCCATTGCAGCCATGGTAGCGAAGAAGAAATGGTGGTCGAAAATGGAGGAAAATCCGTTTTTGCTCGGATCCTCAACATTTGGCGGTAATCCGCTTTGCTGCGCAGGTGCGATTGCCGGTATCCATACCATCCTGGAGGACAATATCCCGCAGAAAGCACATGAAAAAGGAGCTTATATTCTCAAGCATCTGAAGGAAATCCAAGCCCGTTATCCCGATGTGCTTGTCGACGCACGGGGGAAGGGCTTGTTGATCGCCATGGAATTTGCCAATAACAGCTTGGGCTATACACTCGCTAAGCAACTCTTCAGCAAAAAGATTCTGGTGGCGGGCACGCTGAATAACGCGACGGTCATCCGTCTGGAACCGCCTGCGATCATTTCCTATGAGCAAATTGATTACGTGCTCGCATGCATTGAAGAAGGAATCAGCCAACTTTCCAAGCAGCTCCAAGTAAATAAGTAGGGGGGAAGAGGATGTCCCAACAAGTAAAAAAGATGTATATTGACGGCCAGTGGGTGGAATCCATTTCCGGAGAGTCATTCGCAGTCATCAATCCGGCTAACGGTGAAACCATTGCCCATGTGACAAAAGGGACGAGAGAAGACGCCCGATTGGCAATCTCGGCAGCAAGGAGGGCCTTCGATGAATCCGGATGGGCAGAAACACCGGCACGCAAGCGGGCGGAGCTGCTCAGCAAGGTAGCAGACCTGATCGAACAACGGGCGAACGAATTTGCAGAAGTCGATACGATGAACAATGGAAAGCCCTTACGAGAATCCACTTATGATGTGCAGGATGCCGTCAACCAATTCCGTTACTACGCGGGACTATGCACAAAACCGCAGGGCCAGACCTATGATGTGCCGGAAGAAATCCAAGCGTTTGTCGTACGGGAGCCGATCGGGGTCGTGGGGGCGATTACGTGCTGGAATTACCCGCTTGTCATGAATGCGCAGAAAGTAGCCCCTGCTTTGGCTGCTGGAAACACATTGGTATTAAAGCCTGCCGATCTTACACCTTTGTCCACCATCATGCTGTTTGAATGCTTAGAGCAGGCTGGCATTCCGGCGGGTGTTGCTAATCTCGTGACGGGACCGGGAAACGTGGTAGGCGATGAAATTTCCAGACATGAATGGGTCGACAAAGTCGCCTTTACCGGGGGAACGGAAACAGGCATCGCGATCATGAAAAATGCCGCAGATACCGTGAAAAAACTATCGCTCGAACTCGGGGGAAAATCGCCGAACATCGTGTTTGCCGATGCAGATTTCGAGACAGCCGTAGATTATGCCTTGTATGCCATCTTTGCCAATCAGGGAGAGGTATGCTCGGCAGGTTCCCGCCTTTTGCTGGAAGCTAGCATCTATGAGCGTTTTCTGGAGCGTCTTGTTGAACGCGCCCAAAAAATCGTGGTGGGTGATGGCTTCCATCCTGATACAGAAATGGGGCCGCTCATCTCGGAGGCCCATATGAATCGCGTACTTTCCTATATCCAAGGCGGGATCGAGGAAGGAGGGCGGCTGCTATGTGGTGGCAAGAGATTGCTGCGGGATGGGCTGGATAAAGGATATTTCGTGGAGCCTACCATCTTTGAGGTGGATTCTTCGGATCTGCGTCTCGTACAGGAAGAGATTTTTGGTCCTGTACTGGTCGTGCAAAAATTTCATACCGAGGCAGAAGCGATTCGTCTAGCCAATGGGACAAAATATGGCTTGGCAGGCGGCGTATTTACCAATGATGGGGCAAAGGCGCAAAGAGTCATCCGTAAGCTTAGGGCGGGCATCACATGGATTAATACGTATCACCCAACGTTTAATGAAGCTCCCTGGGGTGGGTATAAACAAAGCGGGATCGGCCGTGAGCTCGGCACATACGGTTATGAGGCCTACACGGAAGTGAAGCAGATCAATATCAATATGAATGTGAAGCCAAGCGGATGGTTTCGTCATTAACTTGATCAATAGCAGGAGATGTGTTGGAGACATCTCCTGTTTTTTCTTACATATCTATTGTAACGTCCATATTGTACAATAAAGGGAGAATTTTCTGTATATTTAACGATGTTGAGGTGGTCTTGTGAGTTTTTTGAAAAAAATTCAGCAGACAGCACAACAGGTAGCTGAAGCGATCTCGGCTGCCATCCAATTTGAAACAGAGATTGTCGATGATGAGATGACGATCATCGCTGGAACCGGAAAATACAAGGAGCGAATCAATACCAAGGAGGAAGGAGGGGAGATTGAAGCTGGGTATTTGTACGGCAGAGTGATCCGCCACAATCGTTCCTATATCGTGGAGAATGCCCGCCAGGACCCTTCGTACGACCCTTCCTTTTTGACGGGCCAGACAGAGGAGTGGGGAGAAGTCTGTACCCCCATTCATTATAACGGCAATGTCATCGGCGTGATCGGGTTGATCGCATTCAACGAAACGCAGCACCGCTCCCTCATCGCCAATAAGGTTTCTTTACTTACCTTTTTACAACGAATGTCTGAGCTGTTATCCAGTAAAATCGCGGAATTAGAAGCTTTGGAAAACTGGAAAAAAACGACCCACCAGCTGGAGGTGCTCATCGAATCCATCCATGAGGGAATCCTGGCGATCGATGAAAAGGGCAGGATCACCACCTGTAATCAGACGGCAGAAGAACTTATTCAAATCAAGAAAGAAGATCTCATTGGCACTTCATTGGAAACGATATGGCCGAATACGCCCATGCTCGAGGTATTGACCAGCGGGAAGGGGTACATGGAGCAAGAGGAGAATTACGAACGTAATGGCCATATCATGCATATGATCGTAACCGCTCGTCCCATCGAAATGTTTAACCGCGTTGTCGGGGTTGTCGCATCTTTCCGCCGCATGTCCGATATGCGAAGGCTGGCTTATTCCCTGACGAGTGAGCCAAAAGATTTATACCTCTCCGAAATCCGGGGGAAGAGCCGTGCTCTAATGGTCGTGAAGAAGCAAGCGGAACAAGTGGCGCGAGGCTATTCCAACATCCTGATCACCGGAGAGAGCGGTACAGGGAAAGGCATGATGGCGGCCGCGATACATTCCGCGAGCAATCGTCGCAATGGACCGTTTATCATTGTCAACTGCGGTGCCATTCCGGAGACATTGTTGGAAAGCGAGCTTTTTGGTTATGTAGGCGGTGCCTTTACCGGTGCGAAAAAGGAAGGGAAAGCCGGAAAATTTGAATTGGCTGACGGAGGAACGATTTTTTTGGATGAAATCGGGGACTTACCGCTTCATCTGCAGGTAAAGCTTCTCCATGTACTGCAAAGCAAACAGGTAGAGCGCGTCGGGGGAAATAAACTGATTCCTGTAGATATCCGCCTCATCTCTGCTACCAATAAGAACCTGGAAGAAATGGTGAAGAACAAAGAATTTCGTGAGGATCTCTATTTTCGCTTGAACGTAATTCCGATACATATGCCTCCACTGCGTGACAGACTAGAAGATATTCCTGTTTTAATGGATTATTTCCTTATCAAATACCGCCAGCTGTACAAATGCGATTTGCTGGATTTTACACCTGAGGTAAAGGAATTGTTCCTACAATATCCGTGGCCGGGAAATATTCGCGAGCTGGAAAACGCCATCGAGTATGTCATCAATATGGAAACGTCCCCTTATGTAACGTTGCAAAGCGTTCCGCCGCGAATGATCAGCAAAGTCGAATCACATCATACGGCAAAGGAAAGCCATTCGGATGAACCATTGAAATACCAGCTTCGTAAGTATGAGCGAAGGATTCTTCTCGACATGCTTACGCGCTATGGCGATACGCTGGAAGCGAAACGGATGATCGCGGATAAATTGCAGATCGGCTTTTCCACGCTATATAAAAAACTGGACTCCTATAAGCTTCATGATGTGCGGCAACAATTATAGGTTGAACGTGGATAATGATAAGAAGGTAAAGCTGGCTCTAAGTGTGATGGGTTAGCTTTATTTTTCGAAAGATATACTTGCAATATGCAAATAATGATGATATAACTAAACCATGAGGTGAAAATGATGGAAAACCTTCGTGAACTGTTCCAGATCATGACGAGGCGATTCGGGCTCTTAAATAAAAATTGCTGTCAAATTGGTGGTACAGAAATTTCGTTAGTGCAAAGCCATATCCTTTATGAAATCAGCCGACAGAACAAACCATCCATGCAACAAATAGCTGACACACTCGCGATGGATGTAACCACGTTTAGTCGTCAGATACAAACACTCATAAAGATGGAATTGGTCACGAAAACACCGCTTCCCGAAGATAGGCGAGTCTATCTCCTTACGCTGACCACTCAAGGAAAGTTTGTTGCAGCCACGATCGACGAGCAAATGAACCAATATTTGAACGAAGTATTCTCTAACATGAGCGAGTTTGAACGAGAAATGGTGATTAAATCAATTAGACTTCTCAACGAAGCGATGTCCAAGTCATCCGTTTGCTGTAAGCCATTAACCTGAGCAAGTGATATAACCCTTGCTCTTTTTATAAAATTAATACTTGCATAATGCAAGTAAAAGGAGAGATTATGCATGTGGTCAGAGGTGTTTCAAAGCTTTTTATCCATCGCTTTTGAGCTATCCCTGTTATTTATCGGGATTTCTTTCCTCATCAATTTGCTTCAAGGTCTGATTCCATACCATAAAATGGAGCGACTTATGGAGAAGAGCCATCCATTAGTCAGTGCCGCAGTAGCATTGGCATTCGCGTTTATCACGCCGTTCTGCTCATGCTCCACAATCCCTGTGGTGGTCAATCTCCTCAATAAAAAAGTTCGCTTTGGGATTGTCATGATCTTTTTATTCGCCTCACCCGTACTTGACCCAACCATTATTACCTTAATGACGGCCGTGCTTGGATTCAAGGTTGCGGTCGCTTATACGATCATCACTTCGGTGCTTTCCGTTGTCATTGGTTTTGCGTTGGAGAAGCTTGGTTTTGAAGACCAAATCAAAAAAGTTGTGGTTTCGGGCTATCAGGAGCCAAGTAAAACGGTTGATGTGAAAGCAGCTTTTGCCGAAACCTTTCAACTAATCAAGACAGTCTATCCGTATTTGCTCATTGGAGCAGGGATTGGCGCTTTCATCCACGGTGCTGTTCCTACTGATTGGATTACTACTTATTTGGGAGGTGATAAGTGGTGGCTCGTTCCTGTCGCAGCGATCATTGGGATTCCACTTTACATTCGGCTTTCTACCATGATCCCTATTACGCAAATCATGATTGCCAAAGGGATGGCTTTGGGTCCGGTGATGGCGCTTATGATCAGCTCAGCAGGCGCAAGCTTACCTGAACTCACATTGTTACACAGCATCTTTAAAAAGAAACTCGTCTTCGCATTCGTTGGCTCTGTATTTACGATGTCAACAATATCTGGATTCTTGTTTTACATCATCTAAGGAGGTTTATATCGATGGGTATTTTAAAAGGTCTGTTCCAAAAGAAAGAAAGCTCTTGCTGTGACGTAAAAATTGTGGAAATAAAAGAAGAAACGAAGGTTGAAGCTGAAGCAAATGAAGCGCAAAAAGGGAGCTCTTGCTGCGGTAAATAAGTAATTGAAGAGCGTTGGGTGAATTCCTGACGCTCTTCATCAAAAAAAATTGATATTCTGCATTGCATTTGTAAATCCTTGGTGATACACTACATACATCAAGAAAATTTGATGAAGGTGATATCACGATGAAAGAACTACCGATTGTAAACAATATGGATGTCACGTTTGAGAAATATGAAGCAAAGTTTAAAGCATTGGCCGATAAGAAAAGACTGCAAATTATGTACGAACTAACGAAGCGTGGAAAGACATGCGTTTGCGATCTTGCAGAAATTATGAATATGGCACAATCGAAACTGTCGTACCATCTAAAAATTCTTCTCGATGCCAACCTTCTACTAAAAGAAACTGACGCAACAATGAACTACTACGAACTGAACAACAAAGAGGTCAACCATCTTTTATCAGAAGAACTTTGCTGTCTCTTTCGAACGGACTCCAACTGTT
Organism: Bathyarchaeia archaeon; assembly: GCA_035644815.1. GTDB lineage: Bacteria > Bacillota > Bacilli > Brevibacillales > Brevibacillaceae > Brevibacillus_F. The sequence goes on along the minus strand of DASQNU010000240.1, from coordinate 44,193 downwards.
GCTAATTTTTTTAAGCCTTACATCAAATTTTTTTGTTATATCCATCAAAATAAATTGATATTAGGAGGTCATTGGAATGAAATACGCGCATATTGGCCTTAATGTTTCAAATTTGGAGAAGTCCATTGAGTTTTACAGGAAGCTATTTGGGGCAGATCCAGTAAAAGTGAAGCCTGAATATGCGAAGTTCCTGCTCGAAACACCAGGATTAAACTTCACGCTTAATCTTCGTGACGAGGTAAGTGGTAATCAAGTCGGGCATTTTGGTATCCAGGTTGAAAGCACGGAAGAAGTCGTTGCTCATAAGAAAAGACTGGAAGATAACGGCATCCTTTCCCAATATGACGAAATGAACACAACATGTTGCTATGCCCTCCAAGATAAATTCTGGATTCACGACCCAGACGGAAACGAGTGGGAGTTCTTTTATACGATAGCGGACGCAGAAGCTCAGAGTGAAAATGAATCCGCTTGTTGTGTTCCTAAATATCCAACAGAAACAGGTGAGTGCTGTGATTCAAAAATGAAGGAAGAAAACGACAGTTGCTGCTCGAAATCATAAGGGACGGTGAACATAATGCTTGATAATATCTATGTAGTAGAATTTCTAATGAGACAAAAGCAGGAACGATTAGAAAACAAAGCCCGTCATTTTTGGATGTGGTCAGCAAGAATTGATAGGAGTAAACAACCCAAACAAGTACTGATCGTAAATCCTCAAACTTGTTGTAACGCGGTTTAATGTGAAAAAGAACTGGCAGAAATTATGCGCCAGTTCTTTTTCATGTTTAACACAGGACGTGGATCTCTCTTTTTGCACGCTCCCAAAATGTTGGAATGTTGTTGGTATCTTGAGCGGTTCAAGGGTTAGGTGTTGGTAGTTCATGGAACAGCTTTAGCAACGCTTGCTGAACTACGTCCAGAAAACCAAAATTCGCTGTTTTGGTAGCGTTTGTATGCGTCTCAATTGGGACAGCGGTAGGGCCACTTTATTCGGGGTTATTTGCAGAGTATTCGGCGAATCCCGACCTGCTAAATTCCATTGCCGCTTGTTCGATTTCATAAAGAGTCATGTTGAAATAACAATATGGTTATATTAGTATAAGCCAGGGGGGTGAGATTTCTTGGTGGATATAAAGAAATTAGCAGAGGTATTCAAAGCACTTGGCGACCCAACCCGGTTGAAAATCATTGCCTTATTAAATACCCGTGATTGCTGTACGTGTGAACTTGTACCCATCTTTGGCATTTCACAACCAGCGATTTCAAGGCACATCAGCCGGTTGAAAGCGGTTGGCCTTGTGGAAGAAAACCGAAAAGGACAATGGGTATTTTTCTCTTTAAATCGAACCGTGTTAGAGGAGATTGGTTATTCCTTGAAACATTTGCCTGATTGTACGACCGAATTCGAACAACTAGAGAAGCAAGGGCTATTAGTAACGTGCGATTAGGAAAGGAGAACTATTCGAGTGAGTGAAAAGTCAGGCAAAAAATTGTCTTTTTTAGACCGCTATCTAACTGTGTGGATTTTTGTAGCGATGGCTGCGGGCATCGGAGCTAGCTTTATTTTCCCCAACCTAGTAGGTGTCCTCAATCATTTTCAAGTAGGCACCACTTCTATCCCGATCGCGATTGGTTTGATCCTGATGATGTATCCACCGTTGGCCAAAGTTCGTTATGAGGAGCTTGGTCGCGTCTTCCGAGATACGAAGGTATTGGGACTTTCTCTGATTCAAAACTGGGTGATTGGTCCCGTCCTCATGTTTGTCTTGGCAATCGTCTGTTTGCAAGGATATCCGGAGTATATGGTTGGACTTATCATGATTGGGTTGGCACGCTGTATTGCAATGGTAATCGTTTGGAACGATCTTTGTAAGGGTGATACGGAATACGCAGCCGGACTAGTTGCCTTTAACTCAATTTTTCAAGTGTTGTTTTACTCCGTGTACACGTATTTTTTCATTACCGTCATGCCCGGTTGGTTTGGATTTCAGGGAATGGTTGTTGACATTACCATTGTTGAAGTGGCAAAAAGTGTTTTTGTTTACTTGGGTATTCCGTTCCTTGCTGGGATGGTTACTCGTTATTCGTTAGTAAAGAGAAAAGGGCGTGAGTGGTATGAAAAGGTGTTCATACCGAAAATCAGCCCCATCACTTTGATTGCCTTAATATTTACCATTGCTGTGATGTTTTCGCTGAAAGGCGAAATGATCGTTGCATTGCCGTTAGATGTTGTTCGTATCGCCATTCCACTGCTCATTTATTTTGTAGTGATGTTCTTGGTTTCCTTCTTCATAGGGAAAAAGGCAGGCGCCAATTATCCTGTAACATCTACGCTTGCTTTTACCGCTGCAAGCAACAACTTTGAATTAGCGATTGCAGTAGCAGTTGGGGTATTTGGTATACATTCGGGGGCTGCCTTTGCAGCAGTAATCGGCCCTCTTGTAGAAGTGCCTGTCATGATTGCCTTGGTCAACGTTGCCCTTTGGTTTCAGAAGAAATATTTTCAAAAGCCGTTAGCAAAACAATAATCGTCGTTTGAGAAGAAAAGGAGATCGAACATGGACAACAAAAAATTAGTGTATTTTCTTTGCACAGGGAATTCTTGCAGAAGTCAGATGGCTCACGGATTTTTACATGCACGGGGTAGCGACAAGTATGAAGTGAAAAGCGCAGGCTTAGAAGCACATGGGTTAAATCCGCGAGCGGTTGAAGTCATGAGGGAAGCAGGAGTAGATATTAGCCATCACACTTCCGATGTCATTGACCCTGAAATATTAAGGAAAGCGGATTACATTATTACCTTATGCGGTCATGCAAACGATAACTGCCCAGTTGTAAATAACGATAAGGCGGAAAGATGGCATTGGGGATTCGATGACCCAGCAAAAGCAACTGGAACGGAAGAAGAAATCATGAATAGCTTCCGTACCGTTCGAGATTCGATTAAAAACCGTATGGAAGCATTCATTCGGGAAGGTAAGTAAAAGAGTATTCGCATCATATGTAAAAACAGCAGCAGTCACGATTTTCGTGGCTGTTTTTTTTCGATGCTCAAATTTTAGCAAAAAAATATGTACACATATATCGAGTTGACATATTATATACATATATATCGGAACGACATATGTAGAAAGGTGGTGAATGTGGATTGTACGAATTATTTATCCTGGGTGAGCTGATGACGGGTGAGAAACACGGCTATATGCTGCTGGATGTTCTAAAAAATTCGGTTGGGCTTGGACGGAAGATTAGCCCGGGAACATTGTATCCATTGTTATCCCGTATGACGGAAGAAGGGTGGATCCATTTGCGATTCGAGGAGGAAACGATAGGAGGTCGAACCAGAAAAATATACGGAATCACAAAATCCGGTGCTGATCGATTCCTGGAGTTGATGACATCACCGTTTGATTCAACCTTGGATATCGAGACACAACTTACGTTTCGCTTTAAAATGGTGTATTTTCAGTACGTTCCCAAAGAAATACGCCTGGAATGCCTTCATCAATATCTGCAGATTCTGGAGGAGAACCACGAGGCTGTTTCAAACTTTGAAAATGTTCTCTTATCCACCAAGCCGGAACCTGAAAAGCAACGTGTCCAACTGTTACGGGTATTTGACCATCGTTTACGACTTGCCGAGGTTGAAATCCAGTGGGTGAAGGAAGAAATAGAACGAATACGGGCACAGGAAGACTAAGTATGGGCACATTGGGTGTGCCGGTTAGGAGGATAACATGGATCGAATATGGACGAAGCCCTTTATCCAAATGACGTTAGGAATGTTGATCCTTTTTATAGGGTTTTATTTGTTGCTGCCCACTATGCCGCTTTTTATAAAAGAAATCGGCGGAAGCGAGTCAGAAGTGGGATTGGCGGCAGGTGCTTTTACGTTAACAGCGGTGATTTTCCGTCCACTTGTAGGGGGACTGTTGGATCGATATGGGAGAAGGCCGTTTATGATTGGCGGACTTCTCCTATTTATCCTGTCGATGTATCTGTACGACTGGGTTGGCGGCATGATGAGTTTGCTGGTACTGCGTGTGCTTCATGGTGCAAGTTGGGCTTTCTCTACAACTGCAGTCATTACTTCCGTTACGGATATGATTCCGGAATCACGAAGGGGAGAAGGTATGGGTTGGTTTGGTCTTGCGATGACAGTCGCCATGGCAACAGGTCCTATGTTGGGTGTATGGGTGTTGCAAAACGGGTCCTTCCATGCCATTTTTTTAGTGGCGACAGGCCTATCCGCTGCAGCGTTCTTGTTGGTATATGCGACCCGCATCCCGGACCAGCCAAAAGCAGCAACGGGAAGAATTGAATTATTCGATAAATCGGTCCTTCCCGTCACGATTTGCCTTTTCTTTCTGGCGGTTGCGTACGGGGGCATCACGACCTTTTTGCCTTTATACGCGGTATCCATTCAGATCAATCCTGGAACCTTTTTCTTGGTTTATGCCTTGTCATTAACGCTCGCGCGACCGATTGCAGGGAAGCTCTCAGATCGAATGGGGGAGGGCTTTGTGATTGTTCCGTCCCTTATCGTTACGATTTTGTCACTGGTAGTGCTGAGCTTTTCGAGTGGATTGATCTCTGTTATTATCGCCGCTGTCCTTTACGGGATCGGGTTTGGTTCAGCACAACCAGCTCTACAAGCGTTGAATTTGCGCTTGGTTCCTCCAGGCAAAAAGGGAGTCGCCAACGCATCATTCTTGACCGCGTTTGATCTTGGCATCGGAATCGGGTCGATAATGTTGGGATGGGTCTCACAGCATACGGGATACGCTATGTTGTTTGTAGTTTGTGCAGTGTCGGTTGCCATCTCCACTTTGGTTTTTGTCCTTATTCAATCGAGATTGTCGAGAAATATGGGCACAATGGAGGGGTAATGCCTGTTACGTAGAGCTTGTAAAAAATGAATATTGGGATGTCAGTAGAGTCAAAAAATACAATTTTGCGATAAGGTGGAGTGAGAGTGAATATAACAGTCGACCAAAACGGGGACTCAAAGGTTGCGATTATAGAGAGTTCTGAACTATTGATTCGCGATATTCAAGATGCATTGGATCTAATAGCTTCGGTTTCTTATAACTATGAATGTAATAAAATGATCATTTTCCAAACGAACCTACCGGAGGAGTTCTTCGAGTTAAGAACGAAACTGGCAGGTGAAATATTACAAAAATTTGTGAACTATCATGTGAAACTAGCGATTGTTGGAAAATTTGATATATACAACAGTAAGAGTCTAAAGGATTTTATTTATGAATGTAATAACGGAAAGCATGTATTCTTTTTAGCAGATAAAGAGGAAGCCCTTCATGCTCTTCACAACTTCCGATAAGATACGTTATGAACATATCAGCGGCAATCTAGGACCTTATCCTTCCTAGACTGCCGCTGATTTTTTTGTAATCATTCGATTCAAAAAGCTCAACTACATGATCATTTTATTTTACCAAAATGCTCCATCACAAACGCTTTGAATTGTAAGGCAGCAGGAGACAAGTACCGTTCCTCAATAAAAGCCATCCCAATGACACGATTGCATTTCGGCTGCCGAACATGAATTTGCACGGTTTTCGACTTGTCCATTCCTACATCGGGGAGGAGGGAAACACCCAATCCAGCACCTACTAGACCCGCGACAGTAGCGACTTCCTCTCCTTCAAACGTGACCTTTGGGTTAATTCCTAATTGCCGGAATAAACGATCGGTTGTCTCACGTAGCGCATATCCCTTCTTTAAAAAAATGAAAGATTCATCCGCGATTTCTTCCAGCATAATGCTTTTGCATTCCGCCAAAGGATGCCATGGGGGAAGTATGGCAAAAATTTCTTCGGTCCATAGAGGCACCCATTGAATATGCATTTTTGTTTCAGTCGGCTCTGCAATCAGACAAAGATCTAACTCTCCTTCGTTCATGTGGTCTAACAATGAATAACTGTGATTTTGAATTAATTGAAAGCGGATGGACGGAGAGAGCGTACGAAAAGTACCAATCAAATCAGGAATGATGCTGGTCCCGAGTGTATGCAAAAATCCTAACGCAACCTCACCATGTTCGGGATGTACCAGATCGTGAAGCTCTTGTTTGCCATTATGAAATTCCGCCAAAATTCTGTCTACTCGATGCAAGAAAAGCTTGCCATAGCGGTTAAGCATGATGGTACGGCCTTGACGTGTAAATAGAGGGACACCCAGTTCCTCTTCCAGTCGAGCGATGGAACGACTCAGTGCCGGCTGGGAAATAGACAAGAATTCTGCCGCTCGAGTAACGTGCTGCAGGCGAGCCAAAGTTTGAAAGTATTCGAGTTGTTGCCACTCCATGTATGAATCCTCCGTCATGGGAAAATAGCGACGATCTATTACCTGTGTGCATGAAACGCATAATTATAATCAATTATACATCATGAATGGCCGGTGATAGTATAAAAGTGTGAACAGAGCGTATGGGAGGTATCCTTCAGCATGGGTTATATCACACAAGGTTCACACGCTTTTCGAAAATCAAATATCGCCTTCTTTGCGGCAGGGTTCAACACATTTGCGATATTGTACAGTACACAACCATTGATGCCCGAATTCACAAAAGAATTTCACATATCGCCAACATTGGCAAGTCTGTCACTTTCGGTGACTACCATATCTTTGGCAATTGGCATGCTGTTGTTTGGTTCATTATCAGAGATTTGGGGCCGCAAACGCGTAATGATGATGTCCATGATTGCAGCCTCGATCTTGTCCATTCTGACTGCAATCAGTCCAACGTATGAATTTATGCTAGTTTTCCGAGTGATTCAGGGATTTGCTTTGGGCGGACTTCCTTCTATTGCCATGGCCTATCTGAGTGAGGAGATGGAGCCGGAAAGTCTAGGCATAGCGATGGGGCTCTATATTAGTGGAAATTCTCTCGGAGCTGTAGCAGGTCGAATTTTCTCCGGCATGCTAACGGACATGTTCAACTGGCACGTGGCACTGGGTACGATTAGCTTCATCAGCATACTTGCTTGTCTGATATTTTTTGTCTATTTGCCGAATTCCCAAAATTTTATTCCTCGTTCGCCGAAAATCGGTATGCTGTTTACCGCCTTGGTCAGTCATTTGAAGGATCCTATCCTCTTTCTATTGTATAGTATTGGATTTCTTCTCTTAGCTAGCAATGCTGCGTTGTTTAATTACATAGGATATGTACTAACCGCACCGCCTTACTCACTTAGTCAGACACTTGTTGGATGGATTTTCCTCGTCTACCTTGTCGGGATGTATAGTTCCGTGTGGGTCGCGAAGATGGCAAGGAAACACGGGCAACATAAAGTAATGGCACTCTCTTTATTGATTACATTTGCAGGCACCTGCTTGACATTGGATAGCAACCTATGGATAAAGATACTGGGGTTGCCGATCATGACGTTTGGCTTCTTCGGGGGTCATTCCATTGCTAGCGGTTGGGTGGGACGACGCGCTCCTCATAACAAGGCTCAGGCTTCTTCACTCTATCTATGCTTTTACTATGTGGGCTCCAGTATTGGAGGAACGACTGCTGGGTTGTTTTGGTCATCGTTTGGATGGGGTGGGGTTGTAAGCATCATCGCGGGGTTTTTAGTGCTAGGACTCGTGCTTTCTGTACTATTGGCAAAATTGGCAACGGGTCATCGTGGTTCCGTTATCATTGGAAAAAAAACGAACATCATGTAATGGCAAAATCCATCTGCAGACGAGTCTGTTCGAGTGTTACTATTGGGTGTTCACGTAATTCCGATCTCCCTGTGGATTGGCCAACATACTGAAAAGCGCTCGGATAAAGCCCGGGCGTCTTTTTATATGGAACTCTAGTTGTACCTATACATCAAATATACGATTTTGGGATTAAGCGTTTCAGCATGTTCATTAGGGGGAAATAAATTGTAATTTGAAAATTTGATCCCTAAATGCAAGGAGGTTTTTACACCTTTATGCTTAGTAACAAGAATGACTCTTCGTTCCGTCCTGAACAGGAAAGAATACAGGAATTACGGGAGCTCAATATAGCAGACACATTACCTGAGACATGCTTTGATCGGATAACAAGTATTGTAAGTCAAGTTTTTCACATTCCTACATGCTTGATTTCGATCGTGACTGAAGACCGGCAATGGTTTAAATCCTGTGTCGGACTTCCAGGTGGTCTGGAGAATACTAGATCAACAAAGCGAGAAGAGTCTTTCTGCCAATACGTTGTTACCTATTGTGAACCGTTTATTGTCACGAATGCGTTGGAAGACAACCGTTTTAAGGATCTCCCGCTTGTGCAGGACTATGGTGTCCGCTTTTACGCAGGAGTCCCTCTGCGCACGAAGACCGGTAATACACTAGGGAGTTTATGCCTGATCGATTATCAGCCTAGGGAATGGAATGATACGAATACGCATCTACTTGAAGAGTTTAGTCAATGGGTGGTTACGGAGATAGAATTACGCTATAAGAACCGCCTTCTCGATCAAGCTTTGCAAAAACTACGGTTTCTAAGCAGCAAAGATGCCCTTACAGAACTATACAATCGTAGGGAGCTAGAAGATTTCCTTAAAATACAATGGGAGAAATCTGCGAAAAGTGGTGCCCCTCTCACAATCATGATGATGGACCTGGATTATTTTAAACAATATAACGATACTTACGGTCATATCAAAGGCGATGACTGTTTGAAACAAGTAGCACAGACCCTTCGTTCTTTCTTTACACATCCAGCACAAATGGTAGCTAGATATGGCGGGGAAGAATTTATAGTAGTCCTTCCTGATACCAGCAAAGAAAGTGCAGTACAACTTGCCCAGAATGTAATAGAGCGGGTGAGAGCATTGATGATTCCGCACAAAACGTCAAAGGTGAGCAGCGTAATTACGTTAAGTATAGGTGTTGCTTCTGAGGTTTCTACTTCTTGCGAGTCAATCGGACAATTGATTAGTAGAGCTGATACTGCGCTGTATAAGGCGAAACAAGAAGGAAGGAATCGTGTAAAGGTGTTTTCGTAAAAATTTTCACTTGAATATTCTCCATCTCTTGTTACAATGAAATGGATTTAGTATTTACAAAAATTGCATAACATCGCAAATAGGTCCTCATTTGACGAGCAATGCCCGCAGGTGAGGTTAAAAGGGAAGTTTGGTGCAAATCCAACGCGGTCCCGCCACAGTAAGAGGGGAGTAGTCCTTCACGGTTTTCCGCCATCCACTGTCGCTCATATGCGACGGGAAGGAGAAGGTATGCGAAGATCCTCGAGCCTGGAGACCTGCCTATTTTGTGTAACACTGTTTTTCCTTCGGGTCAAAGGAAAAGGTGAGGACCGTCGTGCCTTTCACGCTTTGTTTTCCTGCTCGGAATTGGGAAAATAAGGCGTTTTTTGTTTGCGGCAATAAATCGACCTCACTGGTAGGGGTGCGGAAAGAGGGAACGGAAGGATGCAAAAACCAGACAAGAAACGCGGGCTCGTCCTGGTGTATACCGGCGATGGCAAAGGGAAAACGACGGCAGCGCTGGGACTGGCCGTACGTGCCAAAGGCCGCGGGAAACGGGTGTTGGTCATACAATATATCAAATCCGCCGAGCGAACCTATGGTGAAAAGATCGTCTTTGATCAATTGGGGATCGAGATTTATCAAACAGGCGTAGGCTTTACATGGACCAAGACACCCGAGGAACACAGGCAGGCTCTTCAACGCGCATGGCAGTTCACGAAAGAGAAAGTAATGAACGGCGGATTCGATGTGGTGATTCTGGACGAGCTGAACAACGCCCTTGCAATTGACCGCTTTCCTATCGAGGATGTCCTGCCGCTTGGCGAGGTGCTGGAGCTGATTAACGACCGTCCTCAGGGGATGCATCTGGTGATCACTGGCAGGAGCGCCAAGCAGGAAGTGATTGACGCAGCGGACTTGGTGACAGAGATGAAGGCGGCCAAGCACTATTACGATGAAGGCGTGCCAGCTGTACTGGGGATCGAGTTCTGATGATGACCGGGATCGAGCGGTATGGTCATGGCGGAGATCTGGTAACCGCAGCGGAACTTTTCGAACGTGCACCACATGAAATGATAGACTTCAGCGCAAATATCAATCCGCTTGGCCCTCCTGTACGGCTTCTGGAAACACTGCAGTCAGCGCTGAGCGGGATTGTTCACTACCCGGATCCAGCACACCGGAGCTTCCGAAAGGCTCTCGCAGCCAAGCTCCAGCTAGGGGCTGACTGGCTGCTTCCTTGCAATGGGGCGGCGGAATGCATGTCGCTCGCGATACTGGCACTGCAGCCGGCAAAGGTTGGCGTTGTGTATCCCTGCTTTTCCGAGTATGCGCAGCTGGCCAGTCAGTTCTGCGCGGAGGTGGTGGCCATCTACGGAAAGGAAGAACATGGATACCAGGCAGAGATGGAGCAAATGCACAGGCTTTTCGTTGAGTCAGACCTAATCTTTGTCGGCTCTCCTAACAATCCGACCGGCTTGTTGTATGAGCGGGAGGAATGGCTGCAGATGGCCGAGTGGACGGATGAGACAGGAACGATTCTCGTGGTGGATGAGGCCTTCCTTGATTTTGTACCGGAGGATAGGCAGTTTTCCTTACTTACGGAACTTCGGCGTTTTCCCAGGGTGATTCTGATTCGCTCGCTGACCAAGATGTTCGCGATTCCCGGACTACGTCTAGGATATAGCATCGCGCATCCTGAGATGGTGAAGCGCATGAAAAACAAGCAGGTAACATGGAGTGTTAATCAACTCGCCCTGCTTGCGGGGGAAGTCTGTATGCAGGAAACGGAATTTGCAGCTTCTACTCGGCAATGGGTGGCTGAAGAGCGTGGCTGGTTACAGGAGCGGATCCGTAACTCTCTCGGTTGGCAGGTATGGGACGGAGAAGCCAACTTTTTGCTGGTACGCAGTCCAGCCAGCTTGCCCGCAGGGGAGCTGCAGCGGCTATTAGGAAAAAAAGGAATCCTGATCCGCGATTGTTCGCAGTATCCAGGTCTTACGGTGAATCATTTCCGGATCGCAGTGCGTACTCGGGAGGAGAACCAGCGCCTAGTGGATGAGCTCGGTGTGATCACAGTGGACCATTCTTCAGGTCGATGCGATCTGAACAAAACATAGAATAAGTGATTTCAGCCGATTGAGGTGGACGCTAGGTTATACAGGGGCTGAAAGCGGTAAGGGGGGAGAGGCCATGAAGCTGATCATGGTTACCGGCGGCGTGCGATCGGGAAAAAGCCGGTTCGCCGAGGAATTAGTCGCAGCAGAAGGAGAACGGATCTTGTACGTCGCGACCGGTCAAGCCTGGGATGATGAGACAGCCGAGCGAATTCGGCAGCATCGGAAACGGCGCCCTGCACATTGGGGATTGTTGGAGTTAAATGAATCTCTTACGGATGTGATGCAGTCAGCAGGCGAGTATCAGGCGGTGCTGCTGGACTGTCTGTCCGGCTGGATCAGCCGTAGATTGATGGAGCTTCCGGAAGAGAAGCTGCGGGATGAAGTGATAACCAACGAGCTTTACCGCGAGCTCGAGCAGTTGATCGAGCTCCGCCGCACTTACAGTGGAACCGTGATCATCGTGACGAATGAAGTGGGGCTAGGAGGTGTTGCCCTGACACCACTCGGTAGACGATTCGCCGATGTGCTGGGGGAAGCCAACCAAAAGGTGGCCAGCCATGCGGATGAAGTCTTTGCGGTCCTTGCTGGAGTTCCATGGAGGATCAAAGGATGAAGGCGATGTTTCAGGCGGTTTCGTTTTTGACACGGATTCCAGTTCCAAATCTGAATTATTCGGCAGAGGACTGGCAGCGCAGCGTCCGGTACTACCCGCTAGTCGGGGCTTTGATTGGTCTCTTGCTTTGGGTGGTTCATATGGCGGCAATAACCACGTTTTCCCCCCAGGTGAGCGCAGTGATAACATTGCTGTTCTGGGTATACCTCACGGGAGGGCTACATTTGGATGGCTGGATGGATCTGGCCGATGGTCTTGGCAGCAATCGGTCGCGTGAGCAGATGCTGGCCATTATGAAAGACAGCCGAGTCGGAGCGATGGGGGTGATCGCGGCCATCTCCCTCTTCTTGCTGAAAGGCGTGGCGCTCTTCGATATCTTGGCCCAGCCGGGGACGGCCATGCTGATCGCAGTTCCATTGGCTGCCCGCACGCTGGTGATGGTCATGATGCGCGCTTTTCCTTATCTTGCACGAGACGGGATCGCCCTCGGGATGCGCGAGACGTTAAACGTGTGGAGCTTGATCTTTGGCTGTGTCTTTATGCTTTTGATCGGCTGGTGTCTTGGCGCCTGGCAGATGCTCCTGGCGATCGGAATCGCAGCGTTGTTTGCGGTCGTGTTTGCTGTCAGGGTCATCCGCAAATTGGGTGGCTTGACGGGCGATGTATACGGAGCATTAATCGAATCGACTGAAGCATTCTGTCTCTTGGGACTGCTTGCAGTGGGAAGGTGGCTGCCATGAGATGGATCTGGGTCCGGCACGGGGAAACCGAGCAGAATCGACTGCGGCAATATCTTGGTCAGGCAGACCCACCGCTCAACAGCAAGGGTGAAGAGCAAGCAAGGAATTTGGCCGATCGGCTGTCCCAGTGGCCGATCACCGCTGTGTATACCAGCGATTTGCAGCGATGCATCCAGACGGCTGCGGCCATTGCCAACGGCCGTGGACTTGAACCTGTCGCATGTTCGGCTTTACGGGAGTTGTCGTTTGGTCTCTGGGAAGGCAAAACCTATGCGCAGATCATGGAAGAGGATGATGAGCGTGCCGTCATGTGGTATGCCGATCCCTTCACCGTCTCCCCACCGGACGGCGAAACCTTGTTCGCTTTCGGAGAGCGTGTCGATCGCTTGCTGGCAGGTATTAAGGAGGCATGCAGGCCTGACGATACCATTTTGTTGGTTAGTCACGGTGGGGTCATCCGCTGGTTCCAAAGTAAATGGATTCACGGTGATTCGGGATGTTTCTGGGAGGTGCAGGCAATCTCCCATGGAGAAGCGCTGCTCGCTAGCTGGGATGGGAGCCGTTGGGTAAAAGAGAGTACGTCGTTATAAGGAGAACGCAGCATGGCACAACCGTTTCGCAGCATGACTTATTTTGACTCGCAGGTATGGCCACATCTGAGACTAAGGCTGCGGGAGAACCATCTTATGATCCAAAGTCCGGAGATGATGCAGACCGTAAGCAGCGCGCTGTGGCGGGGTGGCATGCAGGATGCCCGCACGTACATCAACGGCTTGGTCCCCCTGGATTACCAAAGTCACGATCCGGCAGGTCAATTGGCGAGCCAGATCACCCAGTGGGGATATGATCCGGACGAGACGGTAGGACTCTTGACCGCAGCCAGGCTGACGCTTGCCTCTGTCCAAGAGGAGAAGGGCGACCAATTCAGCCTGCTAGTCTGCGCCACGGCGGGGACAGGCAATGGTGCCAGAGCGGGACGCAGGCGCAAGGCGTATTCCTCCTACCGGGCAGGCACGATCAACGTGATGATCATGCTGGATGCAAGACTTACGACTGCTGCGATGATTAATGCCGTCATGACGGCGACCGAGGCCAAGTGCGCGGCGCTGCAGGACGCCCAAATCCGGGACCCAAACGGTGAGATTATCACTGGTACGACGAGTGACGCAATTGTCCTAGCCGCAAGTCAAGCTGCACACTTTGATGGAGTTCACCAGTTCGCCGGCACCGCGACTACTATCGGGCAGGCTATCGGGCGGCTAACCTATGGAGCCGTTCTGGAAGCGGTGCGGACGCAAAGAGAGGTGTGAGATGACACAGAGCCTGATCCTTATCGCTGCCTACCTGCTGGATCTCCTGATCGGTGATCCGCGCTGGCTTCCTCATCCGGTGGTGATGATGGGTGCATGCATTAAACAACTGGAAAAAATGGTGAGACGTGGTGCAACTGGAGAGCGGATGTTGAAAGTGGCAGGCTTGCTGTTTCCCATTTGCATTGCAGGCGGCAGCGGCGCTCTGGTCTGGCTGATCCTGCTTGCAGCCGCTTGGATTCACCCTTGGCTGGAAGCGGGGCTGGAAGCGGTTCTCATTTCCACCACGATTGCCACAAAGGGACTCGCGGATGCAGGAATGGAGATTTACCGCCACTTGCAGCGCGGAGATCTGGTAGAGGCCCGACGCTCTCTGTCCATGGTTGTCGGGCGGGATACGGAGTACCTGGAGAAGACCGAAATCTCCCGGGGAGCCGTAGAAACGGTGGCGGAGAACATCGTGGATGCGATCATCTCCCCACTCTTTTACGCAGCCATTGGTGGTGCTCCGCTAGCTTTTGTCTATCGGGCGGCCAATACGCTCGATTCCATGGTCGGCTACAAAAATGAACACTACCAGCATCTTGGATGGGCATCGGCCCGATTTGACGATGTGCTGAATTACATACCGGCTCGGTTGACCAGCCTCCTGCTGGTGGCAGTCAGTATGGGGAGCAACATGGATTGGCGTGGATGCTGGCGTACGATCCGACGCGATGCTTCGCTGCATCCCAGTCCCAACAGCGGAATTCCGGAAGCAGGTATCGCAGGGGCGCTCGGGATACAATTGGGAGGTACGAACTACTATCAGGGTATCGCCTCGCATCGAGCTAAGATGGGGGAGCCCACGCGTCCGATAAGCCCGGAAGATATTAGAAGAACGGTTGGCGTAATGAAAAAAGTCAGCGTTCTCTCCCTCCTTTTCTTTGCCGTGGCGGTGCTGCTCTGCAATATGTGGAAATAGGGGGACAGCGCATGCGACTATTTGTCATGAGACATGGCGAGACCCCGTGGAATCGGGAAAGACGCATTCAGGGGCTGCGGGATATTCCGCTTCTCCCGGATGGCAGGGAGCAGGTCAGGCAAGCATGCAGACGACTTGCTGACCAAGAGGAGCTGCGACCCGTGCGAATTTTCACCAGCCCGCTGCTTCGTGCCGCGCAGTCTGCTTTCATCGCTAGCGAGTTCTTTCAGGTGCCAATCGAAGTGATCACCTGTATGCGTGAACGTTCTTTTGGCAGATTGGAGGGCTTGACCTTGCAGGAAATTCAGGACCATTACGGGATCGCAGATATTGAGGAGATCCAGGACGGGCAGTGGGAGGTCGAAGCCCTATCGGCAGTACGACAGCGGGTAACGGAAGCCGTAGAATCTCTTCTGGTGTCTTATCCGCAGACAGATATTTTGCTTGTCACCCACGGCAGTATCATCAAATGTCTGGGACAGGCGTATGGTAAGGATGTAGGCATTCTTCCTAATGCAGCCTATCTGGAACTTGTGACCATAGAGCCATCGATAATTTGATACATGAGAAAACAGGTGTGGAGCGTGCTTCTCCAAGGGGAAGCGCGGCTCGACTTAATAGGGAAGTCCGGTGAAAAGCCGGCGCGGTCCCGCCACTGTGATGGGTGCTCATCAACCATGAGCAATCTTTTCGCCATATGTCACTGGAAAACAGCTTTCCGGGAAGGCACGAAAAGAGAGGCCCTAAGCCAGGAGACCTGCCTGTTTTTGTGAAACACAATCAACCTACGCGGATAGGGGGTGTTGAAGTGCCACGGATGCGCAGTCCGTCATAGGGCATTTCTACCCTTTTATGAGGTAGGAATGCCCTTTGTTTGTTTTTGCAGGAAGTATTTGGAGGGGATTCGATGGTACTCGAGATTTTATCTTTTACGTTTTTCGCCATTCTGATCGGTTTTCGCCACGGGATGGATTCGGATCATGTAGCCGCGATTGCCGATATGGTGGGAGCGGAGAAGCAGCGTAAGCGGCAGCTTCAGATGGGGATCATGTATGCGCTGGGCCATGGTGCTATCGTGCTGGTGATTGGCATGCTGGCGGTTATGATCGGCTCCAAGCTGCCGGGTACGATTCTGCATGCGATGGAATTCCTGGTCGGACTGAGTCTCTTGGTGCTGGGGGGATTCATTTTGTGGAGCATTTTTCAGCAGAAAGAAGCCTATGAGTACCAAAGCCGCTGGGAGCTGATCATTCAGATGGTTGCCCGGATGTTCCGCATCAAGACCAACCGGGCGCAGATACAAAAAATGGGGATATTGAGCGCGTTTTGCATCGGCATTCTGCATGGCATCGGGGCTGAGACCCCTACTCAGGTCATGCTGATTGGGAGTAGCGTGGGCTTGGACAATTTCTTTTTTGCCAGTATACAGATCTTGCTCTTTACCGTTGGATTGCTTTGCGCCACGGTGCTCGTCACGTATGCGGCCTCCTGGGGCTTCATGAAAGCGGCATTGAAAAGAAGAGTCCAGCTGCTGCTTGGCACAGTAACCGGCGGATACAGCTTGGTACTCGGCTTTATGATCATTCAAAGCATGTAACTTGAAAGGGAGTGAGCGGCATGGCAGGCAAGCTGTTTGTGATCGGCTTTGGTCCCGGCAGCGCTGAGCATATTACAAAGCGGGCGCGGGATGCCATTGAAGAGAGTGACATCATCATCGGATATACCACCTATGTCGAACTGATCCAAGGGCTGCTGACGCATCAGGAGATCGTCAGCACCGGCATGACGGAAGAAGTGAGCCGTGCCAGAGAAGCGGTACGTCAAGCCGAGCAGGGCAAGAAGGTTGCTGTCATCTCCAGTGGAGACGCGGGTGTGTATGGCATGGCCGGGCTTATCTATGAAGTGCTGGTCGAGAAGAGCTGGACAGAAGCGGCCGGCGTCGCGGTAGAGGTAATCCCTGGCATTTCGGCGATCAATTCCAGTGCTGCTTTGCTGGGTGCACCCATCATGCACGATGCCTGCACCATCAGCTTAAGCGATCATTTGACGCCATGGGAGCTGATCGCCAAGCGAATCGATGCAGCAGCGGGGGCCGACTTTGTCATCGCGCTGTATAATCCCAAAAGCGGACGACGGACTCGGCAAATCGTAGAGGCGCAGCGGATCATCCTGCAGTACCGTTCCCCGGATACACCAGTTGGCATCGTGAAGAGCGCCTACCGTGATCGACAACACGTGGAAATCACGACGCTTGACAGGATGCTGGATCACGATATCGGCATGTTGACCACGGTGATCATCGGCAATGCTTCTACATTTGTCTATGACGGGAAGATCATCACGCCACGCGGCTATCAGCGCAAATACACACTGACCTCTGATATCCAACCCTTGAAGCCGTATGAGCGGCTGCGCAGCGAAAATGAGCCTTGGGCGCTGCATGCTGGAGCAGATCCAGTGGGTGGCCAAGGATTGGGCATGGATCGTCAAGCGAGAATCGATGAACAAGTAAGAATGGTTGGAAATGCGGGAACCGTTGAGGAGCAAGCAATGGCTGGAGGAGCGAGGGCGGTCGCAGTGAACCTGACAACCGAAGCGGCTCTAACGGATACAGCAGCTGACTACACTCCAGCCCAATTGGCACAAGAAGCCTTGTCAACGTTGCAGCGCTCACTCGGTTTTGAAGTGAAAACAACCCTATCCACCGTAGGCAACGTTCCTGTTCAACCACCGTTGTTTCGCCAGGAGACCATCTTCGAGTGTGCGGTCAGCCCGGGAATCGTCAACAAAAAGTTTACGCCGCAGCAGATGATCCTGATCGCGGAAGTAGCCGGAGAGCAAGGAGAGATCGAATATACCCCGCATCACCAGATTATTCTTCGTATCCCGAATGCCGAGCCTGGCGCGGTTACACGCCGTTTGCAGGAAGCTGGACTGCTTTTGATGCCAGTGGGCGACGTGCTGCAAGTGAAGGCGTGTGATTTTTGCAACGGGGAGAAAAAAGATGCGATTCCGTATGCGGAGGAGCTGCAAGCTCGTCTGGGCGGTCAATCCATACCGAAGGAGCTGAAGATCGGCTTCAATGGTTGCGGAATGGCTTGCTACGGAGCGGTGAAGGAAGATATCGGGATCGTATATCGAAAAGGCGGCTTTGATCTGTTTCTCGGAGCCAAAACCGTCGGGCGCAGCGCTCATGCAGGCGTTCCGGTGGCGGAAGGGATTAAGCCGGATGAGCTGCTGCCTGTGCTGACTCGCATCATCGAGCAGTATCGGAGCGCTGGATTCCCGGATGAGCGGTTTCATAAATTTTTCAAACGTGTCGGGTTTGTAGAAGGGTTTGCCTATCGCGAAGTAGCGACAGTGACCATCGAGAATGCCGTGTGCGGCGAGTAAAGGGAGGCTATAACAATGGATGCAGTGCTGTTTGTCGGACATGGTAGCAAAGACCCCGCTGGGAATGAGGAGGTTAGGCAGTTCGTCGCCGGAATCGCGAAGGAGTTGGCGGTACCGCTCGTGGAGACATGTTTTCTCGAGTTTGTGCAGCCAGACATGCATAAAGGATTTGAAACATGTGTGCAAAAAGGGGCTACCCGTGTCATCGTGATCCCGATCATGCTCTTCTCTGCGGGGCACGCCAAGATTCATATTCCTGCTGCCATCGACGAGATCCGTGTGAAATATCCGCAGGTGGAGTTCATTTACGGCCGCCCGGTAAGCGTTCACGAACAGGTACTTTCGATTTTGGAGGCACGTCTGGAAGAAGCAGGAGTGAATGCAGAAAGCAAACCCGAGGATTTGGCTGTCCTGATTGTCGGCCGGGGCAGTAGCGATCCTGATGCCAACAGCGATCTCTACAAGATGGCACGACTGTTTTGGGAGCGTTCGGGCGTGAAGATTGTAGAGACTGGTTTCATGGGAGTCACCTTCCCGCTGTTTGATGAAGGGATTGAACGATGTTTGAAGCTGGGTGCGCGCCATGTCGTGGTACTGCCGTACTTTCTGTTCACAGGCGTGCTGATGAAGCGGATGGCTGAAAATTTGGTGGTTTGGACGCAGAGGGATCCGGATAAGCAATTTACGCTGGCAGAATATTTTGGATTCCATCCACTTTTGAAGGAAGTGTTCAAGGACCGGGTCGAGGAAGCCCTCCATGGGCAAGTCCGGATGAATTGCGATACGTGCCAGTACCGGTTTGCGGCAATGGAACATATTGGGCATCATCATCATCATCATGAACATGGGCACAGTCACGATCACGATCATCACCACGATCACGAGCATGACCATCATCACCAACCAATCACAATCTCACGCAAGTAAAGAAAGGAAGTATGCCGGATGATTCTGGTTTTTGCCGGAACCAGCGACGCCAGAGACTTGGCACTGCGCATCCAACAGGAAGGCTATGATCTGCTCACCTCAGTCGTGACGGAGAGCGCGGCCAAAAGCATGCAGGAAGCCGGGTTGCCTGTTCGTACGGGACGACTCACAGACTCAGAAACGACTGAGTTGATCCAGACGCTGGGCATCCATACTGTGGTCGATGCGAGCCACCCGTTTGCAGAGGAAGCCTCCAAAAACGCAATGGCGGCCGCTAAAGCAGCAGGCGTGCCCTATATCCGCTTTGAGCGGGAGCGAGCCAGCTATCCGCAGCACGAAAAGGTGACGATTGCCAAGGATTATAAAGAAGCCGCTGAGCTAGCTGCAGAGCGGCGCGGCGTCATTATGCTGACGACGGGAAGCAAAACCCTGCAGATTTTCACAGAAAGATTGCACGGATTGCCGGACACCACGCTGGTCGCCCGCATGCTGCCCCGTATCGACAACATGGAAAAGTGTCAGGAGCTAGGGATCGAGCAGAAAAACATTGTCGCCATGCAGGGCCCCTTTTCGAAAGAACTGAACAAAGCGCTCTACATCCACTATGGCGTCACGCTGATGATTACCAAGGAGAGCGGCAAGGCGGGAGCGTTTGACGAAAAAGTGGAAGCCGCGCTGGAGATGGGGATTGAAACCATCATTATCGCACGTCCGCCAATTGCATACGGTACCATGTTTTCCGATTTCGCGGGCGTGCTTGATGAGCTTGCGCAGTCGATGAAAAAACAGTAGAGGAGGCACGACAAATGGAGTTTCACACAGAGTTTAAGCCGCTCACGATCCAACCACAGGAAATTGAGGATTTGAGCTTTCAGATCATCAAGGAGGAGCTGGGAGAGCATCCATTCACGGCAGAGCAGTTCCCAGTAGTGCAGCGTGTCATCCATGCTTCGGCCGATTTTGATTTGGGGCGGAGCCTACAGTTCCATCCGGATGCGATTCATGCGGGAATTCGCGCCATCCGGAGCGGTAAGCTGGTTGTCGCCGATGTACAGATGATACAAGCGGGCATTAGCAAGAATCGCATTGAAAAATTCGGTGGGGAAGTCAAAGTGTACATCTCTGACCCCGATGTGATGGAAGAGGCCAAGCGGCTGAACACCACACGTGCCATCATCTCGATCCGCAAGGCGATAAAAGAAGCAGAGGGTGGCATTTTCGCCATTGGCAACGCGCCGACCGCTCTTCTGGAATTGATCCGGCTGGTGAAAGAAGGCGAAGCAAAGCCAGGCTTGATCGTTGGGATGCCGGTTGGCTTTGTCTCGGCGGCCGAATCCAAGGAGGAGCTGGCCAAGCTGGATGTTCCCTTCATTACGAATATTGGGCGTAAAGGAGGCAGCCCCGTCACGGTAGCGGCGGTCAACGCGATCTCTATCATGGCGGAAAGGCTGTAAGCTTATGGAAGCGAAGATGGAAGCCAAGGAAGAGAAACCGCTGCGATATGGCTATACGACAGGAGCCAATGCGACAGCAGCCACCAAAGCGGCGCTGCTTGCCTTGATCCATCAGGAGCGTGTGGAAGAGGCGACCATCATGCTGCCGATTGGCCAAGAGGTGACCTTTACGATTGTCAAGTGCGACTTCACCCGGGAGACGGCTATCGCCGAGGTGATCAAGGACGGCGGTGATGATCCGGATGCCACGCACGGCGCCTTAATTCAAAGCACGGTTTCATGGCTGGATGGACCAGGCTTTGTACTGGACGGCGGCATCGGTGTCGGTCGCGTGACCAAGCCCGGACTGCCAGTACCGATCGGGGAGGCGGCCATCAATCCAGTGCCGCGTAAGATGATCACAGAAACGGTGGAAGCGGTGCTGTCCGAGCACGGTGCAAAGCGAGGGGTGAAGGTAGTCATTTCGGTCCCAGCCGGCGAAGAGATCGCAAAAAAGACACTCAACAGCCGACTGGGCATCATTGGCGGCATCTCAATCTTGGGGACCCGGGGCATTGTAGTGCCTTTCTCCACCTCCGCCTGGAAGGCAAGCATCGTGCATGCGATCAATGTCGCGTATGAAACGGGCTGCCGTCATCTGGTGCTCTCCACGGGAGGGCGCAGTGAGAAATATGGGATGGAGGTCTACCCGGACCTACCGGAGGAGGCTTTCATCGAGATGGGTGATTTCGTCGGTTTCACCTTGCAGATGTGCAAGCGCAAGGGGATCGAAAAAGTAACGCTCGTCGGCATGATGGGTAAGTTTTCCAAAGTGGCACAAGGGGTCATGATGGTGCATTCCAAGAGCGCGCCGGTTGATTTCGGTTTTCTGACCCGTGTAGCAGAGGAATCAGGTGCGTCTGAGAAATTGCTCGCCCAGCTTAGGGAAGCCACGACCGCCTCCTATGTCGGTGATCTGATGTTGGAGCACCCAATCTTTTTCGAGAAACTGTGTGAAGCTTGCTGCCGGGAGGGGCTGCGGGAAGTAAAGGGCGGCATGACAATTGAGACGATCCTCATTACCTTGAAAGGATCGTTGTTGGGGAGGACGACATGGAGTGACGAGAACAATGAAAGTGATCGGAATCGGGGATGACGGACAGAATAGCCTCCTTCCACAGTACATTCAATGGATCAAAGAAAGCGAGGTATTGGTTGGCGGGGAGCGTCACTTGGCCTTTTTTCCCGAATATTCCGGGGAGAAGATCGTCATAAAAGGTGGCCTGACGCCGCTGCTTGAGCGGCTACAGGGCGAAACGCGAGCCACAGTCATTCTTGCATCGGGTGACCCGTTGTTTTACGGAATTGGCAGTGTATTGAAAAAGAAGCTGGTTGTGGAGATCTATCCGAATTTGAGCTCCATCCAGCTGGCGTTTTCCAAAATGGGCGAGTCCTGGCATGATGCATACGTGACAAGCGTCCACGGACGCAGCATGAAGGGCTTGGCCCAACGCATCGACGGCAAGGAGAAAATCGCCCTGTTGACGGATAGCGAAAATACTCCCGCTGCCATCGCCCGGTATCTGTTGTCATTCGGGATGTCGGAGTACCGCGCTTTCGTCGGTGAGAATCTTGGAAGCGCCGAGGAGAGGACAGGCTGGTATGCGCTGGACGTGATGGCGGATGAGACGTTTTCCGAGCTCAATGTTGTAATCCTGCGCAGGGAGGAGCCAGGACCAGCTTGGCCGCTTGGCATCGAGGATGAGGCCTTTGCCCAGCGCAAGCCGGATAAAGGCTTGATCACCAAAAAAGAAGTGCGTCTGCTTAGTCTCGCGCAGTTGCGACTGCATGCCAAAAGCATCGTCTGGGATATCGGTACCTGCACCGGCTCCGTTGCTATCGAGGCAGCCCGGATTGCCCGAGAAGGCGCGGTATATGCCATTGAGAAGAATGCAGACGATCTGGAAAACTGTAGGAAAAACGCGGTAAAGTTCCGCACCGATCTCCATCTCATCCATGGTAAGGCACCGGATGGCTTGGAGCAGTTCCCCGATCCGGACGCGGTCTTTATCGGTGGCAGCGGTGGCGAGCTTCAGGAACTGCTGCAGATCTGCTGTGAGCGCCTGAAGCCGGACGGCAGAGTGGTGGTTAACGCGGCGACCATTGAGACCTTGCATGATGCCATGCAGGCATTTGCGGCTTTGGGCATGCACACAGAAGTGACACTGGCCCATCTGGCCCGAAGCAAGCCCATTTTACATATGACGCGATTTGAAGGGTTAAACCCGACTTACATCATAACGGCTTTTCACAAGAAGGAGGACACAAAGTGAGCAACATCGGCACTTTATACGGCATCGGAGTGGGACCGGGCGATCCAGAGCTGATCACGGTCAAGGCTTTTCGTCTATTGAAGGAATCCCCTGTTATTGCCTACCCGAAAAAACGGATGGGAAGCAAAAGCTACGCCCATCAGATCGCCGAGCTGTATGTCAATCCGACAGAAAAAGAGATGCTCGGTCTTGTCTTTCCCATGACCAAGGATCAGGAAGTGCTGGAGATGGAGTGGGCACGTGCTACAGCACAGGTATGGGAGCAGCTGCGACAGGGCAAAGACGTCGCGTTTGTCACGGAGGGTGATCCGCTCTTCTACAGCACCTTCATCCACATGATGCGGATCATGCAGGAGACCCATCCTGAGGTGCCAATCAAGTCAGTTCCCGGTGTGTCCTCCTTCCTCGGGGCAGCGTCGAGGTTGGGGCTGCCGCTTGCGGACGGCGACGAGCAGATCGGCATCATTCCGGCGACTGAAGACAAAGAAGCGATGCGTAATGCACTGATTCAGCATGATTGCGTGATTTTTCTCAAGGTGGCGAAAGTGCTGGACATGGTGCTGGAGCTTCTGGAAGAGCTTGATTTGCACCACAAGGCATCCGTCGCGACCAAAGTGACTTCCTCAGAGGAAGTGGTTTGGACAGACGTGCGTCAGCTAGCAGGGGCCGAGCTTGGCTATCTTACACTGATGGTGGTGAGAAAATGAAGAAGCTGTATATCGTCGGTGCAGGTCCGGGTGATCCTGACTTGATTACAGTGAAGGGCTTGAAGCTGTTGCAGGAGGCGGACGTGATTCTGTATACCGATTCCCTGGTAAATGAGGAGCTGGTCGCCCGTGCCAAACCGGACGCCGAAGTCCTGCAGAGCTCCGGGATGGCCTTGGAAGAAATGGTTGGCCTTCTGATCGAACGCATCATTGAAGGGAAAAAAGTGGTTCGCCTGCATACAGGTGATCCGTCCGTATACGGAGCCATTATGGAGCAAATGGTTATGCTCAAAGAAGCAGGTATTGATACCGAGATCATTCCGGGGGTGAGCTCTGTATTTGCAGCAGCGGCAGCGGTCGGGGCGGAGTTGACCATCCCAGACTTGACCCAAACCCTGATCTTGACCCGAGCAGAAGGCAGAACGCCTGTACCGGAGCGCGAAAAGCTGCGGGATCTGGCTTCCCACCACTGCACGCTAGCGCTCTTCTTGAGTGCGACGCTGACCAAAAAGGTGGTTCGTGAGCTTACCGAAGCCGGTTGGAGCTTAGACACGCCAGTAGCCGTCGTGCAGCGGGCAAGCTGGCCAGATCAGCAGATCATACGTACGACACTGGAGCATTTGGACCAGGAGATGGGCAAGCTGGGCATCCGTTCTCATGCCATGATTCTGGCAGGCTGGGCGCTTGATCCACATATACATGAGAAGGGTGAGTACCGCTCCAAGCTGTACGACAAGACCTTCACCCATGGCTATCGAAAAGGTGTGACGCCATCATGACCATCGCATTGCAGGAAGGCGTGATCCCGTCGATCCAGCTGCACGGGAACTACTGCTTGGTCGCTATCACCAAGCACGGGGTGGAATTAGCGAGACGCATGCAGCGTCAATTCCCCCAGGCAGATCTGTATTACATGTCTAAATTCGCCGCGGGAGACGAGGATGAGCGCGGCATCCAACTATTTTCCGGCAGTGTCCGGCTGCTGCTGCCTGCACTGTGGCCAGCGTACAAAGGCATCATCCTGATCATTTCGCTCGGTGCCGTGGTACGAATGATTGCACCGTTTTTGCAGGATAAAAAAACGGACCCAGGCGTTGTGGTCATCGATGACAAGGGAGAGCATGTCATTAGTGTTCTCTCCGGACATTTTGGCGGGGCGAATGAACTGACACGGGAAGTGGCTGCCATGATCGGGGCATATCCGATCATCACCACGGCATCCGATGTACAAAAGACCATCCCCGTCGACCTATTTGGCCGTCGCTTCGGCTGGCAGTGGGAGTCTGGAGAGAAGCTGACCCCCGTAAGCGCATCGGTGGTCAACGAAGAACGGGTGGCAGTAGTGCAGGAGTCCGGTGAGCGGGACTGGTGGATGCACGATACTCCCATGCCCCCTAACATCCGTCTGTTCGATAACATTCCCGCAGCCCTCCAAGACAAGCCACAGGCGGCGCTGGTTGTGACACATCGTCTTCTCTCTCCGGAAGAGGAAGCGATATTGCAAAACGGAGTGCTGTACCGCCCCAGGGTCATCGCACTTGGTATCGGTTGCAACCGTGGCACGCCCGTAGAAGAAATCGAAGCGGTGATTCGGGAGACACTGGACGAATGCCGCTTTTCGATGCGCAGCGTCAAGGCTGTTTGTACAATTGAATTGAAAAAGGACGAGGAAGGACTGCTTTCCCTCTGCGCGAAGTATGGTTGGGAATTCGTTCATTACACACCGGAAGAATTGAATCAAGTACATATAGAGGAGCCATCCGACACCGTATACAAATTCACTGGAGCATACGGAGTAAGCGAACCGGCCGTAAAGCTATACACAGGAGCTGACAGGCTGGTTGTCACCAAAAAGAAGGCAGGTAATGTGACCCTATCGGTCGGCATCTTGACACATCCATAAGAGAGGGGAGGGGACGGCATGACCCATCGCAGAATCGTCGTGGCTGGCACTGGCAGCGGTGCTGGTAAAACAACCGTCACCATCGGCTTGATGGCCGCATTGAAGCAGCGAGGTCTTATCGTGCAGGGCTTCAAATGCGGCCCGGACTATATCGATCCTACCTACCATACTGCGGTAACGGGCAGAGCATCACGTAATCTAGATAGCTGGATGCTAACCCATGAGACGGTCAAGGAAATCTATCAACGGGGCAGTCAAGGAGCCGATATCTCCATCATCGAGGGCGTCATGGGCTTTTATGACGGCAAAGAAGCGACCAACGACAAAGGCAGCACCGCGGAGATTAGCATCCTCACCGGGTCTCCTGTACTGCTGGTAGTGAACTGCCAGAGTATGGCCCGCAGCGCAGCCGCGATTGTAAAAGGTTTTCAACTGTTCAACCCTGCTGTACGCATCGTAGGAGTGTTCGCTAACAAAGTGGGGAGCGTCGGACACTATCGGATCGTCAAGGAAGCGGTCGAGCAGGAGTGCGGTATTCCAGTCCTCGGTTTTCTTGAGCGAGAGGAGGGGATCGAGATTCCGGAACGTCATCTGGGTCTCGTTCCATCCGTAGAGCGTGGTGAACTGCAACCTTTATTTGATCGCCTGGCGGAAGCGATTGCGAAAAACGTGGATTTGGAACAGTTGCTGCAGCTTGCGCAAGCGGATCCGCTTCATGTTGACGAAAAATTGTTTGCTCCACAGCAGGGAAATCCGCGTATGCGCATTGCCATTGCTAAGGATGCTGCCTTCCATTTCTACTACCCCGAAAATATCGAGTTGCTCGAAGCGAACGGAGCTGAGTGTCTCTTTTTCTCCCCGCTGGCAGGTGAAACGGTCCCGACTGATGCTGACGGACTCTACATCGGCGGAGGCTTTCCCGAGGAATTCGCAGCACAGTTGGCAGCAGATGAGCAAGTGAAAGCATCTATTCTGCACGCGATTCGCTCAGGTCTTCCTACGCTGGCCGAATGCGGCGGCTTCATGTATCTGACTGAGCAATTGGTTACGACTGACGGCCAATCGTTTCCGATGGTCGGGCTCATCCCCGGTACGGTCACCATGCAGAAAAAGCTCGCTGCGCTCGGCTATCGGGAAGTGAGAGGCTACGAGGGCAGCTTTCTACTAGATACGGGAGAAGAGGCCCGTGGACACGAGTTTCACTACTCCACTTTTCAAGCGAGAGAAGAGCTCACCCCCGCCTATGAAACGAAAAGCTTGCGGGGGCTAAAAGCGGAAGGCTATCTCGCAGGCAATCTCGTCGCAGGCTATACCCATCTGCATTTTGCCTCCAATCCGGGTATCGTTCGCCGCTGGCTCGCCCGCTGTAAGGAGGTCAAATCCCATGCGTAGGGCGTTACCGCTCATGATACAAGGAACGGGCTCGGACGCGGGCAAAAGTGTGCTGGCCACCGCCTTCTGCCGCATCTTTTCCGAAATGGGCTACAAGACGGCCCCTTTCAAGTCGCAAAACATGGCCCTCAACTCGTATGTGACCATCGACGGAAAGGAAATTGGCCGTGCGCAGGGCGTACAAGCGGAAGCTGCTCGCATCCCGGCGACGACCGACATGAATCCGATCCTGATTAAGCCGACGCGTGAACAGGAGTCACAGATCGTAGTCCACGGAGAGCCCTACAGCAACATGAAGGCCACGGCCTACCGTTCTGACTTCTTTCCCATTGGCTTGCAGGTGATACAAGATGCATACGAGCGACTAGCCAGTGCATACGAACGCATTGTGATCGAAGGAGCAGGCAGCCCCGCCGAAATCAATCTGAATGATCGGGAACTGGTCAACATGAGGGTCGCACGCATGGCGAACGCTCCTGTCATTCTGGTGGCGGATATCGAACGAGGCGGGGTCTTTGCCAGTCTGGTCGGCACCCTGCAGCTCTTGGAGCCAGAGGATCGAGAGCGGGTCATCGGGGTGATCATCAACCGTTTTCGCGGCGATCTTGGATTGTTACAACCAGGCTTGGACTGGTTCGAGCAATATACAGGCAAGCCAGTGCTTGGTGTGATCCCGTTTCTGCCGGAGCTCATGATCGACGCAGAGGACTCTCTGATCTTGCACAAATACAAGGGGCGTATCCCGGATGAGGCAGTACTAGACATCGTCGTCATCCGCTACCCCTACATCTCGAACTTTACGGATGCCGATCCCTTTCTCGTCGAGCAGGACTGCCGCGTTCGTTTTGTCAATCGCCAGGACGAGCTCGGTACTCCTGATCTGATCATTCTCCCCGGCAGCAAGAATACGATCGAGGACTTGCTTTTCCTGCGTCAGACTGGGCTGGAGGGTGAGATTCTTCATCTTCACCGCAACAAGCAAATACCCGTAATTGGCATTTGCGGCGGCTACCAGATGCTTGGCGAGAGCATTGCTGACCCGCATGGCGTGGAATCGCCGCAACGCGAGATCGCTGGTATGGGGCTCTTGCCAGTTCGTACGACCCTGCAGCGAAACAAGACGACGGTGCTCTCCCGTGGCCAAGCTCATTATGCGGACAACCAGTTTGATGTGGAGGGCTATGAAATCCATATGGGCGAGTCTGTCGCCACAGCATCTGTCGCGCCGTTCATCACATTGTCTGATCGCACAGAAGGGGTGTATGCGAAGAATGGCCGCTTGCTCGGCACGTATTTTCACGGGATCTTCCATAATGATGATTTCCGCACGCACCTGCTAAATGCGCTACGTGACGCCAAAGGTCTGCCGCCGCTAACGGATCGTCCTTCCTTTATCCGCATGCGTGAGCAAGGTTTCGATATGCTGGCAGAACAGGTCCGTACACATGTGAAGCTGGATGTCATCGAAGAGCAAATGGAAGCTTTTCAACGTCAGCATACAATGGAAGGAGCGTAAACGATGAGTGATCACGGCACCGTAGAACGTGTGATACCCGCCATGGATACGGAAGCAGCTGAGAAAGCCCGCCGCCACATTGATCAGCTTACCAAGCCCCCGGGCAGTTTAGGGAGATTGGAGGAGCTTGCTATCCAGCTGGCTGCCATGACAGGTGAGCCGATTCCGCAGATTTTTCCACCCGGTATTTTGGTTTTTGCAGGCGATCATGGTGTGGTAGCGGAAGGCGTATCCGCGTTTCCTCAGGAAGTGACTGCCCAGATGGTCATGAATTTCGCGAGCGGAGGGGCCGCCATCAATGTCTTCTCGCGCCACATTGGCGG
This sequence comes from Bathyarchaeia archaeon, assembly GCA_035644815.1. GTDB lineage: Bacteria > Bacillota > Bacilli > Brevibacillales > Brevibacillaceae > Brevibacillus_F. The sequence continues at coordinate 15,523 of DASQNU010000240.1, read as the reverse complement.
AATACTGCGAGTGGTGGATGTAGGCGTAAGCAGCAATCCGGAAGCTCCTGATATCTGGAAAAAGAAAGTCCGCCCAGGCACCGGCAACATGCTGCGCGAGGATGCAATGACGCGAACGGAGGCAGAGCGCTGTCTGGCAGTCGGCATCGAATGCGCGGAAGCCATTATCGCGGAAGGAGCGCGGTTACTGATCATCGGAGAGATGGGGATCGGAAACACGACAAGCAGCAGCGCGATTCTCGCAGCTCTATCCGGAGCCGATGTAGAAGAGATTGTTGGCAGAGGAACCGGGGTGACGGAAGATGTACTCTCACATAAAAAGGAAATTGTGAAAAAAGCGCTGGAGATTCGTCGCCCCAACGCTGCTGATCCGATTGATGTATTGGCTAAAGTAGGGGGACTTGAAATCGGAGCGATGACAGGTGCGGTGATCGGAGCAGCAGCTCAGCGCATCCCGGTTCTCGTAGACGGCTTCATCTCTTCCGTAGCGGCGCTGCTTGCCGTTCATCTTCAACCTCACGCACGTGAATATCTGTTATTTGGTCATCGCTCGCAGGAGGTAGGGCATGCCCGTGTGCTGGCTGAATTGTCTGCCGATCCGATTCTTGATTTGCAGCTGCGATTAGGAGAAGGGAGCGGCGCCGCGGTTGCTTTCCCTATTTTGGAAGCGGCGGTCCGTATGATAGGGGAAATGGCTACATTTGCTTCAGCAGGTGTTTCCACAAAACAGGAGTAACCCTAACACATGCCTGTACCTGTACGAATGGTACAGGTTTTTCATATTTAGTTAGTGAAGCCAATGTATATGGTTTTTTTATGAAAAGATGCCTCCAGGTATGTTACTAGATGATTTTCATAAGTTCAAAACAAAAGAAATATTGCTACAATAATCAAAGAACCGCCCATTGCCAAGTTAAAAACCTTAATGCCGTTCTTCACTTTCATAAGAAATTGTAATTTGGATCCCAGAATGGCCCAAGCGATAAGTGAAAGATAACAAATGAGAAAATAAATACTCGTAAAGATAAATAGCATTGAATAAGAAGTGTTCAAACCAAAAGCAGAAACACCAGAAAGACATGCTATCCATGCCTTCGGATTTAGCCACTGCATGAGAAAACCTTGACGAAAACGCGGAAGTTGTTCCTCTTTTAGCTCGATATCAGGGCGCGAAACCATAATTTTGTATCCGATATAACTCATATAGATTGTTCCAAGATATTTTAGCCATTCATAGAACATGGGGGCTTGCGCAACGAGATTGGATATCCCTAATCCCACAGCAGTCAACAAGAATGTAAACCCGACTGTTGAACCGGATACGAAAGGTAATGTGCGCTTAAATCCATAATTGACCCCTGAAGAAAGAATCGTTATATTTACTGGGCCTGGAGAGATCGACATGGAAAATGAAAAAAGGCACATTGCAAGGAAAATCGACACGAATCCACACTCCTTTATTAGTCTTTCTGTGGTTACTATAGACCATCAATGTTAAATCGTCCAATTTCAATATCTGATCAGATCCATTCGAAAAACGGAATAGTTTCATGCAATTATATCTAAGGGGTGGCGGATAGTTGGAGCTGTATCAATTAAAGACCTTTATAGAAATTGCCCAAACTGGCAACTTGACAGAAGCAGCAGCGCATCTGAACGCGAGTCAACCGGCTGCAAGCGCACACATCAAAGCCTTGGAAAAAGAAGTAGGGTTTCCTCTCTTTTATCGTACATCCAAAGGGATGACTATTACTGAAAAAGGTTCGATACTGTTGCTGGAAGCAGAAAAAATACTCGCCTCCGTAGATGATTTCTATCAAAAAGCGGGCGAATTACAGAGAATTTTATTGGAACCCATTCGGATCGGATTGAATACAGACGGTCAACTTCTTCGATTGGAAAAATTGATCGAACGTATTTCGGAATGCTTGCCTCAGGTAGAATTGCATTTTATCGATATAAAAAGCGAGGATTTCAATGAGAATTTGATCAACTCAAAAATAAACGCTGGTTTTTACTATGGGGATGTTTCACAGCCGTCCGTACATTCAATCAAACTCCATTCCTTCAGGATGGTTGTTGTCTATCCTAACAGCTGGGATGTACCACCTGAGAAGGAATTGTCCCTGAAGTATTTTGCAGATAAGCCGTGGATTTGGACAACGAAAGGTTGCCCTTTCTATAAACAATCTATCGATTACTTCACGCAGCAGGATATGTTTCCTCAAAAAATCATGTATGTCGATGACGAATCCTTGATAGGGAAATTGGTGCAAGGAGAAATCGGTTGTTCACTTCTGGCTGAACCAGTAGCTATGCGGTTTGCTAAGGAAAACATGCTGCAGATTTGGAAAGGTATCGATCTCTACATTGATCTTCATTTTGGCTATCTGAAGGATAAAAAAACTGATCCTGGGCTTCATGAAATAGGTACAATCGTGGAGAGGTTGTGGATAACAAAATAAAGCGTAGCTAACCGGACTATGATACTCTGCGTACACTAGGAGGCTAACCGGGGTAATAACACCGCAAGCTGAGATTTAACAAAAGTAGTACCTCATTTGAACCTGTTCAATCCAAATAGCAAGGAGGAAAATTCAATAGAGATAAAACAATTACTTACCATCCAAATGATTCTAAAAAAAGGAAGCTTCTTAAATGCGGCTGAAACACTTGGATACGCACAGTCTACGATTTCTCTGCACATACAACAGCTTGAAGAGTATTTGGAAATAAAACTCTTTGAAAAAAGTGGTCGAAGAATGGTGTTAACTCATGAAGGGCAAGTTTTTTGGGAACACGCAAGCCGCTTATTAGACCAAGCAATGGAGTTAAAGGAAAAGACGCTTTTAGATATTTCGCAAACCATTCAGGGGCATGTACGAATTGGCGTGATTGAAACAGTGGGAAAAAAACACTTGCCTCCGATCCTCATCCAGTTTTTGAAGGAGAATCCCAAAGTGACGTTATCGATTGAGTTCATTAGGACGGACACGATTTGTGATCGTATTTTGCATGAGGAACTGGATATTGGAATTGGTCCGATTCTTCCTAATGAAACAACCGGTCTAAGAAAGGTACCATTATTCATTGAAAAAGTAGGATTACTATTCCCTGAACAGCATCCTCTTGCTAAAAAAAGTTGCATCACATTACAAGATTTAGGGAACATCAATCTTCTTTTATCTGAACCATTGAACTCATATCGAGCAACTCTAGAGCAGCGTTTCGCTGAACTAGGTTTAACGGTAAAGCCTGCCATCGAGATTGGCGATAGCGACACCATTATTCAATTTGTGCAAGGTGGAATTGGTGTAGCCCTGTTGCCTGTAACGATTGTTCAAACTCCACCTGCAGCTACTGTTTATCGAGAAATACAAGATGTCGATTTGAGTTTGTCGATTGGATTGCTTCGAAAAGAAAAATCACTTGGAAAAGCAGTAACAACGCTCTTTGCAGCACTACAGGAAAAACTTGAAAAATCCTTTGAGTGACACTTTCTTGCTTGGGAAAGTGTCATTTTTATTCTTTTTATTCAGAAATACTGAACAATCGGTTCGAAAACGTTCTATTTTTTTAGATTTATTTCCGTCATATCATGATGAGCAGGGATGAAATAACCTGTAAAGTGAGGAAACAACATGACGGGGAAACATGTAGGAAACTTGAGCTTATTTGCATTAACATGGCCGATTTTTATCGAATTATTTCTACATATGTTAATGGGCAATGCTGATACGTTAATGCTTAGTCAGTATTCTGATAATTCCGTCGCTTCGGTTGGAGTAGCCAATAGAATCATCTATATCATCCTCCTGTTTTTCGGTGTGATCGCAACAGGTACTTCTGTGTTAGTTGCGAATCACATTGGCGCAAAGGAAGCACAAAAAGCAGTTGAAGTAGCAGTCATTTCCATAGTTACAAATCTATTTTTTGGGGTGTTATTGAGCGGGAGTGTTTTTTTGTGGGGAGACTACATTCTTCAAGTAATGGGGTTACCCGATGAATTGTTTAGTGAAGCCAAGCTCTACATCACAATCGTAGGCGGATTTTCTTTTATTTCATCAGTTATATTAACCGTTAGTGCTGTTCTTAGAAGCTATGGCTTCACAAAGGATGTCATGTTTATTACGATCGGCATGAACTTGTTTGATGTGATTGGGAATTACTTGGTTATTTTCGGGCCCTTTGGGATACCGATTTTAGGAGTTTTTGGTGTTGCTATCACAACAACAATTAGTAAAGCAATTGGGCTAGTCGTTATTCTCGTGATTTTAATGAAACGAGTTGAGTCTCCACTTCCGTTTTTACATGTATGTAGATTGCCGTTGGAGCATCTGCAAAGGCTGATTCAGATAGGGATACCATCCGCTTGCGAGCTATTATCGTACCATACCTCTCAATTGGCCATTACCTATGTCGCTACGTTTCTCGGAACTCAAGTGATCACAACCAAGGTTTATACGGAGAACCTTATGATGTTTATCTATCTATTCAGTATGGCAATCAGTCAAGGTACTCAAATCTTGATCGGACATTTGGCAGGTGCGAAGCAATTTCAGCGTGTCTATGAACGATGTCTTACTAGCACGCGTATTTCTTTTGTCATTTCGCTTGGGATGGGGATCATCATCTATGTTTTCTCTGAATCGCTTTTTAAGATATTTACGGATAATCCGGCCATTATTCAAACTGGAAGCATCCTTCTTCTAATTACGATCCTCTTAGAACCTGGGCGTTCCTTAAACTTGGTAATCTTGGGTGCATTGCGAGCATTGGGGGATATCCACTTTGCAGTTTATTTAGGGATCATCTCCATGTGGGGTATTAGTGTAGTTGTGTCCTATGTTCTTGCGATTCACTTTGAACTTGGCCTCATGGGGATATGGATCGCATTCGTTATAGATGAGTGGTTACGGGGGCTGATCTTGTTAAAGAGATGGAATTTACGGATATGGATGAGAAAATCATTGCGAGTCTTGGGAGTACAATGATTTCAAGCGATCAAGATGTTTTCGAACATATCGATCAATATTCTTTTTGAGATGTCTTTTTGCGATGTGAATCGATTATTAACTGAATTACAAAAGGTTCATGTGCGACTAACTCTTAGAAGATTTCCCTTATGGAAGAAGTCGCACATAAACAAGTAGAGTTGCGCGAAAATAGTATTTTTGACATAACGGGAACATTACAATTCCCGCACCAATAATGCATTCTTTCCCCTTTTGGAGAATCGAACATATGGGGGAAGAAGTCCTCAAGTCATTGCCTCCACACCTTCCAGTTGTATCCCGTATTTTTTGACCCTCCGCATCAAAAGCGATTGGGTAATGCCCAGTGCTGATGCGGTTTTACGGCTGGTTTTGTGCAGCCTCAACGCTTGAACGATCAGTTCCGCTTCGATTTTTTCAACCCGCTCGGTAAGGGAGAGATTGCCCCCGAGCGCAAGCAGGCTTTCCTCTAAGCCGCTAATGCTGCGCAGCTCTTCCGGCAGATCGGATACGTGGATTTCGTCCTGTCTCGCTGTAATGACGATCCGTTCAACCAGATTCTCAAGTTCTCGGACGTTGCCTGGCCACTCGTAATGATGGAGCACATCCAGGACTTCTGTGGAGAAACGTCGCTGATGATGATGTTTTGTGTTGAACTTTTTCAAGTAGTGGTGTAGCAGTGGAAAAATATCTTCTTTTCGTTCGCGCAGGGGCGGCACATTCACAGGCAGGATATTCAGGCGGTAATACAGATCATGCCTGAATTTGCCGATTCTGACCAAGTCAAGCAGATTCGCATTGGTGGCAGCGATGATCCGCACGTCCGCGGTATACGTTTTGGTGCCTCCGATCGGCATGAAGGTTTTATTCTGCAATAGCAGCAGCAGTTTAGACTGGAGATGATAGGGGAGTTCACTGATCTCGTCAAGAAACAGTGTTCCTTTATCTGCCATTTTGACTAATCCCATTTTCCCCGTCTGGCTAGCACCGGTAAACGCTCCCTTTTGATAGCCGAACAGCTCCGATTCGATCAGGGTTTCAGGTATCGCGCTGCAGTTTACATGGACGAATGGCGAGCTGCTACGCTCACTCAACTGATGGATATGCTCCGCGATCATGCTTTTGCCGACTCCGGTTTCTCCGGTAATCAATACGGTAGTATCGACGACTGACACTTTTTTGATTAACTCCAGAAGCGAGAGATAAGCACGGCTGCTTCCAATCAGCATTGTGGACATGCCCTGACTTGCTTCCCGCTTCATCAGCTTAATCTCTTCACTGTACCGCTTCAGAAGCGACACCGTCTCTTCCAGCTGCGAACTGGCACGAGCCGCTTCCGTGATGTCGCGGGAATGGGCGATGATCAGCTCCGGTTTCCCCTGTTCATCCGGGATGATATGGCCCGTGACAAGGAATTTTCCCTTGTTGTTGACGAGCTGGATCGTCGTGGTCGGTTCACCCTTTTCCAGCACCAACCGTGTGACGGAAGGCTTGAAAATTCCCATTTCTTCCAAGTCTGCAACGTTGCGGCCGATGAGTTCCGCTTTTGGCACACCGCAAAGATTTTCGCTTGCATTGTTCAACCATAAGGTATTTCCCTGAGCGTCCGAGATGTAAATGCCGTCCGCGAGTACGTTGAAAATGTCTATTACCTGGCTCATTTTAAATAGGGAAAGGATTTCCGCATCTTTCTCCACACGACTTCACCTCTATACAGGAAGTTTTGGTGTTATAATTTTTTCATTATTTTAACAATTCGAATCGGTTTTGACCACAATTGAATCGAAATCGATTCGACTCTAACCCGCCATCTATGCCTATGTCTGAACGGTATGTGAATCGATTTCGACTCGATACAGATCTGATGCTGTACGGATAATGACGTCATGTAAGGCTTTTTCGGCTTGGCACAGATTTTGCTTTCATTCTTTGAGTGTAATAACGCTAAAAAGAGTGATTCAAATTGCACACCATTCTATCCAAAATCGCAACAGTGGAACAAGCATTGGAATCAGTGTCGGACGGTACGCACCTCATGTACGGGGGATTCGGTGGCATCGGTACCCCGGCTACCCTGATTGAAGGTATTTTGAAAAAAGGGGTGCAAGAACTGACACTTACCGGCAATGACGCCGGTTATCCAGATTTGGGCGCTGGGCGGTTGATCAGCCACAGCAGGGTAAAAAGGCTGCAGACCACCCATATCGGCTCCAATCCCGAGGCTGGCCGGCAAATGATGGAAGGGAGACTCGAAGTGGAGTTTTATCCGCAAGGGGTTTTGGCTGAAAAAATCCGCGCGGGTGGCGTCGGCATCGCTGGTATTCTAGTGGATGGTGGACTGGAAGGAGTCGATAGATCGTGGAAGCAACAGGTAAACGTTGCGGGGCGCAACTATTGGATCGAGCCAGCCATCACAGCGGATGTGGGCATTGTTTACGCCAGAGTGGCGGACACTTTCGGCAACCTGATTTATGAAAAAGGGGCGAGGAACCTAAATCCACTGGTGGCCATGGCCGCCGACGTCACCATTGCGGAGGTAGAGGAGATCGTTCCGGCAGGAGACATCGATCCAGAGCAGATTGTGACGCCCGGGATCTTTGTGGATTACATCGTGAAAAGCGATGGGGTGAAGCGGCAATGGGGTTAAAAATGGACCAGCGAAATATGATCGCACGGCGAGCAGCCCGGGAAATCCAACCCGGCATGGCGGTCAATCTGGGAATCGGTATACCCGAACTGGTGACTGACTTCATTCCGCATGACTGGAACGTAATGTTCCACTCGGTAAACGGTATCCTTGGCATTGGGTCTGCACCTTTGAAAGGGCAAGAAGACCCTTATCTCTTTAACTCGGGTGGTACGCCAGTAACGATTGTCCCTGGTGCCTCTTTTTTTGACAGTACCATCGCGTACGGTATGATCCGGCGCGGAAAACTGGATGTGGCCATGATCGGGGGGCTTCAGGTAAGCCGTAACGGAAACCTGGCCAATTGGATCGTTCCCGGCAAGCGGGTCTACGGTATCGGTGGCGGTACGGAGTTGGCGCTTCATGCCAAGAAGGTTATCGTCCTGATGAGCCATGTAAATGAGGAAGGAGAGCCCAAAATCGTCAAGGATTGTACACTTCCGCTCACCGCGAAAAACTGTATCGATTTGATCATCACGGAGATGGCAGTAATCGAGGTGACCGAAGCAGGGCTAATGCTGACGGAAGTGATGTATCCGTACACGCTGGAAGAAGTGATCGGCAAAACAGGGGCACCGCTTTCCATCTCAGAACAACTGCAGACGGTGGATTAGCAGCAAAACCAACCAAACATTCTCAGGGGGTAGAAAACATGAAGAAAAAGATGAGTATGATTGCGGGACTAATGCTTTCCATGTCATTATTTGTAGCCGGCTGTGGGCAATCCGCTTCAACCGGTCAAAACGGTGGACAACCGAACACGCCTGCTGGTAATAGTGCATCCGGCATGACCAAAGAAGCGGGAGTATTCACATTTGCCGCATCCGGTGAATATCAGCCTTTCAGCTATTTCAAAGACGGACAGTTGACCGGTTTTGACATCGAAATCGGCAACGAAATTGCTAAGCGGTTGGGTCTGGAACCAAAACCGGTCACCTCACCGTTCTCCGGCATCATCGCGGGTGTTAAGGAAGGGCGTTACGACGCGGCAATCGCGAGCCATGCCATTACCGAAGAACGGAAGCAGCAGATTGACTTCGCGGATCCATACTATCTCTCTGGTGGACAGCTGTTTACCCGTCCGGACGGAAACATTTCTACACTAGAAGGGCTAAAAGGCAAGGAAGTCGCCGTAGCTCTTGGCACTACCCATGAAAAAATGGCCCGCGAGTATACGGATAACATCAAAACCTACGACAGCGACGTGACGGCGCTCCGAGCGTTGGAGCAAGGCAAGCATGATGTGGTCATGACGGACAGCGTCGTGGGAGAAATTGCCATCCAACAAGGCTTAAAAATCAAGAAAAGCGGTGCGGCATTGACCGAAGTGCAGCACGGGATCGCCGTGCGCAAAGGAAACACGGAATTGCTGAACAAAATCAACGAAGTATTGAAGCAAATGAAAGAAGATGGAACCTACCTGAAGCTGAGCAAAAAATACTTCAACCGCGACATTAGCAAAAAAGAATAGGATACATACTTCTTTCGACTAGCCTACCAATCCTTTAAGAGCTGAGAGGTTGGTAGGCTCATTCCATTACAAGCGAGGGGTGGTTCAAGTGCCCGGCATTTCACATCTCATCCAGGAATTTTTCCGAACGCTTCCGTTTTTCATGAAGCCGCTTCTTTTGACATTTGAATTGACGATTGCTTCTGTCATTGTGGGAACCTTCATCGGCTTGCTGGTCGCCCTTTTGAAAGTGTCCAGGATCCCCGGCGGTCAGCTGATCGCCAATGTGTACATTACGCTGATCCGCGGAACTCCACTGATCGTCCAAATTTTCGTGCTCTACTTTGGATTTTACAAGGTGATCGACTTGGGCCAATTCTGGTCGGCGACCTTGGCCCTGGCCATTCACAGTGGAGCATACATCGCGGAAATATTCCGGGGTGCGATTCAGTCGATCGACAAGGGGCAGATGGAGGCTGGCCTTTCGCTGGGGATGTCTTCCGCACAAACGATGCGACGAATCATATTGCCTCAGGCTTTGAAACGATCCATCCCGCCGCTTGGCAACCAGTTTATCCTCTCGCTCAAAGAATCCTCGCTTGCGGCATTCATCGCCATGGACGAATTGTTCTCGCTTGCGCGCCGCTTGTCTGCAGAAACCTTTGATGAAATGACGTATTTCCTGATCGTGGCTTTCTATTATCTGGTAATCGTGATGGTCTTCACTTATTTCGTCAACAAGATGGAGCAGCGTCTGGCAAAAGGGGACTCCTAGGAGGGGAAACGATGAGCGAAAAACAGGAAATGATCCGATTGCAAAATCTGAAAAAGAGCTTTGGGGATCTCGAGGTTCTGAAAGACATCAACTTGACCGTCAGGAAGGGCGAGGTATTCGTACTGATAGGCGCCAGCGGCTCGGGCAAGAGCACCTTGATCCGATGTATCAATTTTCTGGAGATGAGGAACGGCGGAGAAATTATCATCGAAGGGAAAAACATCGATCCAAAAAAGGACGACCTGACCAAAGTACGGCAAAAAGTAGGCATGGTGTTTCAGCATTTCAATCTTTTCCCTCACAAAACCGTCCTCGAAAACGTGATCGAGGCGCCGCTGGTCGTGAAGAAGGCGGACAAGGAAGAGGCAAAACAGGAAGCGCTACGTCTTCTGGAAAAAGTCGGGTTAGCGGAAAAAGCTGGTGTGTATCCCTCAAGTCTGTCGGGGGGGCAGAAACAACGCGTGGCCATCGCCCGTTCGCTGGCAATGAAGCCAGACATCATGCTGTTCGATGAACCGACATCAGCGCTTGATCCAGAGCTGGTCGGTGAGGTGTTGGAAACGATGAAGCAGTTGGCAAGTGAAGGAATGACGATGATTATCGTGACGCATGAGATGGGCTTTGCCAAGGAAGTGGCCGACTGGGTGGCTTTCATGAATCAAGGCCGGATTATCGAGATGGCACCACCTCATGAGATTTTCAACAATCCAAAAGAGGAGCGGACTAGGGAGTTTTTGAATCGGGTCTTGCAGTAGTTCTCTCATGCAAAATGACAGTCTTTGAGAACTGACTCAAAGACTTTTTTCATTCGTTAGGTATTAACAGAGGGAAAAAACGAGGTAAGATTGAGAACGATACGTGAAGGGAGAGTAAGGGGTTGCCTATAATTAGATTGGAGCTATATATACAAGCGCCCATTGAGGTTTGTTTTGACTTATCCCGGAGTATCGAAATCCATCTTTTGTCGACTGCCCATACAAATGAGAGAGCTGTAGCGGGAAGATTAACGGGCCTTATCGAACTAGGGGAGACCGTCACCTGGGAGGCTACACATTTTGGTATCCGCCAACGGTTAACATCGGTTATTACTGAATTTGATCGACCGTATCGTTTTGTAGACGAAATGGTAAGTGGTACTTTTAAGCGATTCAGACACGAACATCTTTTTAAAAAACATCATGACGGCACCTTGATGACCGATCTATTTGATTATACGGCACCATTGGGCATTTTAGGTAAGTGCGCTGATCGAATCTTTTTACAATCTTATATGGAACGGTTACTTAAAACGCGAAATGAATGTATTAAAGCAATAGCTGAGAAAGAACCATTTTTCTTTCTTGAGAAATGAAAATCGCAAGAAATTATTGCAAACAGCGGTAGTCTTGGACCAATTTCCCGTCCATAACTACCGCTGTTTCTTTCCAAGCCCGATTCATTTTTCATCAAATTCCTATTATCTGATTTTTTACATTTCCTTAACAGGATACATAAAATAACGCGCATCTTTTTTGAGTAAAGTGACAATGAAGCATCACCACCACGTTGCACAGAAAGGGTGAGTCGGATGAGTCAAATGGTAGCGGGCACGAAAGCCCATCTCCCCGAACTGCAAGTAAAGCTTGCCGACCGTTCGGATGAGTTTGATCAAATAATGCGACTTCGTTACGAATGCTTCGTGGAGGAACTCGGCAACCATCAAATGAGCAATCATCGCAGACTGGAAGAAGATTCATTTGATTTATGGTGTGATCATTTGATCGTCAAGGACTTATCTTTAGACCAGGTAGTGGGAACGTACCGATTGATGCCGGGCGAGCGGGCACTGGTTCATGGCGGATTCTACTCGGAATCATTTTTTGATTTGACGAATTTTGTTCCGCCAAAAGAGCGAACACTTGAACTGGGGAGGAGCTGTATCGCACCCACATATCGCAACGGCAGGGTGATTCAACTGCTCTGGGAAGGCATAGCGAACTATGTGAACCAGCATGATTACCAGTATCTAATCGGATGTGCCAGCATGCGGGGGATGGATAGGATCCAACTCAATCGAATTCACAGTCTTCTCCAAAAGCATGGCTATCTCACTATGCGGTACGGCATCCGACCACTGCCTGAGAAATGCATCGACAATCTACAGCTTGTAGAAGATGTCCAAGGAGGAGTAAAGGAGTTGTTTCGTATGCTGCCCCCATTGATTAAAGGCTATCTCTGGTTGGGTGCAGAACTTGCAGGAGAGCCAATATACGACTCCCGACTAAACTCCATTGACTACCTGGTTGTCCTGTCGACTGAAAGAGTAGTGGATAAGTATCGACGTCATTTTCTTGAGCGATAAACGCTTTCCATTCCTTTGCAAAAGGAGATGTATGCCGTGTATGAATGGATTGGCAAGCTGACAAGGAATGAAAGAGCGATACGGAGAATGGCCTTTTGGTGCTCGTTGTTACCTCGTCCACTGATTCTACTCGTTTGTCATTGGATCAGTCGATGCCTTTCTTTCCAGGCCAAATCTCTTTGCAGGCGGATTGAGAAAAATATGGGCGATCTGCTCGGGCAGCAGCCCTCGATCATCGGACGACGACAGCGATACCTGTTTAATGTGTGTGTCACATTGTACGAACTCCTCGTGGACAGTAACCGGCTACCTTATTCACATGTTGGGCGTTTTCACCCCGAGGGGGAACATTATGTAAAAGAAGCACTTGCTCACGGAAGAGGAGCGATCTTATACGCTCCCCACGTAGGAAACTTTTTCTATTACTACTGGTATCTGTCCCAAAGGTATCCTTGCCTAACTGTGGTAACGGCGAAAAGTGCAGAGCTCCGGCCGCTCTACCTGATTTTCCAGCAGCTTGGTTGCGAAGGCCTAGATTATGACGACACGCCTCCGCTTACCTTGTTGAGAAAGCTGCGCCGTCACTTAGAGCAAAACGGCGTTGTGTTCATCATGGGTGATTTTTGGCGACGTGATTTCTCCAGTGCGCGTCTATTTGGCAGATTGACACAACTGCCGCAGGGAGCAGCGACACTGGCTTTAGAAAAAAAGGTGCCCATCGTTCCATTTTACGGTTATCGCGATGGCAATTTCACACATCGCCTTGTTTTTTCCCCACCTTATTACCCCTACGAGCACCATAATCGTGAACAGATAGCAGAGGCGATGGAGCCGCTATATTGTTTTCTCGAGAACACCATCCGCAACGTGCCGGAACAATGGTTGTATTGGTTTAACGCAGATGAAAGATGGTCACCCGAAGAGCAGATTGCCTCATTATGAGATAATTGAATAGTAACAGTTTTCTACCTTGAGATCTCACTTTGCGTTTACTGCCAAAGACAAACCCTCCGAGATGGAGGGAATCAAAGCGGTGTTGATTGACGCATCCAAAAGTTAAACGTGAGTACTATCAAATTAGAAAGGGCTGCCGGTTGAGATCGGCAGCCCTTTCTGACTAGACCGCAATTGTCATAAACCGTAAGTTGGTCGAATACAGGGATATATGACAGATGAAGCAGAGTCATTCTGTACATGCATACATTTACCACCAGAAGAAAATTCTAATCGGTGTGGAAACTACTGTGCATCTTGCTGCAAATGTTAGGGGAATCAGGATGAATCTAGTACAGTCCGGAAGGCATGACACCGATATTCAGCTTTTTGAAACGCTTGTAGAGAATATTACCTATCTAAAGTCCGAGCTGGGAAACAGTAAAGATCTGGTTGTCAGAGAGATTCTTATTGGTCAGGAACCCCAACGTGAAGCTGCCATCATCTATTTTGAAGGCTTAGCTAACAAACAATTGATAAACGATTTTATGTCCGCACTGATGCTTCATGCGAGAGATGCCCAGATTATCTCAGAAGATACACCTCACTCGGATCTGATACCCTTTTTGCAAAAAACAGTCATTCCAGTAGGAGACGTACACAATATACAAGATTTTAAACGCTTGTTTCCCGCTATACTTTCTGGCGATACAGCTTTTTTAATCGATGGCTATACCCACGGTTTTCTGATCGGAACGAAAGGCTGGGAAGATCGAGGCGTACAAGAGTCTTCCGTCCAAACCGTCGTACGCGGACCAAGGGATGCCTTCTCCGAAACACTAATCACCAATACCGCGCTGATTCGGCGCAGAATCAAAGATCCCCGCCTGTGGCTGGATATGAAAGAGATTGGCAAAGTGACGAAAACGAACGTTGCCATCATGTATATCAAACAGATCGTCGATGAGCAAGTGGTTGAGGAGGTACATCGACGGTTGAACCAGATTGATATTGACGGCATATTGGAGAGCGGAAATATCGAGGAACTGATTAGGGACCAGCGATTCTGTTTATTTCCCACTATTTTTAATACGGAACGGCCCGATACGGTGGCAGCTAACCTGCTTGAAGGCCGCGTGGCGGTTCTGGTGGATGGCACACCCGTTGCGTTGTTGATGCCAGCAGTTTTTACCCAGTTCATGCAATCTGCAGAGGATTATTATGAGGTCACTGATATGGGGCTGCTTCGTATTCTGCGGTACATTTCCTTGTTTATTGCCCTGCTGGCCCCGGCTTCATTTATCGCCGTAACTACCTTTCATCAGGAAATGTTCCCTACAACCTTAATGGTCAGTATTGCCGCCCAAAGGGAAGGGATACCATTTCCTGCAGCCGTTGAGGCTTTCATCATGGAGATAACCTTTGAAATTCTCCGCGAGGCAGGTATCAGGATGCCGCGTGCAATCGGTTCGGCCATTTCAATCGTAGGGGCACTCGTGTTAGGTGAAGCTGCGGTACAAGCAGGTTTGATCTCGCCGGCCATGGTCATCGTGGTTTCCATTACGGCGATCACCAGTTTTGTTTTTCCTGTCTTTGCCATGTCCATTCCGATTCGATTGCTGCGCTTCACGCTAATGGCTTTGGCTGCTGGATTCGGTCTCTACGGGATTTTCGTCGGTATGATCGCCATTCTTTTGTATCTTTGCAGCTTACGTTCGTTTGGGGTCCCGTATATGTCACCCGTGGCACCAATCATTCTCCGCGAGCAAAAAGATACCTTGATTCGCGCCCCGATCTGGGCCATGCGCACCCGCCCCAGACTTGCCAATCAGACGAACCTTGTCCGCCAGCAAAACCAATCGCAGCAAAAAAAAGGTGATGAATAAGGATGAGCCGATACCCAGCCTTCCATTTGTTCCTGGTCTTACTTTTATTCTTCACGACAGGGTGCTGGAGCCGCAAAGAGATGAACGATATCGCGATAGTAATGGGTATTGGCATCGACAAGGTAGGGGATGAGTACCTACTATCCACACAAATTGTAAACCCTAGCCAAGTGGCACAGCGCGGGTCGGGCGGAATGCCCATGTCCTCCGTGACTACGTATAGCACAAAAGGAAAAAGCTTGTTAGAGGGAATACGCCGTTTAACCAAATTAACGCCGCGAAAGCTGTATTTCGCTCATATCCGCGTCTTGGCCATCGATGAGCATTTGGCGAAAGACGGATTACAGGATGTTTTAGACTTTTTCATGCGCCAGCAAGAAATCCGCACCGACTTTTATGTCATCATCACGAAGAATGTGAATGCCTTCAATGTCATGAGCATCTATGATCCGTTGGAA